>CAMNJY010000077.1 GCA_946541745.1 uncultured Prevotellaceae bacterium
CCTGGGGCACTACGTGGGTTCGCTGCGCCGCCGCGTAGAGCTGCAGAATGCAGGCAACT
Source organism: uncultured Prevotellaceae bacterium (assembly GCA_946541745.1). Classification (GTDB taxonomy): domain Bacteria; phylum Bacteroidota; class Bacteroidia; order Bacteroidales; family Bacteroidaceae; genus Prevotella. The sequence goes on from CAMNJY010000077.1 coordinate 60, forward strand.
ACGACCGAATGTTTGTATTCATGGCCGACGTGCAGGCACTGACCGACAACGCCGACAACCCCGATAAGCTGCGTCAAAGCATCATCCAGGTGGCATTGGACTACCTGTCGGCGGGTCTCGACCCTGAGAAATGCGTCATCTTCATACAGAGCCACATACCCGAGCTGGCCGAGCTGACCACTTACCTGATGAACCTCATCTCGGTGAGCCGCGTACAGCGCAACCCCACCGTGAAGACCGAGATCAAGATGCGCGGCTTCGAGGGCGAGAGTATTCCTCTGGGCTTCTTCTGCTACCCCGTGAGCCAGGCTGCCGACATCACGCTGTTCAAGGCCACGACGGTGCCCGCCGGCGAGGACCAGGAGCCGATGCTGGAGGTGACGCGCGAACTGGTGAACCGATTCAACAACACCTACGCCCCGGTGCTGGTGGAGCCCAACATCATGCTGCCTGAGAATCAGACGGCACGCCGCTTGCCGGGCACCGACGGCAAGGAAAAGATGTCGAAGTCGCTGGGCAACTGCATCTACCTCTCCGACTCGAAGGACGAGGTGTGGCAGAAGGTGCGGTCGATGTACACCGACCCCACCCACCTGAACGTGAGCGACCCCGGCCACGTGGAGGGCAACGCCGTGTTTACCTATCTCGATGCTTTCTCCACCGACCAGGACTTTCAGAACTTCTGGCCTGAGTACCAGAACCTGGACGAGCTGAAGGCCCACTACGAGCGTGGCGGCCTGGGCGACATGAAGTGCAAGAAGTTTCTGAACGAGGTGCTCAACAAGTTCCTGGAACCCATGCGCCAGCGGCGGGCCGAGCTGGAGCAAGACATTGCCGAGATACAGAACATACTGCGCAAGGGTACCGAGCAGGCCCGCGAGGTGGGTGCACAGACGATGGACGAGGTGCGCCGGGCCATGCGTATCGACTACTTCAACGACACGCAGATGTGGAAGCTCTAAGCGAACGCATAAGCTAATAACTTCGGATTATACGGGGAAGTTATGACTACGAATTATACGAATTATACGAATTTTATTTTCGTGGGTAGACGTGGCAAAAAATTTGTAAAATTCGTGTAATTCGTAGTAGAAAGGACTGAAGGTGAAAGCAGAAGAGTGTGAGGCGCTGTTGGCCGCTCATGGCATTAAGCCTACTGCCAACCGCATTGTGGTAGCAAAGACACTGGCCACCGCCGGGCGGCCAATGTCTTTGTTGGAACTGGAATACAAGATTCTGTCGATTGACAAGTCGGGGGTGTTCCGGGTGCTGACGCTGTTTCGCGAGCACCATCTGGTCCATGTGCTGGAGGACGGGAGCGACGGTGTGCGCTATGAGCTGTGCCACAGCCACGACGGCCATGAGCACGACGACGACCAGCACGTCCACTTCTACTGCGAGCGGTGCCACCGCACGTTCTGTCTGACCGACGTGCCTATTCCCGCCGTCCCGCTGCCAGAGGGCTATGAACTGCAGAGTATCAACTACATGGCAAAGGGCATTTGTCCGGCATGCAGGGGTGGCAGCGCATGAAATGAAAGCCGAAGCAAAGATTTTCTTTCATTTTGTTAGATATTTCGCAAAAAATATGTAATTTTGCACCCGAATTACGACCAACAACCAACAAAAAGTATAACAAGCAACATGAAAAAAATCAGAGCCGCCGTAGTAGGTTACGGCAACATCGGGCAGTTTGCACTGCAGGCCTTAGAAGCCGCGCCCGACTTTGAAGTAGCAGGCATCGTGCGCCGTCAGGGTGCTGAGAACAAACCCGCCGAGCTGGCACCGTATGACGTAGTGAAGGACATCAGCGAGCTGAAGGACGTTGACGTGGCGATATTGGCTACACCCACCCGTTCGTGCGAGGCGTATGCCCGTCAGATACTGCCTTTAGGCATCAACACCGTCGACTCGTTCGACATCCACACCAGCATCCTCGACTACCGTGCCGCCCTTACTCCCATCAACAAGGAGACGGGCACCGTCAGCGTCATTGCAGCCGGATGGGATCCCGGTTCTGACAGCATTGTCCGCACGCTCATGCAGAGCCTGGCCCCTAAGGGTCTGAGCTATACCAACTTCGGTCCCGGCATGTCGATGGGCCACTCGGTGTGCGTCCGTTCTAAGGCGGGTGTCAAGAATGCCCTGTCGATGACCATTCCCCTGGGCGAGGGCATCCATCGCCGCATGGTTTACGTGGAGTTGGAGGACGGCGCCAGCCTCGACGAGGTGACGGCAGCCATCAAGGCCGACCCCTACTTCGCCTCTGATGAGACCCACGTGTTCCAGGTAGACAGTGTTGACGATGTGCGCGACATGGGCCACGGTGTGAACCTGGTGCGCAAGGGTGTCAGCGGCAAGACCCAGAACCAGCGCCTGGAGTTCAACATGAGCATCAACAACCCAGCGCTCACCGGTCAAGTGCTGGTCAACGTGGCCCGCGCCTCCATGCGCCTACAGCCCGGTTGCTACACGATGATAGAGATTCCCGTCATCGACATGCTGCCCGGCGAGCGTGAAGACCTCATCAGGCACTTGGTGTAAAAGCTGTCATACGCCTGCCGCATCCCCCGCATCGCAGATGAAGGGCATGACGCTGTCGATGAGCGTTTGCTTGCGCTCCTGCATGTTCAGGATCTGCTCCTCAAGCGTGTCGGCGGTGACGAAGCGGTAGACGAAGACAGGATGGTGCTGCCCAATGCGGTGAGCACGCGCAATAGCCTGCTCCTCGGCTGACTGGTTCCACCAGGGGTCGAGCAGGAAAACATAGTCGGCGGCGGTCAGGTTGAGTCCTACGCCGCCGGCTTTGAGTGAAATGAGGAAGAACTGCGTGTCGGCGGTCTGCTGGAAGTGGGCTATCACCTGCTCGCGGTGCTGGGTTTGGCCCGTCAGCAGGTCATACTGCCAATCCCGGCTCCGCATGCCCTCGGCCACATGTTCCAGCAGGCTGACATACTCGCTGAAGATGAGCACCTTGTGGCGGGTGGAGCGCAGGTTTTCCAGATGTTCGAAGACCACAGCCATCTTGCCCTCGCCGTTGGCTATCTGGCGCAGCCGCTGTATGGCGGCGAGGATGTTCATCTGGCGGCTGTGCTGCGGTGTCTGCGGGTCGAGCCATTCGTTGCGGGCCTGTGAGAGTTCGCTGGCATATAGGCTTGCTTGCTGGTCGGTCATGCTGCATACCACCACCTCGTCCTGCCGCTCAGGCAGGTCGCTGAGCACTTCTTCCTTGGTACGTTTCAGAAAATAGGGTTTTATCAGCCGGCGCAGCAGTTGGCTGCGACTCTCTTCCATTTGTCGGGCAATGGGTGCCACAAACGACTGCTGGAAGCTCTTCGCGTCGCCCAGCAGGTTGGGGACCAGCACATTCATCAGGCTCCACAGTTCCATGAGATTGTTTTCCACGGGCGTACCGCTCAGGGCTATGCAGTGTTCAGCCTGCAGGGATTTCACCGCCTGGTGTATCTGCGATGAGGCTGTCTTGAAAGCCTGGCTCTCGTCGAACACGGCGACGCTGAACGGCAGTTCAGACAGGTGGCCGATATCGTTGAGCAGGGTGCGGTAGGTTGTCAGCACGACGTCCCACTGGGTGAGCGTCTTGCGTTTGTCGCGTCGCTGGTTGACATCGCCGGTGTAGGTCAGCGTCAGCAACGAGGGTGCGAAGCGCTGTAGTTCGTTGCGCCAGTTGTGGACTACCGAGGCCGGGGCTACCACGAGGGCTGGTTTCGGTGAAGGTTTTTTCTTAGGTGAAAGGTGGAAGGTGAAGGGTGAAGGGTGAAGGGACTCTTCTTGGTGAAGGGGGGAGGTGCCCTGCATCTCCTCCTCGGTGAAGAGCATGCCGGGGGCGGGCTGAGGGGCAGTGGCAGCCTTGGTTTCCTCTTTGTATTTCAGCAGCAGGGCGATGGTCTGGAGAGTCTTACCCAAGCCCATCTCGTCGCTGAGACAGCAGCCCGCCCGTGCCATAAGATTATTCCATAGCCACTGGAAGCCAGCCACCTGGTAGGGCCGCAGGGTGGCACGGAGCGCTGCCGGCGGTTCTGTGCGGACGGTCAATGGCTGCTCGCCGTGTAGTGTTGACGGCTGTTGGCCGCCCTCTGTCTGGCAGCGGTGACGGCGGAATCCCTGTCCACTCCTGGTGCCCACCAGCAGCAGGTCGGCATATCGCTGCAGCCACTCCTCAGGTATAAGCAGCACTTCGCCCGTAGGCAGCATGTATTCCTGTTCGCCGCGCAGGATGGTGTCGCGCAGCTCGTAGAACGGTATTCTCAGCCGGCCGTCGTCCAGCACGATGGTGACGTTGGTCTGCAGCCAGTCGTTTTGCCACTGGTCACTTTGTTCCACGTTGAGCGGGCCTATGTAATAATGGTGTGACGAGGGCTGCACCACATTGAACCCCTGCGCCCTGAGCGTGGCCCCTTGCTGTCGCAGCCAGTTCACCATGTCGGCTGTGGTTGGGAAGGCGATGTGGCCGTCGGCCGTCATCTGTACGCCCGTCTGCGTCAGGAGTTGTGCGAGCTGTTCTTCGCGTTGTCTGTCGCGCTTTTGGCGCCTGGAGCGGAAGCTGTCGCCCGTCTCGGTCAGCGTCACCTGACCGCTGCGCCGGCTGTCGGGGCTGAACTCTGTGTTGCCATATCTGAAGCGCAGCGTCAGTATCTGGCGGCCGTCAACGGTCTTGTTCGTCATGAGGCATGGCAGTGGTGCTACGCTGCAGTCCTCTATGTCAAACCCCTCGGCATTGATCTCGGCCCGCACTACGTGTCTGAGTATGAAGCGGCGGAAGTAGTCGTTCTCTATCCTACGTGGTATCACCACCTCAGCCTTCTTCGTAAAGGGCATGAGCAGCTGGCCGCTGAAGCCCTCGTCGAGCTGGCAGACGGTGCCGTCGAGCGTGAAGAGACCTGGCTCGTGGGTCAGCACGGTGAGCCGGTGATCGCAGGGGGCCTCTATCAGCCGCTCGCCTATGCGCAGCTGCAGGCGGTAGACAGTGCCTTCGTCGTTCCGGCTGAAGTTCATGACGGGCGTCGCCCGGCAGTCCTCGTCCAGCGTCAGCCGCTCGTCGATGTTCAGCCGCGACTGCTCGCTGTCCACGTAGAGCATGGGTACGTCGAGCGTGGCAGCGAGTCTGATGGCCTTATGCAGCCGCTGGTCGGCCATGAGCTTGACGTGCAACCTCACGGCTGTGTTGTCGGTAGTCCAGAAGTCCTGCGTGTGGGGAAACACTTTTCTGTTGGCATAGCGCTTGTACAGGTTGTCGGCCGTCAGCTCGTCGCAGAGTTGCGCCAGCTGGTGTAGCGCTTCCTGCCCGTCGCCCGTCTGTCCGGGGTGCAGCGTCCCCTCTACCATCATGAATCTGCCTGACGAAGCCACGCGCTTCAGTTCGGCGGTCACGATGGAGAAGAACCCTAATGGCCGTATTCTGAGGATGACCATCGCCTACGACTCCTTGGCTTCGTACACCTCGGCGATGGTCATGGGCTTCTTGACATTGCCCAGCAGCCGCGGGCCCTGTGCGGTCATGACGTAGTTCAGCTCGTTGCGCAGGCCGGTAAAGTCGCGCCACGGGCCGAGCCGGTCGTAGCAGATGAAGTCGCGGAACTGCCCCTCGGCCTCCCAGCGGTCCATCAGCTCAGGTATGAAGTATATGCCCGGCTCGACGGTGAAGACGAAGCCCGGCTCCAGCGGACGTGCCAACCGCAGCGACTTGAACCCAAACTGTGTAGACTTCTGCTGACCATCGGCATAGCCGACATACTGCTCGCCCAGGTTCTCCATGTTGTGGACGTCGAGGCCCACCATGTGGCCCAGCCCGCAGGGAAAGAACAGGGCGTAGGCCCCCGTGGCGGCCGCCTCGGCGGGGTCGCCCTTCATCAGCCCCAGCTCCTTCATGCCGCGGGCTATCTCGGTGGCGGCGGCCAGGTGGGCTTCGCGGAAGGGCACGCCGAGTTGCAGCTTGCCGACGGCCGCCCAGAAGCTGCGCAGGTGAATCTCGTAGACCTCGGCCTGGCGCTGGGTGAACCGCCGGCCTACGGGCATCGACGACGACAGGTCGCCGGCGTAGTGCGAGCGGGTTTCAGCACCGGCGTCGAGCAGGAAGATGTCGCCCTCGCGGAGGTCGTGAATGAAGCCGTGGTTGTGCAGCACCTGGCCCTGCACGGTGGCAATGGTGGGGAATGCCAGCGCGTTGCCGTGACGGCAGGCCACCTCCTCGACGGCGGCGGCCACCTGGCTCTCATGAATGCCGGGGCGCACGGTGCGATAGGCGGCTAAGTGCATCTCGGTGCTCAGGTCTACCGACGCTTCTATCAGCCTGACTTCCTCGTCGTCCTTGTAGTTGCGCTGGCTGACGATGGCCTTGATCAGCGGCACCGAGGCCGCAGCCGGCTGTGCCTTCGGCTCTACGCCAAGCAGTTCCCACAGCCACACGCGGTGGTCGCCGCGGTAGGGCGGCAGGAAGTGAACCGTCTGTCCCTGCTGACGGGCACGGTCTATACAGGTTTTCAGGTTGTCCAGGGGCATGGTGTGGCCGATGCCCACGGCCTGGGCCTTCTCTCTGAGCGAGGGCTGCGTGCCGGTCCACACGATGTCGTCGATGGTGAGCTCGTTGCCGAAGATGATTTCACAGTCGTTGTCAACGTCGATGACGGCAGCCAGGCCGGCGTAGTCAAGGCCGAAGAAATAGAGGAACGTTGAGTCCTGACGGAAGCGGTAGGTGTTGTCGGCATAGTTCATGCCTACCTCGTCGTTGCCTATGAAGAGCAGCAGTCCGCTCTCCATGTCGCGCTTCAGCCGGGCGCGCCGGCGCATGTATGTGTCCTTACTTATCAGCATGGCATATAGGGGGTCACTGCTGGTGATGGATGTTGACTTTAGGGTGCTTGCTGATCTGCAGCTTGGTCGGCGGGAAGTATTCCGAGAGCAGCTGGTAGAGGTCCGGGTCGTACTGCTGCAGCTCCTCGCGGGTGTTGCACCAGTTGTGCTTGCCGTCGGCGTGGTCCATCTCGGCGTTCACGTTGAACCAGTCCTGCACGGCCTCGGCCATGTACTCCTCCTTGTCGGTTTCGCGGTAGGTGCCCTTCAGCAGGCCTTTGGCCTTGGCGTTTTCATAGCATTGGCGCAGCCTTGAGTCGAAGTCGGGCACGGCCAGCATCAGTCCGATAAGATGTATGGAGTGGGCAAACTCGTGTACCAGGATGTCCTCAGCGTGGTATTTATCTATCTGGTAGCCCAGTACGTTCTCTTCGGCGCACGAGGTCAGCGGCAGCTCCAGGTCGCCGCCCAGGCCGCGGGCGCGGAGGTCCCAGTTCAGCGTGGTGTCGCTGGCCAGGTGGCGGTGCTCAGGGATATCGGTCGTACCCTCGTAGCGGGCCATGATGGCCACACGGGTGCCGCGGCTGACCATGGAGTCGAGCACGGCCGTGGGCAGCATCGACGTCATGGCGTAGAGCGTGCGGTGGGCGGCGACAAAGGCTGAGTCGGGCACGCGCCACGACGAGATGAGCGGTATGCCGTTCACGTCCACATACTTGGTGTAGAACTTGTCGTAGCCCAGTGAGTCGGGCACCGACGTTACTATGCACTCCGGCACGTTGAGCGTCTCCTCGCCGGCCGGCGTGGAGGCTTGCTGCGTCTGCTGACAGGCTGTAGCCATGACAGCCCCAGCCATTAAAGTTAAGAAAGGTTTCCTCATAGTCATGTTTTTGCTATTTAGAGTTTACAAAGGTACGAAGATTGCGTCACAAATTCAAACGATTAACACACATTAATAATTAAAACCATCGAAAGTCCTGCTTTTTTTGTATCTTTGCACCACTCATTGAAAAAACAAAACAGTAATTCGTAAATCAACATGGCAACATTAACAAACGACAAACTGGTCATCGTCGGCGCAGCCGGCATGATTGGCTCGAACATGGCTCAGACCGCCCTGATGATGGGTCTGACAAGTGAAATCTGTCTGTACGACGTATTCTCGCCCGAAGGCGTGGCCGAGGAGATGCGCCAGAGCGGTTTTGACGATGTGAACATCGTGGCAACCACCGACGCCGAGGAAGCCTTCAATAACGCCAAGTACATCATTTCCAGCGGCGGTGCCCCCCGCAAGGCCGGCATGACCCGCGAAGACCTGCTGGCCGGCAACTGTAAGATAGCCGAGGAGCTGGGCCAGAACATCAAGAAATACTGCCCCGACGTGAAGCACGTCGTCATCATCTTCAACCCCGCCGACCTCACCGGTCTGGTCACGCTGCTCTACTCAGGCCTGAAGCCCGGCCAGGTGACCACCCTGGCCGGCCTCGACACCACCCGCCTGCAGTCGGCCCTGGCCAAGAAGTTCGGCGTGATGCAGAACGAGATTACCGGTTGTGCCACCTACGGCGGCCACGGCGAGCAGATGGCCGTCTTCGGCAGCCATGTCGAGATTAAGGGCCGCAAGCTGACCGACATCATCGGCACCGCCGAGTTCCCCGCCGAGGAGTGGGAGCAGATGAAGACGGACGTCACCAAGGGCGGCGCCAAGATTATCGAGCTGCGCGGCCGCTCCTCGTTCCAGAGCCCGGCCTACCTCTCGGTAGAGATGATTCGTGCCGCCATGGGCGGCGAGCCTTTCCGCTTCCCCGTCGGCACATACGTGAAGACCGACAAGTATGACCACATCATGATGGCCATGAAGACCACCATGACCCAGGAGGGCGCCAAGTATGAGGTGCCCCAGGGAACGGCTGAGGAGAACGCCAAGCTCGACCAGAGCTACGAGCACCTGTGCAAGATGCGCGACGAGCTGGTGACGCTGAACATCGTGCCCCCCATCTCGGAGTGGAGCAAGATCAACCCCAACCTGTAAACACGACAAGTATTCACCGGCGGCGGCTTCCTGGCGGAGCCGCCGCTTTTGCCGATAATGAACAAGCACATCATAGAGAACACCTACTGGCGCAACCTGTTGGTAAGAATCCTGATTGTGGCCGGCACCATAGCCCTCATCGTGTGGGCCCTGCCGCGCGACAGCGAGACCAACTTCAAGGTGGAGCGCGGCCGACCGTGGCGCTACAGCGACTTCACGGCCCCCTTTGATTTCCCCATCCTCAAGAGCGAAGCCCTGCTCAAGCATGAGCGCGACAGCCTGATGCGCCAGTTTGAGCCTTACTACAACTACAACGCCGAGGTGGAACGGAGGTTAGTCAAGCAGTTCCGGCAGGACTACGCCGACGGCATTCCCGGCGTGCCGGCCGAGTGTCTGAACGCCGTTGTCAGCCAGCTGCACCAGCTCTATGAGGCAGGCATCATGAACACGTCGGAGTACAACCAGCTGCGTGCCGACACGACCAAGGCTGTGCGCATAGTCAACGGCAAGATAGCCACCACCACCCAGGTGAGCCGCCTCTACTCCGCCGTCGGCGCCTACGAGCACCTCTTTGCCAACCCCGTGCTCGCCGAATACCGCGAACAGCTGGCCAAGTGCAGTCTCAACGACTACATCATGGAGAACCTGGCCTACGACAAGGACCGCAGCGAGGTCAGCCTCGACGACCTGCTGAGCAGCATCCCCTCGGCCAGCGGCGTGGCTCAGCGCGGCCAGAAAATCATTGACCGCGGCGAGATTGTCGACGACCGCACCTACAACATCCTTGAGTCGTTCTTCAAGGAGAATGAGCGGCGCCAGAAAGACGACGCGCAGCTGAGCTTGATCATCCTCGGCGAAATTCTCTATGTCAGCATACTGCTCATCTGCTTCACCATCTACCTGTGGATCTATCGCCGGGACTACTTCGACAAGCCCCGGTCCATGGGCATGGTCTTTGCCCTTATACTGCTGTTCTCGGTCGTGGCCTCGCTCATGGTGACCCACAACGTGCTACACATCTTCATCATACCCTTCGCCATGGTGCCCATCTTCATCCGCGTGTTCATGGACTCGAGAACAGCCTTCATGGCCCACACCACGACGGTGCTCATCTGCGCCGCCGTGCTGCAGCACCCCCTGGAGTTCATTGCCGTCGAGGAGGTGGCCGGCCTGGTGGCCATCTTCTCGCTGCGCGAGCTTTCCAGCCGCTCCCAGCTCTTCTGGACGGCCGCCCTCATCACGGGCACCACCGTGGTCATCAACCTGGCGCTTGACTGGATCCGCGACAACGACATCACGCAGATAGACTACAGCGAGTTCAACTATCTGCTCATCAACGGGCTGATGCTGTTCTGCTCCTACCCCCTGCTCTACATCATGGAGAAAACTTTCAACTTCACGTCGAACATCACGCTCATAGAGCTGTCGGACATGAACAAGGACCTGCTGCGACGCATGAGCGAGGTGGCGCCCGGCACCTTCCAGCACTCCATACAGGTGGGCAACCTGGCCGCCGAGATAGCCAACAAGATAGGTGCCAAGAGCCAGCTTGTGCGCACCGGCGCCCTCTACCACGACATCGGCAAGATACAGAACCCCATCTACTTCACCGAAAACCAGGCCGGCATGAACCCCCACGAGGGCATGACCTACATTGAGAGTGCCCAGATGCTGATAAGCCACGTCACGGAGGGTCTGAAACTGGCCGACAAGTACAACCTGCCACAGGTCATACGTGAGTTCATAGCCACCCACCATGGCCTTGGCAAGACCAGGTATTTCTACGTCAAACAGAAGAATGATTTCCCCGACGAACCTGTCGACGACCTGCTGTTCACCTACCCGGGTCCCAACCCCTCTACCCGCGAGCAGGCCATCCTCATGATGGCCGACGCCGTGGAGGCTGCCTCGCGCTCGCTGCCCAACTACACCGAGCAGGCCATCCGCGAGCTGGTGAACCGCATTGTAGACTCGCAGGTGAACGAGGGCTACTTCCGCGAGTGTCCCATCACCTTCCGCGACATACAGTATGCCAAGACTGTCCTCATAGAGAAGCTCAAAACCATCTACCATACCCGCATCAGTTATCCCGAAC
>CAMNJY010000078.1 GCA_946541745.1 uncultured Prevotellaceae bacterium
TGTTGATAAATGCCGTTCTTAATAACTATATAAGCTCCCCTCCCTTGGGGAGGGGTCGGGGGTGGGCCAAATACGTCTCAATATCCTTGTCGCCACGCCCGCTGACGGTCAGCACCACGACGTCGTCGGGCTTGAACGTCAGTTTCTGGAGGGCGGCAACGGCGTGTGCCGACTCAATGGCGGGGATGATGCCCTCCATGCGCGTCAGCTCGTAACCCGCACTGATGGCCTCGTCGTCGTTGATGCTCAGCACCTGGGTGCGCCCCTTGCGGGCCATGTTGCAGTGCATAGGCCCCACGCCGGGATAGTCCAGTCCGGCAGAGATGGTGAAGGCCTCCTCTATCTGGCCGTCCTCGTTCTGCATCACCAGCATCTTGGCCCCGTGCAGGATACCCACCGTGCCGCGGTGGATGGTGGCCGCCGTGTGGCCGGTGTCCCAGCCGTGACCGCCGGCCTCGGCCAGCACTATTCTGACCCGCTCGTCGTCCATGTAGTGGTAGATGGTGCCGGCAGCATTGCTTCCGCCGCCGATGCAGGCCATGAGGTAGTCGGGATAGTCGCGGCCCACCTTCTCCTGAAGCTGCCACTTGATTTCCTCCGAGATGACGCTCTGCATGCGCGCCACAAGGTCGGGGTAGGGGTGGGGCCCCATCGTGGAGCCTACGATGTAGAACGTGTCAGCCGGGTGGCAGCACCAGTCGCGGATGGCTTCCGAGCAGGCATCTGAGAGGGTCATGTTGCCCGTGCGCACGGGGTGGACCTCGGCGCCGAGCATCTTCATGCGCTCCACGTTGGTGTGCTGCCGCTCCACGTCGGTAGCCCCCATGAACACCTCGCACCGCATGCCCATCAGCGCACAGACGGTAGCCGTGGCCACGCCGTGCTGGCCGGCGCCCGTCTCGGCGATGATGCGCCGCTTGCCCATCTTCTTGGCCAGCAGTATCTGGCCTACGGTGTTGTTAATCTTGTGGGCGCCCGTGTGGTTCAGGTCTTCACGCTTCAGGTACAGCTGGCAGCCATAGTGCTCGCTCATCCGGCGGGCGAAGTACAGCGGCGAGGGACGGCCCACGTAGTCGCGCAGCAACTGGTGGTACTCGTCCTTGAAGGCCTGCGACTCGATGATGGGGCGGTACTGCTCCTGCAGGTTCTTCACCGTGGCATAGAGAATCTCGGGCACGTAGGCACCGCCGAACTCTCCGTAAAATCCATTTTCGTCAACTTGATAGTTCATATATAATTGTTGTTTTTGTGGTTGTTTCCCCTTGTTACTTAAAAGAGGCCCGTCGCAAGAACGACAGGCCTCTTCAGTATTTCAGTGCTCCCCTTCCGATGGGTACAGGCTATCTTCTCACGATTGTCAGAATCTTGAGCAGCGCCACCACCAGAAGTTTGCAGACTTTTTCATCTTTATGTTTAGTTTAAATTGATTTCGCTTGCAAAATTACACATTTTCTTTTAACCGCCAAACTTTTTGCGCTTTTTTTTCAGAAAAACTTATCTTATGGCTCCATTTCCGGCGATGAAAACTAAATAAAGAGTTTAAAAAAGACAGAAAAAAGACACAATTTGCCAAAAAAGTCGTATCTTTGCACCGATTTAATAAACTATATTGACGACTACGGAAAATGAAGATACGCTTACGCCTCGCCCTTATGTCGGTAGCCCTTGCGGTGACAGCACGTCTTGTAGCCCAGGACGACCGTTCGCGGCAGCTTTACAACCAGGCCGAGTCAGAATATCAGTTAGGACAGTTGTCCCAGGCTCAGCAGTTGTTAGAGAAGCATGTGGAGAGCCTCACCTCGGGGTTGCAGGTCGACGGCTACCGTCTGCTGGCGCTGTGCTATTTAGGCATGGACAACGAGGCCGAGGCTGAGCGCTGCGCGGCTCAACTGCTGCGGTTGGACCCCTACTACAGCCCTTCGGCCCAGGACCCGGCGCGCTTTATCGACATGATTGGACGGCTCAAGGGCGGATTCTCGCCCACCATCACCACTGCCTCTAACCAGAGCGAGAGCCTGGACGAAGCCCCCGTGCCAGTAACACTGATTACGGAGGAGATGATAGCTCAGAGCGGTGCGCGCAATCTGAAAGAACTGCTGGTAACCTTCGTACCGGGAATGAACCACGTGGAGAGCAATGAAGAGATGAACATTGCCATGCGCGGCATATACAGCTCGGGGCAGGAGAAGATTCTCATCATGCTCAACGGCCATCGGCTGAACAGCTACTGCACCAACGTGGCACGCCCCGACTTCACCGTCAGCTTAGACAAGGTGAAGCAGATAGAGGTGCTCCGCGGACCGGCCTCGTCGCTCTATGGCGGCGTGGCCCTGACGGCGGTTATCAACGTTATCACCAAGAGCGGCTCCGAACTCGACGGGCTTCAGCTGAAAGGTGCTGCCGGCAATTACGGACAATGGACCGGCGAGGCCGTCTTCGGCAAACACTTCATCGGCTTCGACGTGGTGGGCTGGGCCAGCCTCTACCACTCCGCCGGAGAGAAATACTACATACCGCAGGACGAGGTGAAAGGCACCGCCAAGGTGGCGGGCGATGTCATTATCGGCGGATATAACCACCGGCCTACCTATGACTTGGGTATCAACCTGAACTATAAGAGGTTGAACGTCATGCACAACACCAGCTTCTCCAAAACCGTGGCACCCTATTCGCTGAGCTACTTCTTCTCGCCCTACGACTATCATCACTATGCCAAGCTTGACGGCAGTCTGCCGGGATTTGCCAATACGGCTCACCATTCTGAGCTTTCCTATAGCCTTGACCTTGGCCCGGTGGGCCTTAAGGCGACGGTCAACCTCGATGCCGAGACACAGCAGCGCTATCAGGTGGGCGCTGACCTGCTGCCCGAGAGCTTTGTTTACGATATATATATACCAGGATGGGATCAGAGCGTGCGCATCTACGAGGGTGTCTTTCAGAATCTCAGATGGAATGAGGAAAACATTGGTGCCAGGATTCAGGCCAATTATGCCTACCGTCTGCCAGGAGGCCATAGTGGCTCTTTAGTGGCAGGTGTACAGTACGACTACTTCAGACTGACCGACGCCCAGAACGTCGAGGGCGACCAGTTCAACAGGATACTTGTCAGCTACGACGACGAGAAGAGCCTGTGGGCCGGCACTGAAAACAGTTACAACAGCTTTCTTCAGTTTAAGCATAAATGGCGCGACTTCATTCTCAACACAGGCATCAGGTATGACCATAAGGAGCGATTTTACAATCTTGAAGGCCTTATCAAGGAGTGGTCCCCGCGTCTGGCTTTGATTTACGTACGGCCCAAGTGGAACCTCAAGCTGAGCTACTCGAAGGCATTTGTCGATGCGCCCTACTTCTACCGCTACAACACGCTCGACACCTATCAGGGCGGTGCGCTCCTCCAGTCGGAATACCTGCACTCGTTCCAGGTTTCCTTCTCCAGCCATGACCTGTTAGCAAAGGGTCTGCAAACGGAGATCAACGCCTTCTACAACCGTGCAACCAACCTGGTACACCCCGAAGGCATGTACTACTGGAATTCAGGAAGCATGAAAAACGTAGGCATCGAACTGATAGCTGCCTACAAGTGGAACCGATTCACGGCAAGGCTCAATACGACGTGGCAGCACCTTGTCGACGCTGACGACTACAAGGCTACCGATAGCCAGATTTACAACATACCCAAGCTGTCGTGCAATCTCGTGGCGTCATACAATGTCGTCGCCGGACTTAACGTATATACCAATATCAACTATACCAGCAGCCAGATTACAACTTTTGAGATGCCCGACGAATCGGGGCTTCCCATCTACAACGAGATTTCAATGCCCTCAAAGGTCATCGTCAACATGGGGGCTACCTATCAGATAAAGAAACTCCGTTTAGGCTTCAGAACCTACAACACGCTAAACCACCATTATGAGCAGGGTGGCACCAGCATTGGTCCCATCAGGCAACAGGGGCTATGGCTGTTAGGCGAAATTGCTTACAAACTATAAAGCAACAGAACAATGGATAGATTTAACAAAAAGATATGCGCCCGCATTAAGGAGCATGTGCTCAGCACCCCCGACAAGCAGGCCGTCGTTGGCAGTGGCTTCATCCTGAGCTATGCCGAACTCGACTCGCTGAGCAACCGTATAGCCGCTATGATAGTGGCACGACTCAGCTTAAGCGCCACCGGCATCTGCGTCGGCGTGTACATGGAGCGCGACAGGTACCTTATCCCCACCATCTTGGCCTTGCTGAAGCTGGGCGTCACCTACGTCCCCATCTCCAAGGAGGTTCCCCAGGAGCGCATCAAGCTTATTACTGACAACTGCCACATGTCGCTCGTCGTCACTTCCGGCGACGGTGGCGGCCAGCTGTTCCCAGGCGTCCCCACAATCAATGCCGGCCACGCGGCTGACAGCGAGCCAGCGTTCACCCCCGTCGCCGATAACGGACAGTGCGCCTATATCATCTACACCTCGGGGACGACGGGCCAGCCCAAGGGCGTCTGTATTTCCTATCAGGGACTCTACGCCCTGCTGACAAACCTTGGCCGTCCAGCCTATACCAACCTGTCGGCCGACAGCCGCGTACTGCTTTTTGCCAGTGTCAACTTCGATGCCTCCATCCCAGAGATCTTCGGCCCGCTCTTCTATGGCGGCACCGTCATCGTGGCCTCACAGGCACACAGGAGCGATGTCAAGCTGCTCTACCAGCTGATATGCAGCGAGCGGGTGTCATTCTGTCTGCTCCCCCCCTCGCTGTTGACGCGGATGCCGTCGTTTGACTTTCCGGCCATGGACACGCTTATGGCCGGTGGCGAGCCTATGGTAGCGTCGCTACGGCAGCAGGCCCTGCGGCATGGTTACCGCTTCATGAATGCCTATGGCCCTACGGAGAATACCGTCTACAGCTCCATGCGCAACATGGCCGACGATGTGTCGCCCCAGAACATCGGACGGCCCTTGGAGGGCATTGTGGGATTTGTCGTCGACGAGCACCTGCGGCCCGTAAAGCCCGGCGACTGCGGCGAGTTGCTCTTAGGTGGCCAACAGCTGGCCTTAGGGTATCTTCACCAGCCGCAGCTCACCCGGGAAGCCTTCGTCAGCAGCCCCTTTCCGGGCGTCGCACGGCTCTACCGCACCGGCGACATCGTCAGGCTCATGACCGACGGGTCATACGAGTTTATAGGTAGAAACGACTCACAGGTCAAGATTCACGGCTACCGTATAGAACTCAACGACATCAAGCACAGCATCGAGCAGTGTACCGGCGTTTGGCAGGCTTTCGTCCGTACAGAGCCTCTGGGCAGCGACAGGCATATCGTAGCCTATGTCCAGATGAAGGAAGGCTACGCCCACGACCGTGTCAAGGCCGAGCTGGCCAGCTATCTGCCGTCCTACATGATGCCGCGGTTCACTGTCTTCGTCGACCAGTTTCCGATGAACGCAAACGGGAAGATTGATGCCGGCCGGCTGAAGAACACGGTACTGGAAAAAATAACGTGCAACGACCGCGAGCTGACGGCCACGGAGACGGTCATCATGCAGGTGCTGGCAAAGATTATCGGCATTGCCAACATCAGTGTCGACGCTCACTTCTTCAACGACCTGGGGCTCAGCTCCATACAGGTCATGGATGCCCTGGCCATGCTCGAGTATGCCGGTTTGTACGTGGGAGCCAGCGATTTCTACGACTATCCTACCATTGCCACCTTGGCCAGCCGTCATTCTGATGCCAGACAGTCGTACTGGTATCGTCAGCCCGTAAAGGGGAAAAAGACCATGGTGCTGGTCAGCGGCTATACCTCTTTTGTATTTCTCTACGCCAAGCTGGCCGAGCTGATAGCCGACCACTACAACATCTTTGTCATAGAGTCCTACCATGACAACCGCCAACGCCACCACCGCACCTGCGAGCAGTTCACCGATGCCTATCTCGAGGCCGTGCTGCCCGTGCAGCAGGAGTACGGCGTTGACCTGATAACAGGCTTCTGCCTCGGCGGCGAACTGGGGCTACTCCTTGCCCACAAGCTCCACCGTCAGACGGGGTGCCTGCCCCACGTGGTGGTGCTCGACGGCGAGGTGGACCGCGACAAGGACACCTCACGGCTTGCGCCGCTTATGTTCAAGGGTTTCCCTGACGAATTAAATGTATTCCGTTTTGAGACTGACAAGATGCTCATCGCGTCCATGCCTGATTTCGTCTATGAGGGCAGGGTGACGACGATACTCTCCAAGCAACCTATGGCCGACGTCATCACCGAGCATCATGCCGCCGAGCTTGTTACCGACGAGCACCGCCGGTGGGCCCGTGTCTACTTCGACCGCGCCCCGGAATTCTGGCGGCGGAAATACCCCGACTGCGAAATGCTGTTCCTGGATGTTGACCACTGGGGCTTCCTCATCGATGAAGAGCGGAGCACGGTGCCGTTGGCCCGCTACTTCGTCTCGTTGGCTGGGCAATAGCCAGTCTAAGCAAACACCACACGGCTGCGGCAGCACTCGGTGCCGTCGGTGCGGGCGATGCGCACGTTGTAAACCGGCGACTCGCCCTCCTGCTCCATGTAGAAGCTCAGCCGGTCGCCCTGATGGGCCTCGGCCACGTAGGCTATCTCGAAGCGCTGCACCCAGTGCTCGCGGTACCAGTCTAAGGGCCACAGGTCGAGCACGTGCTCTATGTATTTCACCGAGTTGATGTGGCCGTTGATGTCAACGTCGTTATAATAGGTGTCAATGCTGCGCACCAGCCGTGCGTCGTCTGCCATTCTGACGCGACCGCCCTTGGCTATGGGGCACTCCTTGTCTTTCACTATCCACTGGTCTATGGCGCCGTTGTCTATTGAGTAGATGTCTGTGGGCTGTCTGGTCTCGGTGTCAATCATCGCCCAGATGCTGCGGCCGTAACCGTAGGTGTGGCCGTCGGCTCCAACGACGGCGAAGTTTCTTGAGGTGAAGTAGCGCATGGCCGACTCCACCCATGTCACTACGTTGAAGCGGGTGTACATCTGCGGCATCCCGGTCATCTCGATGGCCAGCCGTGACAGCACCCACGAGCGGTTGATGCCGAGCAGCCGCTTCATGCCGAATCCCCGGTCGGTAGAGTGAAAGTCGGCGGCGTTGAGCATGTGGTTGCCCAGGTGCCCCATAAACAGTCGGCCCGAGAAGTCGCAGTGGAACGGCTCGGCCATAAATTCGTAATTGCCTATCTTTTCCATCATGTTCAATATTCTGTGCAGTGTACGCAAAGACGCAAAGGCGCAAAGCTCACGCCTTAGCGGCTTTGCGTCTTTGCGTACTCAAACTTTTCAATTTTTCAATTTTCAATGACGCTGTTCCCTTTCCTCCAGAAATTCGCTCACCTGCTCCTGCTTGCCGCGCGTCACGGCGATGCGTCCCGAGCGTGTGTACTGCAGCACGCAGCCGTACTCGTCGAGCGCACGGAAGAGCGATATGATTTCGTCTGTCTTGCCGTTCTTCATGACGATAGTGTACGTGGGGTTCACCTCGGTGATGCTGGCATCGTGGCGTCTCACGGTGCGCGATATCTCGGGGTTCTCCAGCACCTTGTCGGTGGCCAGCTTGTAGAGGCCCGTCTCGCGGATAAAGAGCTCCTCGTCGGTGAAGTAGTTGGCCTTTACCACGTCTATCTTCTTCTCTATCTGGCGCGTTATCTTCAGTATCTGGTCCTCGTCGCTCCAGGCGGTGATGGTGTACTTATGCACGCCGGGTATTGACGACGCCGACACGTTGAGGCTCTCGATGTTCACCTGGCGGCGTGTGAACACGGCGGTAATCTGGTTCAGGATACCCGCCACGTTTTCGGAATATACCAATAAGGTATAGAGAGACTCTCCCCCCCGCTTCTCCCTGTGAGGGAGGGGAGAAGCCCACCCCTGGCCCCTCCCGGAGGGAGGGGTGTTGTTAGAAGTGTTGTTGCTGTTTGTTTCCATATTGTTGCTATTATTCATTTCTTTATTAATTCTCCCCTCCCTTGGGGAGGGGGCGGGGGTGGGCCTTTTATATTTCCAACATCATGTCGTTCACATTCATGCCCGGCGGTGTCATCGGCAGCACGTCGTCGTCCTCCTTGATGGCACACTCCAGAATGAAGGGGCCCTCGGTCTCCAGCATCCGCCGGACGGCGGCCGCCAGGTCGCGGCGGTCGGTCACGGCCTGGTAGGGGATGCCGTAGCCCTGGGCTATCAGCTCGTAGCAGGGGTTCATCATCTTGGTAAACGACTTGCGGCGCATCCAGAACATGTCCTGCCACTGGCGGACGTTGCCGAGGTAGTGGTTGTTCATCAGGATCATCTTCACCGGGGCCTTCTGCTCCATGATGGTGCCCAGCTCCTCGATGCACATCTGGAAGCCGCCGTCGCCCATGAAGCAGCACACCTGCCGGTGGGGGGCGCCAAAGGTGGCACCGATGGCGGCCGGCATGCCATAGCCCATGGTGCCCAGGCCGCCGCTGGTGCATACGCTGCGCTTGTGGCGGTACTTGAAGTAGCGGGTGGCAAACAACTGGTTCTGCCCCACGTCGGTTACCAGCACGGCGTCGTCGTTAGCCTGGCAGGCCACGGCGTTCACCACCTCGCCCATCAGCAGCGGTCCCTCCGTGGGGTGGATGGCCGGCTCGATGACCTTGGTGCGCTCCTTGTCGTCCAGTTCGCGGAACGACTCTCGCCATTGGCGGTGCTTGTTGGGTTTCAGCAGCGCCGTCAGTGCCGGCAGCGACTCTTTGCAGTCGGCCACCACGGCCACGTCGGTCTTCACGTTTTTGTCTATCTCTGAGCGGTCTATGTCTAAGTGTATCACCTTGGCCTGCTTGGCATAGGTCTTCAGGTTGCCCGTCACGCGGTCAGAGAATCGCATGCCGATGGCTATCAGCACGTCGCACTCCTGCTCCTTCAGGTTCACGGCGTAGTTGCCGTGCATGCCCAGCATGCCCACGTTCAGCGGGTGGTCTGACGGCAGCGCCGACAGTCCCAGCATGGTGCGCCCGGCGGGAATGTCGGCCTTTTCGAGCATGGCCTTCAGCTCCTCGTGGGCATCGGCCAGCTCCACGCCCTGACCTACCAGGGCTAAGGGGCGCTGGGCGTTGTTGATGAGGTCGGCGGCCTTGCTGACGGCCTCCATGTCGAGCTTGGGGTAGGGCACGTACGAGCGTATGAAGTCCACCTTCTTCGGCTCCCAGTCTATCTCTTCCGTCTGCGCGTTCTTGGCGAAGTCGAGCACCACGGGCCCCGGCCTGCCCGTGCGGGCAATGTAGAAGGCACGGCTCACGGCCCACGCCACGTCGCTGGCATGGCGTATCTGGTAGGCCCACTTTGAAATAGGCTGCGACACGCCTACGAGGTCTACCTCCTGGAAGGCGTCGGTGCCCAGGGCCGTGATGGGCACCTGGCCGGCAATCACCACGATGGGCGTGGAGTCGAGCATGGCGTCGGCTATGCCCGTCAGCGTGTTGGTCACGCCGGGGCCGCTGGTGACCAGTGCCACGCCCACCTCGCCGCTGACGCGGGCGTAGCCCTCGGCGGCGTGGGTGGCTCCCTGCTCGTGGCGCACCAGTATGTGGTCAAAGCATTTCTTCTCGCCACGGGTATAGTCGAACAAGGCGTCGTAGACGGGCATGATAGAGCCGCCGGGATAGCCGAAGATGGTTTTCACACCCTCGGCCTGCAGAGCTCTCATCAGTGCCTTGGAGCCTGTTATTCTGTCTTTTAGCATAGTTCTGCGTTTTTTTGTTTCCTTTAATTGAAGGTGCAAAATTACGCCTTTTTCCGCAATTAGCCAACATTTTTGCCCTTTTTCTTTCGTCATGCCCTTTTTCTTTTTGGACTTCTAACTCCATCTGACTCCTTTTAACTCCTTCTAACTCCTCAACTTGCGAAAGTTGAATAATAAACACAATTATGTACATGGTTATCACAAAAAAAATTTTTTAATTTCTGCCTACACACCTACATTTTCTTTGTAACAGTCTGAATAAAAGGAAGATTACAAATTTTTTGCATACACTTTCCCTACATTTCCCTACACTAATTTGGAAAAATCGGAGAATTTTTCAGACAAATAGAACTTAGTGTTGTTCAAAAGTGACTCCCTTTTTGGCAAAAGGGACTCCCTTTCGTCACAAACGAGGCTCGTTTTGTGTGAAACTAACCTGCCTGTTTAGCACCACTAACCTGCCTACTTAGTTCTACCAACCAGCCTACTTAGTCCGGCCAACTGGTGAAGTGTCACACAATTTTATACGTTTGTTGTACAATTTTATACGTTGATTGCACACATTTGGTGCGATAATGTGACGAGAATTTCGGATTTGTTTACAAAACAGGCTAAAACAGTGTATGGAAATGTAGGGAAAGTGTATGCAAAATATTTGTAATCTCGTTGATATACAATTGTTTATAGAGAAAATGTAGGTGTGTAGGCAAAATTTTCATAATGCTCCCGTGGTCAACTGCGTAGTTACTCAGACACAATATATTAAATAATGTGTAAAATAGGGTAAATCTGTTTTTGTTTCAAAAAGTTTTCGTAACTTTGCTCCTGCATTTGCGTCGTAGGCCAGTGTGGGGGTATCTGCTCCTGCCGTCAGTGCTCCAGAGGGAGCGGCGATTTTGGCTGGGCGCGATGAAGGGACGTGTGGCAGATTGATGAAACCGTTCCGAAATTTTTGCTGAAGATAAGATTCGTATCTTATGACTGAGGTTCTTGTGTTGAATGTTGGCGCATGAAATGAAAGAACATTCTCAGACTGAGGATACGCCGTTATGGCGTACCCATTCTGAATGTTCGTTCTTTAGGGTCTGCGCCAACTACCCAACACAAGTTACTATGTTTGCAACATGAAAAGTTACCACTGAGTGCAGGAGGTGCGC
>CAMNJY010000079.1 GCA_946541745.1 uncultured Prevotellaceae bacterium
CGAATCGCTTGGCGGTTCGGAAATTATTGTTTATCTTTGCCACGGAATTACATGATAACAGGTCGAATATGGCAAAGTTCATCAATCCCTTTACAGATGTAGGCTTCAAGCGCATCTTCGGGCAGGAGTTCTCAAAACCCCTGCTGCTTGACTTCCTCAACAACCTGCTGGTGGGAGAGCGGCACATCACCAGCCTGCAGATTGTGAACAACGATCAGCCTGCCGAGTATGACGGTGACCGCTCGCCGGAGTTCGACGTCTATTGCGAGACCGACAGCGGTGAGAAGATCATCGTCGAGATGCAGAACCGTGAGCAGCCGAACTTCAAGGAGCGCACGCTCTACTATGCCGCGGAGTCGATAGTGAGGCAGGGCGAGAAGGGTGCCTTATGGGACTACGGCATCAAGGCCGTCTACGTCGTGGCCTTCATGAACTTCTCGTTCGGCGAGCTGCCCAATGAGTTCCGCATTGATGCCGGTCTGACAGACCTCAAAAGCGGTAAGATGTTCTGCGACAAGCTGAGGCTTATATACCTGCAGTTGCCGCTGTTCCGGAAAGAGGCAGACGACTGCGACAGCGATTTTGAACGTTGGATTTATGTACTTAAGAATATGGATACACTGAACAGACTGCCGTGGATAGCCCAGAATGCGGTATTCCAACGGCTGGCAGAGATTGGCGAAGTGAGTGCGCTGAGCAAGGAGGACCGCATCAAGTACGACCGCTCCCTAAAGGCATTCCGTGACGCCTACAACACCTACGCCTGGGCCGAGAAGAAAGCCTTGGAGAAGGGTATGGCAGAAGGTCGGGCAGAAGAGCGGCTTGCCAACGCAAGGGGGCTGATGGCCAACAACATTCCTTTAGATGTGATAGTCAAGAGCCTTGGGCTATCGCCAGAGGAGATAGAACAATTATCAGTAA
The DNA here is from genome assembly GCA_946541745.1 of uncultured Prevotellaceae bacterium. Lineage (GTDB taxonomy): Bacteria > Bacteroidota > Bacteroidia > Bacteroidales > Bacteroidaceae > Prevotella. The sequence goes on from CAMNJY010000079.1 coordinate 922, forward strand.
AATGAGCACTAACGAAAAATCTGTCTCCGTGATTCTGATTCAGACTCCAGTTAATCATTGGAATCGGAGGATGGAATCGGAGAGACAGGTTTTTGATTCTATCATTGTTTCACTTTATTATAGACGATTGTATAGAGAAGGTTATGCCTCTCAGTATCCTAACGGTAGAATTTCAAAAATTTTTTTTTGGATTTTTGCCTACACACCTACATTTTCTCTGTAAGCCGCTGTATTTCAGATAGATTACAAATATTTTGCATACACTTTCCCTACATTTCCCTACACTGTTTTGGCCTGTTTTGTAAACAAATCCGAAAATTCCGTCACATCAACGGCCCAAATGGTGTGCAATCAACGTATAAAAATGTGCAACAAACCAGGGTGGCCGGACTAAACAGGCTGGTTGGTTTCACACAAAACGAGCCTCGTTTGTGACGAAAGGGAGTCCCTTTTTGGCAAAAGGGACACCCTTTTGAGCAAAACTCAGTCCGTTTTGTCGGAAAAGTTCTCCGAATATTCCAAATTAGTGTAGGGGGAATGTAGGGAAAGTGTATGCAAAATATTTGTAATCTTATTCATAATCAGAGGCTTACAGAGAAAATGTAGGTGTGTAGGCAGAAATTAAAAAAAATTTTTTGGCGAATAGCCTATAATTCAGGAAAAAATTTATAAATTTGCACCCTGATGAGACGATTCATAGTGGTTTTATGGTCTGTGCTGCTGACGGCGACGGCATGGGCGCAGAGCCGCCAGACGCTGAGGCGGCTGACGACCGAGGACGGACTGCCGTCGAACACCGTACGCAACATCGTGCAAGACCGTCAGGGCTTCATCTGGTTTGGCACCGACGGCGGCCTGTGCCGTTTCGACGGTTCACAGGTGCGCACGTTCCGCATCGCCGAAAACGGTATGGACCAGTTTGTCATGTCGCTCCGTGCCGATGGCGACTCCCTGGTGGTCAGCACGCCTAACGGCGTGTTCAGCTTTGTGCCCCTCACAGAGCAGTTCCACCGTCTGCCGCAGCATCAGCCCCAGCTCACAGGCCGCGGCGACCGCCTGCAGACCCGCGACGGCCACCTCTGGATAGGCACGTGGGAGGAGGGTCTGGCCCTGATGAGCGGCGACGGCCGCCCCCGCCAGGTCATCAGCCCCCTGCGCGACGGCCTGGGCCACCACATCCACAAGATCTTTGAATACGACGAGCGCTACCTCCTGATAGGCTGCGACGAAGGCCTGCTGGCCTACGACCGCACCACGGGCCAGGCCTCGCTGTGGGACGCCCCCAAGTTTGTCTACGCCATAGAGCGCGACCACGAGGGCGGCCTCTGGGTGGGCACGTTCTACGACGGCGTGTGCTACCTGAACGACACGGCCCAGCGTTTCGGCGGCCAGCCGGGCCACGTCATTGCCCGCTTCTGCCAGGACGCCGAGGGGCGGCTCTGGGTGGCCAGCGACGACGCCGGCCTGCGCTGCCTGGTTGACGGCGCCGAGCACGACTACCCCTGCAGCAACGTGCTGCAACACCTCAACACCCACGCCCTGCTGTCCACCGGCGACGCCCTCTGGGTGGGCACCTACTCGACGGGCGTCTACCGTCTGCGGGGCGGCGAGCTGCAGCACTACGACAAGGACGACGGGCTCTACGACAACAGCAGCTACGTCATACACCAGGACCCTCAGCACCGCCTCTGGGTGGCCACGATGGAGGGGCTCTGCCGCTACGACGAGCAGGCCGACCGCTTCATACCCTTCAAGCACCTCGACGGCGTGGCTATCAGCATGGCCAGCGAGGGGCGCCGCCTGTGGGTGGCCACCCAGGGTGCCGGCCTCTACTGCTACGACGGCAGCAAGTGGCGGCAGTACCGGCACAGGAACGACACCACGTCGATAGCCGACGACCAGGTGAACTGCCTGCTCGTGGCCCGCGACGGCCGGCTGTGGGTAGCCACGCAGAGCGGCCTCTGCCTGTACCGTCCTGAGGACGACCGCTTCAGCCGCGTCACCACCGGCGCCGTTGGCAGCCTCGTGGAGTCGGCCCGGGGTGACGAGCTGTGGTTAGCCACGGCCAAGGGCGTACAGCGGCTGCGCCCCACGACGGGCCACACCGTCAGCTTCACCCGCGAAGACGGCCTTACGAGCCTGCAGTTCCAGCCCGACGCCGCCTTCCGCGACGCCCGGGGCTACATCTACTTCGGCACGGCCAACGGCTACTGCCGCTTTCTGCCCACCGGCATCCGTACCAACAAGCTGCGACCCCGGGTCTGCATCACGGGACTCGAGATATTCAACCGCTCCATCAGCGTAGGCGACGACCTCATGCCGCAGTCGCTGACCGACGGCGGACGACTGGAGCTGAGCTACAGCGACCGCATGTTCAGCCTGCACTACACGGCCCTGAGCTACGTGGCCCCGTCGAAGAACCAGTATGCCTACCGCCTCGACGGCTTCGACCGCGAGTGGAACGAGGTGGGCAGCCAGACCAAGGCCACCTATACCAACCTGCCGGCGGGCACCTACACCTTCCGCGTGAAGGCCACCAACAGCGACGGCCTGTGGTCTGACCGCGAGGCCACGCTGACCATCGTCGTCAGCCCGCCCTGGTGGTGGTCGTGGCCGGCGCGCCTGCTCTACGCAGTGCTCGCCGCGGGGGCCGTCTGGTACTACGTCCGCCTGCGTCTGCGGCGTGCCGAGCACCGCCACCAGGAGGAGATACGCCGTCTCTCAGAGGCCAAGGAGCGCGAGGCCCGCGAGGCGCGTCTCAGCTTCTTCACCATGATAGCCCACGAGATACGCACCCCGGTATCGCTCATCATCGGCCCGCTGGAGGAGCTGAAGGCAACGCCCGCAGCCACGGCCGAGCGCCTGAGCTCACACTTAGACATCATCGACCGCAACGCCCACCGCCTGCTGGAGCTGGTCAACCAGCTGCTGGACTTCCGCAAGGTGGAGCAGAAAGACATGCCCATGCGCTTCGGCCCGTGCAACGTCAGCCAGCTCATGCACGGTGTCTGCGAGCGCTTCGCCCCGGCGTTTGCCCAGAGTGGGCGCCGCTTCACCGTCAGCTACCCCGACGAGCACCTCACCGCCATCATCGACGCCGAGGCCGTCACCAAGGTGGTAAGCAACCTGCTCACCAATGCCAACAAATACACCAAGAGCCGCGTCGACGTGCGCTGCTTCGAGGAGCCCGGCACCGGCAACTTCCGCATAGAGGTCGAGGACGACGGTGTAGGCATCAGCCCCGCCGACCGCGACCGCATCTTCCGGCCCTTCTACCAGGCCGCCGACAACAAGCCCGGCACGGGCATCGGCCTGGCCATCGTCCACAACATTGTCAGCCAGCACGGCGGCCATATCAGCGTGGAGAGCGAGGTGGGCCAAGGCTCCCGGTTCGTCGTGGTGCTGCCGATAGCAAAAGCCCAACCTCACACTCCCCCCCATACCCACCCCCAGCCCCTCCAAAGGGGAGGGAAGCAGGATAGCGCGACAACACTCCCCTCCCTTGGGGAGGGGTCGGGGGTGGGCTCCTCGCTTGGGGAGGGGCCGGGGGCGGGTTCCCTCCTCCTCGTCGACGACCAGCAGGACATGCTCGACTACCTGGCCGGCCACTTCGCACAGCGCTACAGCGTGGCCACGGCCCACGACGGTCTGGAGGCCCTCGACAAGCTGGCGCAGGGCGGCGTGAGCCTCATCGTGAGCGACTGGATGATGCCCCACATGGACGGGGCCGAGCTTTGCCGCCGCGTGCGTCAGGATGCCGCCACCAGCCATATACCCTTCATCATGCTCACCGCCAAGACCGACAACGACTCCAAGGTGGAGGGCATGGACGTCGGTGCCGACGCCTACGTCGAGAAGCCCTTCTCCATACAGTACCTGGAGGGCATCATCCGCAACACCCTGGAGATGCGCCGCCGACTGCTGCAGACCTTTGCCAGCAAGCCGATGGAGCCGGTGACCACCATTGCCAGCAACCCCACCGACAACGACTTCCTCAAGCGCATGAACGACCTTATAGAGCAGAACTTTGCCAACCCCGAACTGAACGTCAACTTCCTGGCCGCCGAGCTGGCCATCTCGCGCAGCGGCCTCTTTGCCAAGATCAAGAGCCTGGCCGACGTCACGCCCAACGAGATGATCCAGATAGTGCGCCTGAAGCGGGCCGCCCAACTGCTGCGCGAGACCAGTCTCACGGTGAGCGAGGTGTGCTACCGCGTAGGTTTCTCCAGCCCCTCCTACTTCACGAAGTGCTTCTCCAAGCAGTTCGGCATCAAGCCCACGGAGTGGAAAGAGGGCAAAAATCCGCCCCCGGATTAAACCTTCGGCGGCCGTCACCGTCAAACGATGGTTATGACTCAACTAAATTTCAGATTTCTATTCCTGGTTTTCATGGCACTCGGTGCCATAAGCGCAGCGGCGCAAGGCTCAGTCAAGGGCCGCGTGTTAGACAAGCAGGGCGGCGGATTCGACGGCGGCGGTTTCGGCGGCGGCGACATGGACTAAAAAAACATCAAAGTCTTCACGTCTTTCACTTCTTTTTCGTACCTTTGCACCCAGATTGCAAATAAACCGACAGCAAACATGGAAAAGAAACTCAGGCCGGGCTCGCTCTGCGTGCAGGCCGGCTACAAGCCAAAGAACGGAGAACCCATCGAGTTGCCCATCATCCAGTCCACCACCTTCAAGTATGACGACTCGGACGAGATGGCACAGTTGTTTGACCTGAAGAAGGAGGGATACTTCTACACCCGCCTGCAGAACCCCACCAACGACGCCGTGGCCGCCAAGATAGCGGCCCTGGAAGGCGGCGTGGGCGCCGTGCTCACATCGAGCGGACAGGCGGCCAACTTCTACGCCCTGTTCAACATCTGCGAGGCCGGCGACCACTTCGTCACCTCCAACGAGATTTACGGCGGCACGTTCAACCTCTTCGGCGTCACGCTGAAGAAGCTGGGCATCGACTGCACCTTCGTCAGCCCCGAAGCCTCTGAAGAGGAGATACAGGCGGCCTTCCGCCCCAACACCAAGGCCCTCTTCGGCGAAACCATCACCAACCCCGGCTGCGCCGTGCTCGACCTGGAGAAGTTTGCACGCATAGCCCACAAGAACGGCGTGCCCTTCATCGTCGACAACACCTTCGCCACACCCATCAACTGCCGGCCCTTCGAGTGGGGCGCCGACATCGTGACACACTCCACCACCAAGTACATGGACGGCCACGCCACACAGGTGGGCGGCGTAGTGGTTGACAGCGGCAACTTCGACTGGATGAACTGTCGCCCCTTCCAGGCCTCGCCCGAAGGGGGAGACCTCAACAACGCCCCCTCTACGGGAGGAGGCCAGGGGGAGGTCAAGTTCCCCGGACTCTGCACCCCCGACGAGTCGTACCACGGGCTGACCTACGTGAAGGCCTTCGGGCGGATGGGCTACACCACGAAGCTCGTGGCACAGCTCATGCGCGACCTCGGCTCCATCCCCGCCCCGCAGAACTCCTTCCTGCTGAACATAGGCCTGCAGACGCTCCACCTGCGCATGGCACAGCACTGCAAGAACGCACAGAGGGTGGCCGAGTTCCTGCACGACTGCGAGAAGGTGGCATGGGTACACTACTCAGGGCTGAAGGACGACCCCTACCATGAGCTCGCCCAGAAGTACCTGCCCAACGGCTCGTGCGGCGTCATCGCCTTCGGACTGAAGGGCACCCGCGAGACGGCCATCAAGTGGATGGACTCGCTCGAGATGATCAACATCGTGACCCACGTGGCCGACGCCCGCCCCTGCGTGCTCCCCCCCGCCAGCCACACCCACCGCCAGCTCAGCGACGAACAGCTGCGCCAGGCCGGCGTCGCCCCCGACCTCATCCGCCTCTCTGTAGGCATCGAGGACGTCGACGACATCCTTGACGACATCCGTCAGGCCCTCGACAAAATCTAAACAGGATAATCAATGTTAAACTCTTAAAAACAAAAGACAATGAAGAAAATCTTATTCATGACCGCCATGATGGTAGCAAGCCTCACGGCAGGCGCACAGTCGCGCTTCGATGCCGGTTCGTTCACACTGCAGCCCCGCCTCGGCGGAACAGGCTCCATGTTCGTCAACGCCCCCGACATGAAAGTAGACGGCAAGACCATCGAGACAACCGCCACGGGCGGCGAGTTTATCGGTATCGACGCTGAGTACCACGTCAGCCGCCGATTCACCATTGCCGCCGGCGTCAACTACGCCGCTGCCGGTAACGGCTGGAAGGACTACGAGTACGCCCACGATGACTACGGCAAGCTGGACGTGAAGGAGCAGGCCTGGAAGACCAACTACATCAACATCCCCATCACCGCCAACTGGTACGTACTGAAAGGCTTCGCCCTGAAGGCCGGCGTGCAGTTCGGCTTCCTCACCAGCGCCAAGGAGTACATGCGCGGTGAAGGCACTGCCGAGGGCATCGACATCACGCTGACGGCCGAGAAGAGCGTCAAGGACGACTTCAACAAGTTCGACATCAGCATCCCCGTGGGCCTGAGCTATGAGTTCAAGCTGCCCATCGTCCTCGACCTCCGCTACAACATCGGCGTGAGCAAGCTGAACAAGAACGACAATATTGGCGGCACCGCCCTCGACGGCAAGACCCTGTCCAACATCGGCGCCACCATCACCATCGGCTACAAGTTCCAGCTCTGACGTCTACCGGCTCCCTGCACTGAACCTAAACCCGAACCTACACTTATGATAAGAAGCGGATAGTAGGTGAAAAGTGGCGGGTTATGCGTGTTCCCACGGCCTGGGACAAACGTTCCAGGCCGTGGGAACACGTTTTTAGCGCCGGCAAAGTGCAGGACATTCCTTCCCTCCATTGAACATTTAGCATTAAAACCGTCATTTTAATGCTATTTTTGTATTACCCAAAGAATAAATATCACCAAAATCTGTTTTACACGCAAAACACCAGATAACCAATGAACGGAGGAGTGGTATGAGTTCTTAGCGTAGCCGTCCGACAGAATGACATTCGTAGCTGTCAACTTGACAGATTGATTACTGATGGCACGTATGTTGCACTTAGCTCAGTGAAGGCCGAAGCCCGAAGGGGACTGAGGCCGGAGAACGAAAACAAAGTGTAACAATTAAAAACAATAGAATTAGGAGGTAATAATTATGCTACCAGTAATGAACAGTTGGTTTCCTACCGTGTTTGACGAGTTTATGAACAGCGACCTGACGCCGCGTGCCAGCAAGACCGCTCCGGCCGTGAACGTGAAGGAGGACGACAAGGCCTACACCATGGAGGTGGCCGCCCCGGGCATCAAGAAGGAGTACTGCCGCGTGAGCCTGAACGAGGAGGGCAACCTGAACATCTCTATCGAGAACAAGATGGAGCACAAGGAGGAGGACAAGAAGCAGCACTACCTGCGCCGCGAGTTCTCGTACACCAACTACCAGCAGAGCTACGCCCTGCCTGACGACGTGGTGAAGGACAAGATTACGGCCAGCGTGGCCGACGGCATACTGACCGTGACGCTGCCGAAGGTGCAAAAGGAGGCTACAGTGTCGAAGACGATAGAGATCATGTAAGGATTGTGACATGGCTGCAAGCCAAAGTTACAACAGTGAAAGGCTGCTGCAAAGGATTTGCTTACCTTTGCAGCAGTTTTTTTTCGTACCATTTATCAAACAACGTCATCCAATGAAAAGACAGCTACTGACACTCCTGATGGCCGCCACGGCGATGGCCCTGCAAGCCGCCACCGTGACCGACACCATCTTCACCCGCGCCGCCCACGAGGATTTTGCCTTCGGTGCCGACGTTAGTTTCGTACCCATGATGGCTGGCACCCGCTGGCTCGACAAGAACGGGCGGCAGAAGGACATCCTGCTCATCCTGAAGGAACAAGGCATCAACAACATCCGTCTGCGCGTGTGGACTGTTGGCAGCGGTGCCAGCAGCAAGCAGGAGGTCGTCAGCATGTGCCAGCGCGCCAGGCAGCGCGGCATGGGCGTGATGATAGACTTCCACTACAGCGACACGTGGGCTGACCCGGGCAACCAGACCATCCCCTCGGCATGGAAAGACCACAGCGTGGAGGCGCTGGCCAAAAACATCTACGACCACACCTACGACGTGCTGAAAGCCGTCAAGGCCACGGGAGCCAACATCAAGTGGGTGCAGGTGGGCAACGAGACGAAGCGGGGCATGCTCTACCCCGTCGGGCAGACCAACAAGGGCGGCAGCGTAGCCTTTGCCAAGTTCGTCAAGAGCGGCTACGACGCCGTGAAGGCCGTCGACTCTACGATGCAGGTCATCGTCCACCTGCCCGACGGCCACGACAACTCGCTCTACCGCAGCATCTTCGACGGTCTGAAGAAGAACGGCGCCAAGTGGGACATCATTGGCCTGTCAGCCTACCCCCGCTGGTCGCACCTCGACGGTCCGACGATGATCAGCCGCGTCATGGCCAACATCAACGACCTGAAGAGCCGCTACAAGACGCCCTGCATGGTGGTAGAGACCGGCCACTACCCCCGCGAGGCGGTCGTCGGCAATCAGTACCTGGTGGGACTGATGGACCGCATGATCAGGAACGGCGACCTGGGCTGCTTCTACTGGGAGCCGGAATCGTTCCAGGGCTACGACATGGGCGCCTGGGATGCTGCCACGATGCGCCCGACGGTGATGATGGACGCCTTCCTCGGCATCAAGCATACCGAGGTGAGCTGGGTGCTGAGAGGCAGCATGAAGGCTCCCACTAACGGCCAGACGGTCAGCAGCGACGAACCGCTGACATTAGAGGCTGCCGTGACGCACATACGCAAAAGCCGCCCGACGACGGCGACGTTCTATATCGACGGCACGCCAAAGGGTAAAGTGACGGGGACAGCGCACAGCCTGGAAGTCAGCGGGCTGAAGCGCGGCATCCACAGAGTGTGGGCCGACGTCGCCGACGATGCCGGCAACACGCTGACGACGGACACCGTAGTGTTCTTCGTCGGTGAGTCGATGGTGGCCAATGCTCCCACGCTGACCAACCAAAACGCCAAGGGCGGCACAGCCGAATGGACTGTCGACCTGCCATCGGCAGGCAGCTACGCGTTCTATTTCCTCTACAGCGGCAGCACCCTGCATGCGTGTGACCTCAACGTGGGCAACGACTCCATAGGGCGAATCTACTTCACCAAGAACCACAATTATTATATTAAAAAGGATGGGGAGGTCAGCCAGGGCGGCAAGACGACCGTCAGACTGTCGGCAACCTCCACGTCCGGGCTGCCTGACATACAGGAACTGCGCATCTTCAGACTTGACGGCGAGGCAGACATCACTGCCATCGAGAACACGGCGGCACTGCTGCCCACTGACGGCAACGAACCGGTAGAAGTCTACAGTCTGACGGGCGTCCTGCTGCGGCGGACGACAGCCGGCGAGGCGGGCGTGCCCTATGGTTGGGACGGACGCCCCTGCGTGATAAACTGCGTAGGCGGCACGCCGTACATCGTGCGGAAGCAGCGGCTAAAGTAGCTCACCGACGAGAACCCCGTAGCATAGCTCACCTCAGTCACCGTCATCTGTCCCTCGGCCAGTAGTTCCGCGGCACGTCTGAGGCGAATCGTACGCATAAACTCCGTAGGCTTCTGGCCGGTAGACTGCTGTATCTTGCGGTAGAGGGTCATGCGGCTCATGCAGAGATCGCTGCTCAGCTGCTTGACGGAATAGCCGTCGTCGGCGAGGTGCTCGCCGACCAGGGTTATGGCCTTGTTGAGCCACTCGCTGTTCACCACGGGCGAGGTGCTTTCAGGCTTTTGCGCCGGGTGTTCCTCTTCGGCAGGCACCTGTTTCACAAACGTAGACTGCTTCATCGCTGCAAGGAAGTGCTTGCGCTGACGATACAGCAGCCAGACGTAACCGGCGAGCACCAGCAGGCCGACACCCAGG
>CAMNJY010000080.1 GCA_946541745.1 uncultured Prevotellaceae bacterium
GATGCTTGCTGTTCATGGCTTACCAGCGGTCTTTGGTCTGTATGTCGTCGGCCCAACGGTGGTCCTTGGGGAACGGCTGTCCGCCCCAGGCCTTCACCTGCGTCCAAGGCTCGGCGGCACAGGTCCAGAAGGGGTGGTCGGCAGGCAACCCTAAGGGCATGAAACTGAGCGACGTCATATAGAGCGACCCGTTGTTGGTGTACCAGTCGGCGGTTTCCGGCTGGTGCCCGCAGAAACCGATGGTCAGGTAGCCGCCATCGTTGTAGTTCTGCTGCTGGTCAAACATGCGGTGCATCACCTGCGTCAGGGCGGCGCGCACCTGTCCGTTGCTCAGGTCCTTGGGCAGTTTCTGGTACCACGCCATCAGGGCCAGCGGCTGCATGGCGGCCAGACGGTAGGGCGTGGAGCGGCCTATGACGGGGAACGTACCCTCGGGCGAGATGAAGCGCTCAAGGATGATGCTGAACTTCTGGGCACGCTTCAGGGCACGGTCGTAGTATTTCCTATATTCCAGGCGCGTATTGGCTTTGGCGTCTATCATGTTCTGCAGCGTCTCCAAGTACATGGCGTGGAAGACGTAGCTGGAGTAGTAGTCGAAGGCAAACACCGGGCCATCGGCATACCAGCCGTCGCCGATGTACCACTCCTCGACCTTGCGGATGGTCATCATCACGCGGAAGTCGTCATACTCCCTTAGCCCCACGGCCTTGGCTATGAAGCTCTCAATGGTCGACGAGAAGAGAAACCAGTTGGTGTAGGGCGGCTCTATGGAGCGCAGCTTCTTGAACTCGGCGATGTAGCGCTGCTTGGTGACATCGTCAAGCGGCACCCAGAGGGCGTCGTATGCCCGGATGAACGACTCGGCGATGTAGGCAGCGTCTACCAGGTTCTGGCCCGAAGCGCCCCACACCAAGTAGTCGGGCGAGGCAGGGTCTACCGAGTTCTTATATGAGGCCAGGGCCCACTCCCTGAGCTGGCGGCGCTGCCGGCCCTCGGGGGTGTCGTCGTCGGGCAGTGCCAGCCAGGGGGCAATGCCGGCCATGAGCCGACCGAAGGTCTCCATGTAGACCACCTTGCGGTTGCGGTTGTCAAACGAGGGGCTGAACTCCGTCTGCATGTTCTTCTGCAGCTCGCCCTTGGCCATGTTCTCCAGCACGGGCTGCGCCATCTTGTAGGCCTGCTCACACCAGTACTGGCGGTCGGGCAGTTCCGCCTTCTTTGTCTTCTTTGCCGAGGCGGGCACCAACATCAGTGCCAAAGCCATCAGCGCGGTAATCATGCGTTTCATAAGCTTGTATTAAAATTTTAAGTTAGTAATATCGTAGCTTTTTGCCTACAAAGTTACACATAATGGTACTGAAACGACCACAAAAAACATTCTTTAACGCTTTTTGTTTGCATTTATGGATTAAACAAGCTAATTTTGCGTCCATTAAAATCATAATACTATGAACTGGATGATTGTTGTGATAATTGCCATTCTGGTTGCCGCTCTTATAGCGGTCAGCATTGTATGGTGGCACTACAAGAAACAGTTGGAGCGCGAGGTGAAACGAAGCCAGAAGAGCGAACAGCTGAAGTCTATATTTTTAGCTAACGTGAGCCACGCCCTGCGCACTCCCCTGAACGCCATCATCGGCTTCAGCGACGTCATACTCAACGAGGAGCCTGGCAAGCTCGACGAGAAGCAAGTGAGGGAGATGATGACCCACGTGAACAAGAACGGGCGGGTGTTGCTCAAGTTTGTGTCGCAGCTGCTGGAGCTGTCGGCCTACGAGGGCAGCATGCTCACCTTCTCTATCATAGAGGTGAACCTGGCCGAGCTGATGGCCTCCTACCGCCGCGAGACGCTCTACGACACAAAGCCCGACGTGACGGTGAGGCTGAGGAGCAACCTTTCGCCCCACTGCAAGGCTGCCCTCGACACCACGCTGATGCACCAGCTAATGATGCAGCTGCTGAAGAACGCCGCCAACTACACCACCAAAGGCACCATCACCATAGAGTACGGACACGAGCGCAACGGTCTGCGGGTGACCATCACTGACACCGGCTGCGGCATACCCGACAAGATCAAGGACCGCATATTCTCAGCGCTCGACAGCAAGGACTCGCTGACGCTGGCAGAAGAGGCCACGGGCCTGGGACTGTCCATCTGCAAATCCATCATCGAGGCCCTGCACGGCGACATCAATATCAACTCAGAGAAGGACAAGGGCACGGTGGCCACCGTCTGGTTTCCCTGCCGCCTGAGAGACATGACTAAAGACATATAACAACAACGTAAAAACTAATTTACTAACAGAAGAATGAAAACAGCACTTTTGGCCATGGCCCTTGCGGCCATCAGCCTGTCGGCAGCAGCCCAGGGCCCGCGCCAGCGCTTCCAGCGCGAAGCTTTCACCACCGAGACACCCATGGTTCACGACCCCGTGATGGCCAAGGACGGTGACACCTACTACATTTATGCCACCGGCAACGGCATACAGCAGATGACCTCGAAAGACCGCAAGACGTGGACGGTGCTGCCCCAGCCCGTGATGACCGTCATGCCGGGATGGACTACCGACTCCGTGCCCGGCTTCAGCACCCACGTGTGGGCCCCCGACGTCATACGCTGGCACGGACGCTGGTGGATGGCCTACAGCTGCTCTACGTTCGGCAAGAACGGATCGGCCATCGGACTGCTGAGCAACCGCTCGCTGGGCGGCGGCGTCTGGCGCGACGAGGGGTGCATCGTCACCTCGCGCGAGAAGCGCGACAACTGGAACGCCATTGACCCCAACTTCGTCATCGACGACCAGACAGACACGCCGTGGCTCGTATGGGGCTCGTTCTGGGACGGCATACAGATAGCGCGGCTCGACTCCACCATGCACATCGCCAAGGGTGAGCAGCCACGGACGGTGGCACGCCGCTACGACCCTGCCTACAAGCCCTCGGAGCCTAACCCCACGTCGAAGTATGCAGGGACAAACGCCATCGAGGCACCCTTCATCTACAAGCACGGCGGCTGGTACTACCTCTTCGTGTCGTGGGATTACTGCTGCCGCGGTGCCAAGAGCAACTACCGCGTGGCAGTGGGCCGCAGCAAAACCGTCGCCGGCCCCTACCTGGACCGGGAGGGCAAGGACATGGCCAAGGGCGGAGGCACGCTCTTCATAGAGGGCGACAAGAAGGAGTGGGAGGCTGCCGGCCACTGCGCGGCCTACACCTTCGACGGCGAGGATGTCTTCGTCTGCCACGGTTACAGCGCCACGCGCAACGGTGCTGCCATGCTCATACAGCGCCCCATCAGCTGGACGGATGACGGGTGGCCTCAGTTAAACAATTGACATTGAAATATGAAAGAAGTAAGCATTGAGGAACTGGACGCCCGGGTAGCCAGGGCTGTTGACAATTTCATGGCGGGCTACGGATGCTGCCAGAGCGTGGTGGCAGCCTTTGCCGACCTCTACGGGCTTGACGACGTGCAGGCCAAGAAGATAGCTGCGGGCTTTGGAGGCGGCGTGGGACGGCTTCGCATGATGTGCGGTGCCGTCTCAGCCATCGTCATGCTCGTGGGACTGGACTGCGGACAGACTGAGGGCAGCGACCGCGAGGGCAAGTCGGCCTGCTACAAGGTGGTACAGCAACTGCTGGCCCGCTCGGAAGCTGAGAACGGCAGCCTCATCTGTGCCGAGATCTTAGGCATCAAAGGCCACGAGAAGGCTCACTCTAACTACATGGCCTCGGCCCGCACCGCCGAGTACTACCGTCAGCGACCCTGTGCGGCCAAGGTGGAAAGTGCCGCCCGCATCTTTGCCGACTACCTGAAAGGCAAGCACGAGGCCGTATAACAAAAAAAGTTAAAAACACGGGGGCTGGCTCATAATTTTGCTGGCTGCACACCGCACAGTTCATGAAAAATTGCTAACTTTGCACCCGCAATTCAAGGGGTGCCGCCGGTCGGCGGCTGAGATGATACCCTCTACACCTGATTCGGACAATGCCGACGTAGGGATGGATAGTAGTAATGTCAACACCAAAGTCCCCTTTACATTATTTATTAATTAAAGGTAAAAAGAAGCAATGAAGAAAATGCTATGGCTGGCAGCATTAGTGAGTGCTACCGGCGCGAATGCACAGAACAAGGCCGCCCTCTATGACTCCACACAGGTGGAGCAGCTCTCCGAGGTGGTGGTCAGTGGCGTCAGGGCGCAGAAGAATGCCCCTTTTGCCGTCACCAACATCAGGAAACAGAATCTTAACGAATTTTCAAAGACGGGGCGCGAGCTGCCCTTCCTCTTCGCACAGACACCCAGCGTGCTGGCCTGGAGCGAGAACGGACTGGGCACCGGCACCACCTACATGCGCATACGCGGTGCCGCCGACTCGCGTATCAACGTGACGCTCGACGGCGTACCCCTCAACTCGCCTGAAGACCAGTGCGTCTTCTGGGCCAACATGAACAGCTACGGCTCGCTGCTCGGCTCGGTACAGATACAGCGCGGCGTAGGCACATCAACCAACGGCGACGGTGCCTTCGGCGGTACGGTGGCCCTGCAGACGGCCACGCCCTCGCTAACTCCCACTCTCGAAGTAACCGGCTCCTACGGCACCTACAACACGTTCAACGTAGGCACCAACTTCTCCACGGGCCTGATGTGGAACCACTTCGTGCTCGACGGTGCCTACCATGAAACCCAGACCGACGGCTTCATCCACGGCACCGGAGGCCGCTCAGGCTCCTACTATGGCGGCCTCACCTTCCTCGTGTCTGACGACTTAGTCGTCAGATACAAGAACATCGGCAACTTCGAGAAGACCGGCCAGGCCTGGAACGGCGTCACCGCCGGCGACAACGACCTGAGCCTGATGGACGGCACATACGGCGCCGCTACCGGCATCAAGACCTATAAGGACATGTACGACCGGGGGCTGGGCAAGTTCAACTCGCTCTACGAGGGCCTGACCTACGACGCCGACGGCAACTTTGCCCGCAATGCCGACGGCAGCTACGTCACCGCCCGCTACCCGATGACCGACGGCAGCTACTGGAACAAGACCACCGACAACTTCTGGCAAAACCACAACCTGCTCACCGTGACGTGGGAAAGCGGCCAGCACTGGCAGGGGGCGGCCACGGCCCACTACACCTATGGCTATGGCTACTACCGCGAGTTCCGCCCCAGCAACAAGCTGTCGAAGTTCGGACTCGTCATGGCCGATGCCGAGGGCAACAACATCAAGCGCACCGACTTCATACGCCGCAAGGGCCTTTCGCAAAACACCTACGGATTCCTGGGCCACCTGAACTACCGCGACCAGCGCTGGGATGTCATCGGCGGGCTGTCGCTGCAGGAGTTCGAGGGCAACCACTTCGGCTACCTCACCTATGCTGCCCACCCCACGGTGGCACAGCTTATTGAAAGCTACGACCATCAATACAAGTACTATGACAGCGACGCCCGCAAACTCGACGGCAGCGCATACATCAAGGCCGCCTACCACCTGAGCAGCCAGTGGGACGTCTTCGCCGACCTGCAGTACCGCCACGTCAGCTACGAGACCAACGGCATCAACGACAAGTTCTACAGCGATGCCTCAGCCTATTACAACCAACAGCTCGACATCGACAAGAAGTACGACTTCCTGAACCCCAAGGCCGGGTTCTCCTGGCAGCTGGCAGGCCACCGCTTCTACGGATCGGTGGCCATGAGCCACCGCGAGCCTGAGCGCAACAACTTCACCGACAACGGCTCCTACCCCGCCCCCAAGGCCGAGCAGCTGTTAGACTACGAGGCGGGCTACACCTACACCGGCAACCTTTGGCGCGCGGGCGTGAACCTTTATTATATGGACTATAAAGACCAGTTTGTGCAGACGGGCGAGCTGAGCGACATCGGCGAGGCGCTGACCACCAACATCAAGGACAGCTACCGCATGGGCGTTGAGCTGCAGGCCGGCATCGACCCCACGTCGTGGCTCACCATAGAGGGTAACGCCGCCCTGAGCCGAAACAAGGTGAAGGACTTCGACGAGGTGGTGGAGGACTGGGACAACGGCACCGCCACCATTCACTACGACAACTCTACGCTGGCCTTCTCGCCCTCTACCATCCTCAACGGCTTTGTCAACCTGCACTATCGTGGCGCACAGCTGACGTGGCACACCAACTTCGTCAGCCGCCAGTATCTTGACAACACCGCGAATGCCGACCGTGCGCTGCCCTGCTACTCGGTGTCGAACGCCAGCCTCAGTTACACGCTGCGTCCTAAGAAGGTGCTGCGCGAGGCTATCTTCGGCCTGAATTTCAACAACGTGTTCAGCCGCCGCTATGCGGCCAGTGGCTGGGTCTACTCTGCCATCTATGCCAGCGGCGGCCACTCTAACGACAACCGCTATTACCAGATTGGCTTCATACCCATGTCGGGCTTCACCATGATGGGCAATGTCACGCTGCGGTTCTGATTATTTTCTGAAATGATGACTGACTTCGTAGCAGCACACTGGCTCGACATCACCACCACCATCCTGGGGCTGGCCTATATCCTGCTGGAGTATAGGGCCAGCGCCTGGATGTGGGCAGTGGGTTTCGTGATGCAGGCCCTGGGCATTGTGCTCTACTACCAGAAGGGGCTCTACGCCGACTGCGGCATGGAGTTCTACTATCTCTCGATGACCGTCTACGGCTACTGGCGGTGGGTTGCTCCACAGAGAACGAATTCCGATGTGCACAAAAGTTCCCAAATCAACGATGGAGCACCCATCCGCCATTTCCCGCGCCACTTGTTGCTGCCATGGCTGGCCGCAACCGGTGCCGTGTGGGCCCTTATCTATTGGCTGCTGGTGACGTTTACCAACAGCAATGTGCCGCTGGCCGACTCGTTCACCACCGCCCTGAGCATAGTCGGCATCTGGGCGTTGGCACATAAATACTTAGAGCAGTGGTTTATCTGGATAATTGTCGACATAGTCACCTCCGTGCTCTATTTCTACAAGGACATTCCTTTCAAGGCTTCGCTCTACGCCCTCTACGTGGTCATCGCCGTCTTCGGCTATTTCAAGTGGCGAAGCCTTGTCCAGCCGTCCTCTCACCCCTCCTCTTAAAGCAGCGCCCGCCGTCACCGGGTGCTCACGCCGTCGCCCTTCATCGTGGCGGCTACCTGCTGCGGCGTGACGGTGACCGGGCCGCGCATCAGTTCCGGCGCGTTGTAGCTCTTCAGCAGCTGGCGGTGCAGGTCGGGGTCGGCCTGCGGCAGCTCGAAGGGCTTCGCGGCCTGTCCGTTTTTGTCGATATGGACAAAGAAGGGGCGGGTGAAGTTGCCGTCGTTGCGCCGTGACGAAAACACCACCCAACGCCCGTTCGACGACCAGCTGTGGTAGCTCTCCGTGTCGTCGGAATTAGCCGCCTCCAAGGGCCGTATGCTACCGTCGTGCAGGTCCATGAGCCAGAGGTCGGCGTCGTGGTGCCAGATGTGGAAGCAACCGTAGGCGGCCATGGTGAACATAAGCCAGCGGCCGTCGGGCGACACGCGCGGCAGGGTGGCACTGAGGCCCATCGAGTCGGCAGCCAGTACCAACTGGCGTTCGCCGAATCGGCGGGTCTGCTGGTCGAAGGCCTTGCGGTAGAGGTTGTATCTCACCTCCTTGGCCCTGAGGATGATGTCCTCGGTATCTACACTGTCGGCCCGGTAGCTGAAGTGGGCACTGACGTAGTAGAGCCACCGTCCGTCGGCAGACCAACAGGGATAGGTCTCCAGTTCGTCGCGCCGGTCTTCTATGGGCGTCACCTTATGGTGGTCAACGTCGTAGAGTATGAGTCCGCTCTCGCCATCAATCACCTCTATCTTGTTGGTGTGTACCGTGTGGAATGTCTGCATGGTGGAGTTGGTGGAGTAGGCTATGAGCGGCAGCCGGGGGTGCCAGGCGGGGTAGACGGCGGGCGATGTGTCATGACTGGACTTACTGTAGGCGGTGGTAGCTTTTATGTCTACCTTCTCCATGTACCCGTCACTCAGTATGAAGGTGCCGCCGTGGGTCTGCCGGGCGTGCAGCTGCAGGCGTTGGGGGTCGTGCTGCTGGTAGCTGTGGCAGTTGATGCACTGCCCGCCCGACTCGGAGGAGCACAGCATGTTGTCGGCAATGACGCGCTCATCGAAATTTTCCAGGCACCGCTGGTTGATGGTCAGCTCCTCGTACGACACATACGAGGGCGAAATCATGCGGTAGCTCATCCACGGGTCGATGCTGTCAGCCGAGACGTAGATGCTGAAGGGCTTGAAGCGCGTCCACCGGTCGCCGCTGCGGGTGTAGACCTCAACGCTAATGCTGCCGTCGCGGGCAGCACTGGCCAGGGCGTGCCACTCCTCAGCGTCGGGTCGCACCTTCAGGCCGTCGCAGAGCATTTCGCGGCTGCCGGCCGTAAAGCGCGTGACAGCCTCGTCGGCCCCGTTGAGCAGTTCGAAGCACAGGGGCGCTATGTTCACCGGCACGGTGACGTCGGTATAGTCGGGATAGATGGGCGGCAGTGCCTTCACCTCGTTGAAGTGTCCGGGCACCGTTGGCCCCGAGCAGGCTATGAGGGCGATGGCCGCCACGATAAGCATGTAGAGAGGGCGTTTCATGGGCTACGGCTCAATTAAGGGTTGGCGGTTGCGGCGGTAGTAGGTGCTGGCAAAGCGCGTCAGCCGCTGCTGTTCAGCGTTCTCGCCGGCGGTGCTGAGGAAGTGTTCAAAGAGGAACAGCTCCTGCTGCGACTGGTCGGCGGTCAGGAAGTCGTCAGAGCGCAGCAGCGGCAGGATGGGACTCAACCCCGGGTCGTCGACGACGAGCTGCGGGCGATAGGGGTATTCCTCGTAGCGGCGAGCCCACGCGTCGTTGAAGTCGGTCTTCTTAAGCAGGTTGATAAACCGCTGGGCGGCTACCGGCTCGCCGTTGATGAGGGCGCAGAGGGTCATCAGCTTCAGCTTCTCTACCGTCCAGCCATACTCCACGCCATCCTCCATGCACCAGCGGTAGCAGTAGTTGGGTATGCCGTAGTGCAGGTAGAGCACCTTGCCTACGGTGTGTACCGTGCGCACGCTGAAAGGGGCATCGGGGCGCCTGGCGCCCTGGGGGTACAGGAAGGCGTCGGTGCCGCTGCGTCCCAACCGGAAGAGTGCCAGGTTCTGCATCAGGCACATGGCCCGCGTAGGTTCGCCTTTGGCCCTGCGGGCCGTCTCTAACAGCCGTTCCCACTGCTGCGTGTCTATGCAGCGCCTCATGGCCAGCTCGCGATGGAAATTGCCGTCCTTGTACCAGAAGGCGATGACGGCTGCGGCAGCCACAATGACGGGGATATGGTGAAGGGTGAAGGGTGAAGGGTGAAGGGACTTAGGTGAAGGGTGAAGGGACTTGGGGGAAGGGTGAAGGGCGAGGAGAATGACGGTGAGGACGAGAAAGACGTAAGGCAGATAGTAGGCAGGATAGCTGTGACCGTGCATGGCAAAGACGGGGAGGGCCGTCCAGTAGATGCCGGCGAGGTGGGTTTCGTGGTAGACGGTGTAGTAACAGACCAGTGGAACGGTGACGACCGCCACGACGGCCAGTAGGCTGTCGGCCACGTGGTGGACGGTACGCCCGTCGGTGCGCCACGCCGTCAGCCCCATCATGAGCACGCCCCACAGGCCGTAGAAGCCGAAAAGCGGATAGCCGACGCTGGCTGCCAGCGGAATGAACAGCGAACGCAGCCACCAGCGGCGGGGCAGACTGCGGTAGGCCCATACCATGGCGACGGCGACAACCGTGCCCACGGTGGCGGCGAACAAGGCGCCGCCGAGCTTCAGGTAGTAGACCCAGTAGCCCAGGGTGCCCACTGTCAGCATCAAGCAGGCCACGGGCACCAGCCCCGGCCAGGTGCTGCCCAGGCGGAACGCATGGCGCAGCAACCAGAGCAGCAGTGCCCAGAGCAGTCCTAACAGGACGGCTCCGAGCACCGGGTAATAAAAGTACTGCGTCAGGTAGCAGCCCACCCACGTCAGCAGTCCGCCGCTGACAACCATCTGCTGACGGAAGAACAGCGGCGTGTGCAGAAACAGGTTCTGCTCCTGTGCGGTGTACAGCAGGTCGCCGTCAACGCTCCCCATCACCACTGCAGCTATCAGCACAGCTACATAGGGGAATACTGCTGTCCTATTCTCAATTTTCAATTCTCAATTTCCAATTATCAACTATCCCACCTGGCTGCCGGGCTTCACGTCCTTCGTGGTGGTCACCACGCTGAGGCTCTCATCGCTGTCGACGGCCGAAAGGATCATGCCCTGGCTCTCAATGCCCATCATCTTGCGCGGCGCAAAGTTGGCCACGAAGAGGATGCGCTTGCCGATAAGCGCCTCGGGCTGCTCGTAGAAGGCGGCAATGCCCGAGCAGATGGTGCGGTCCTGGCCCGAACCGTCGTCGATGGTGAACTGCAGCAGCTTCTTCGACTTCGGCACGCGCTGGCACTGCTTCACCAGGCCGACGCGGATGTCGAGCTTCTCGAA
>CAMNJY010000081.1 GCA_946541745.1 uncultured Prevotellaceae bacterium
GGAACCTACGGACGTTCCGCCGAATTTCATTACTTTCATATTTCTATGCAATTTTTCTTTCCGCCGGTGCCCCATCTACAAGCGGGGCCTTCTCCAACGGCGGTGCAAAGGTATAGAAAAATGTAAAGATTAAGAAATGTAATGATAAAAAAAACACAGCCAGTTTGCACTTATTAACAAACTGGCTGTGTTTTTACTTTTTCACCTTTTCCTATAGCGGATAGTCTTCGAAGGCGTAGAGTACTGTCGAGAGGTAGCGCTCGCCTGTGTCGGGAAGCAGCACCACGATGTGCTTGCCCTTGTTTTCGGCACGACGGGCCAGTTCGATAGCGGCGTAGAGGGCTGCGCCTGCCGAAATGCCTACCAACAATCCCTCGGTCTTTGCAATTTCACGGCCGGTACGGATAGCTGCATCGTTCTCAACGTCGAACACCTCGTCAATGAGGTCGCCGTTGTATGTCTTGGGTATGAAGCCTGCGCCGATGCCCTGAATCTTGTGCGGACCGCTCTGGCCTCCGTTCAGCACAGGGCTCGACTTAGGCTCTACGGCTACCACCTTCACCTGTGGGTTCTGCTCCTTCAGGTATTTGGCTACGCCCGAAACGGTGCCGCCGGTACCGACGCCAGCCACGAAGATGTCAACCTGTCCGTCGGTTTGTGCCCATATTTCAGGACCTGTCGTGGCATAGTGCTTGGCAGGGTTGGCGGGGTTTTCAAACTGCTGCAGGATGACGCTCCCGGGAATACTGTCGCGCAGGGCTTCGGCAGCACGTATTGCTCCCGGCATACCGTCTTTACCCGAAGTCAGCCGCACCTCGGCGCCATAAGCCTTTACCAGGTTGCGGCGCTCTATGCTCATCGTCTCGGGCATGGTCAGTATGAGGTGGTAGCCCTTTACGGCCGATACTAAGGCCAGTCCTACACCGGTATTGCCAGAGGTGGGCTCGATGATGGTAGCACCAGGTTGCAGTATGCCGCGCTGTTCAGCATCCTCAATCATGGCCAGGGCTATGCGGTCTTTGACGCTGCCGCCGGGGTTGAAATACTCTATTTTGGCAATGATGGGCGTTTCCACACCTTTCTCCTTCGAGAATTTGTTGAGCTCAAGTAGCGGAGTGTTGCCGATGAGCTCTGTGAGTTGTTTAGCAATGTTAGCCATATTGTTGTAATTTATAGGTTCTGACTGCAAAAGTACTAATAATTTTTTATATATTCATCTTTTTGAGCATTAAATCTTGTCGAGCGCCTGCGAGAGGTCGTCGATGATGTCGTCAATGTGCTCTGTGCCTATTGACAGGCGGATGGTGGCCGGGGTGATGTGCTGTTCCTCAAGTTCCTCAGGCGACAGTTGTGAGTGAGTGGTGGTAGCGGGGTGGATGACCAGGCTCTTCACGTCGGCCACGTTGGCCAGCAGCGAGAATATCTGAAGGGCATCGATAAATCGCCAGGCCTCGTCCTGACCGCCCTTCACCTCGAAGGTGAAAATGGAGCCGCCGCCCTGTGGGAAGTATTTCTTGTAGAGAGCGTGGTCGGGATGACTTTCGAGTGCTGGGTGGTTGACCTTTGCCACCTTCGGATGGTTGGCAAGGAAGCTGACCACCTTCAGCGCGTTCTCCACATGACGTTCCACGCGCAGCGAGAGGGTCTCTACGCCCTGCAGCAGGATGAAGGCGTTGAAGGGCGAGATGGCGGCACCGGTATCGCGCAGCAGCACGGCACGGATGCGGGTAACGTAGGCGGCAGCCCCTACGGCGTCGGCAAAGACAATGCCGTGGTATGAGGGGTCGGGTTTGGCCAGTGTCGGATACTTGTCGGCATTGGCTTTCCACGGGAACTTACCTCCGTCGACAATGACACCGCCGAGCGACGAGCCGTGACCGCCGAGGAACTTGGTGGCCGAATGGACGACGATGTCGGCACCGTGCTCCAAGGGGCGTATCAGGTAAGGTGTGCCAAAGGTGTTGTCGATAATCAGCGGCAGGTTGTGCCGATGGGCTACCTCGGCGACGCCCTCAATGTTGAGCACGTCACTGTTGGGGTTGCCGAAGGTCTCGGCAAACACAGCTTTGGTGTTGGGCTTGATGGCGGCTTCGAGGGCGTTGAGGTCGTTCACGTTGACGATGGTGTTGGCGATGCCCTGGCTGGCTAAGGTGTGAGTAATCAGGTTGTAGGATCCGCCGTAGAGGTTGTCGGCAGCCACGATGTGGTCGCCAGCCAGTACGATGTTCTCTAAGGCATAGGTGATGGCGGCAGCGCCCGATGCTACAGCCAGTCCGGCCACACCGCCCTCAAGGGCAGCTATACGGTCTTCGAACACGCCCTGGGTTGAGTTGGTCAGACGGCCGTAAATGTTGCCGGCATCGCGCAGCCCGAAGCGGTCGGCGGCGTGCTGGGAGTTGTGGAACACATAGCTCGTGGTCTGATAGATAGGTACTGCGCGGGCGTCGGTAGCGGGGTCGGCCTGTTCCTGGCCTACGTGGAGTTGCAGAGTCTCGAAACGGTAGTTCTTCTTTGTACTCATAGTTAAATCCTTTCTTATTTTATTGATTAGTAACTTTCGACGGTGCAAAGGTACTATGTTTAGATGAATCATCCAAATTTCAGCTTAAATTCAGAAAGAATAGCTTAGTATTATGTTTTTTATGATAATATTTTCTAACCCGTCTGCATCTATAGACTCCGAAAAGAAAAATATTCTAAATAATGTAAATTTTTGGCGTGTTTACGGTGCTTTGTCGGAATAAAGTTGTAACTTTGAAGCCGTTACCGTTAAACAATAAATTATAAAAAAAAGAAATGACACGTACATGCAAATTGGTCAGCCGACTGGTATTCAGTCTTGCAGCTGTCCTGTGCGCGGTGGCATTGCCAGCACAAAACATTTATGATTTCAAAGTGACTAACGATGAGGGCCGGCAGATTTCGCTGTCTGACTACAAGGGTAAGGTGCTCTTGGTGGTCAACACTGCTACGCGATGCGGATTTACACCCCAGTATAAAGAACTGGAAGCCCTCTATGAGAAGTATCGTGCTGAGGGCCTCGAAATACTGGATTTCCCTTGCAACCAGTTCGGCCAGCAGGCACCCGGCTCCATTCAGGAAATCCATGAGTTCTGTACGGCCAACTTCGCCATCAAGTTTCCTCAGTTTGACAAGATAGACGTCAATGGTGCCAATGCCTCACCTCTTTTCACCTATTTAAAGGCGCAGAGGGGATTCGGCGGATTCGACTTGAGCGACAATCGTGGGCGCTCAATGGACGAGATGATGAAGCGTCGCGATGCAGAATATGCCAAGTCGGCCGACATCAAGTGGAATTTCACCAAGTTTCTTGTTTCCCGTGACGGCCGGGTTGTCAAGCGTTACGAGCCTACCGACAAGATGAGCGACGTGGAGGCCGGCATTCAGCAGGAGCTGAACCCCGTGGTGAGTGCTATCATGGGTCGTCGCTCCATCCGTAAGTATTTAGATAAGCCCGTGGAGCATGAGAAGCTGGAGGTATTGGCCCGCTGCGCCATCAATGCCCCCAGTGGCATGAACCGCCAGCCGTGGCTCGTCCGAGTGGTTGAAGACCAGCAGCTCATCAGCCGCGTGACAGAGCTCTACCGCAAGAAGAATGCCGACCAGGTGAATCGTGACCCGGGGTTCAAGAACATGTTCCGCAATGCTCCCAACATTATCTGTGTCTGCACGCCGGCCAATGGCGGTGGTGAGCTTGACGCCGGACTGCTGGGACAGAATGTCATGCTGGCCGCGCAGTCAATGGGACTTGGCACCTGCTGTCTCGGCGGGCCAGTGCGCTTCCTGAAGGCTGAGGCTGAGGCGCGGTTCTTCATGGAGCGGCTCAACATTCCTGCCGACTATACGCTGAACTACATCATTGCCGTGGGCTATCCTGACGAGCGGCCCGATGCCAAACCGCGCGATGCTTCCAAGGTGGAGTTCATCAAATGACATAATAAAAAGGTTGCCCGTGAGAAGGCAACCTTTTTTTTATGGTTTTTATTGAATACTTATCTTGCTGCGACGTACTTATGGAGTGTCTGCCTGACAGCACCGGGACCGGCATACAGTTCGCGCACCATGCCTTCAATCTGCTCACCCAGCCCGGCTTCGTACAAGTCGAGGCCAAACACATCCTTGCGGCTGTATAACTGGTGGAGGCACGAGTAGTCCTGATGCTCCTTTCCGATTTCAAGCGGTGCCACTATCTGCTGCAGTTCGCTGAGCATGGGGTCGGGCGATGGCTCAAAGGGCTTGCCGCAGTCGTCTATGCCTTTCAGGTAGCGTGCATAGCCGGCCAGCGTCAACGGTATGAGCACCAGGTTTCCCATGTCGAGCCCGCGCTGCAGGTACTTCTTGATGGTTTCGCCGAAACGTATGGGCAGTTTCTGACTGGTGTCCATGGCGATACGCTGGGGAGCGTCGGGCATGAAGGGATTGGGCAGGCGGCGGTTGATGACGGCACCGATGAACTCGTATGGATTGAGCACACCGGGGTCGGTGACCACGGGCATGGCTTCTATATAGCCTAACTTCTGGACAAAGGGGCGCAGGTCAGGGTCGGCCATCTCTGCCGATATGAGTGTATAGCCCAGCATGCAGCCATAGATGGACATGGCCGTGTGCAGCGGGTTCAGACAGGTGGTCACCTTCATGGTCTCCACCTGGTCTACGGTCTGGCGGGTGGTGTAGAGTGCACCGCCCAGGTCAAGCGGTGGCCGGCCGTTGGTGTAATGGTCTTCGATAACCAGATACTGCACTTCCTCGGCATTGACAAAGGGGGCGGTAAAGGTGTGCTTGGCCGTCTCTATGTAGTCGTTGTCCTCGAACCCGTCTTTCTGCAGCAGTTCCTTCACTTTTTCATGAGGGCGCGGCGTTATCTTGTCAATCATCGACCATGGGAAGGTGACTTTCGTCTCGTCCTTCAGGTAGTCAACAAACGACTGCTCCACCAGACCGTCCTTCAGCCACCGGTCGGCGTAGGCCATGATGCCGGCTTTCACGCGGTCGCCGTTGTGTGAGCAGTTGTCCATCGACTGCACCGTCAGGGGCAGTTGTCCAGCCTTGTAGCGCTCTAACAGCAGGGCGCACACCTTGCCCATAGCCAGCACGGGCTGCAGGCCTCTCGCCAGGTCGGCCTCATTCCAGGTGTAGCCTTTCTCAGTGATGGTGAACGAGATCATCTGAAGGCTTGGTGCCTTGAAGATGTCTGTCAGCCGCTGCCAGTCCTGGAACTGGTAGTCGGCTTTCAGGGCCTCGGTGATGCTGGCAATGACCTTCTTCTCGATATTGCCGTCAGACTGCAGTGATACCAGTAGCGACAAATTCTCGTAGGGGGCGTAAGCCTTGTCGATTACCTCAAAGTCGAAAGTCTCGGCAACGATGACACCGCGGTCGTACTGACCCGTATTCAGGGCATCATTCAGTATGGCGGCAGGGAATGCACGGAAGATGTTGCCTCCGCCGAAGTGTACCCATGTTGGTTCTTGAGCTGTCTTCTGGCGTACGGCCTTAATGTCAAACTTGGGAAGTTGGTACCCCTTCTGTTCCCACTCAGCAACATTTACATTGCCAGAAAGTATGTCGGTTAGTTTCATGACCCTATTTTATGATACCTTGCTCGGTGAAAATCTTTTTCAGTGCCACGACAGAGCGGTCTACCTGCTCCTTGGTGTGGGTGGCCATCAGGGCGTAGCGCACCAGGGTGTCCTGAGGCGCACATGCCGGCGGGATGACGGGGTTGATGAACACACCGGCCTTGAAGGCGAGGGCTGTGACGAGGAATGTCTTGTCAACATCGCGGACGTAGAGCGGTATGATGGGGCTCTCGGTATCGCCAATCTCGAAACCCTCTTCACGGAAACGCTTCAGGGCGTAGTTGGTGACATCCCACAAAGCCTGTATGCGCTCGGGCTCCTGCTGTATGATGTGCAGGGCCTCCATGGCGGCGGCGGTAGCTGCGGGCGTGTTGGAGGCCGAGAAGATATAGGTGCGGCATGTGTGGCGCAGGAAGTTGATGGTGTCCCAGTCGGAGGCTATGAAGCCACCAATGGAGGCGAGCGACTTGGAGAAGGTGCCCATGATAAGGTCCACCTCGTCAGTCAGTCCGAAGTGGTCGCAAACACCGCGGCCCTGACGGCCAAAGACACCTATGCCGTGGGCCTCGTCTACCATGATGGAGCAGTTGTACTTATGCTTCAGCTCTACTATCTCGGGCAGCTTGGCCAGGTCGCCCTCCATGGAGAACACACCGTCGACGACAATCAGCTTGATGGCCTCGTAGGGCAGCTTCTGCAGCACGCGCTCCAGGTCGTCCATGTCGTTGTGCTTGTAGTGCAGCTGCTTGGCAAACGAAAGACGACGACCGTCCACAATGGAGGCGTGGTCACGATCGTCGCAGATGATGTAGTCGTCCTTGCCTACCACCATTGCCAGTACGCCCTGGTTTACGGAGAAACCCGTAGAGAAGCAAAGGCAGTCGTCCTTGCCGATGAACTCTGAAATTTCCTTTTCCAACTGAACGTGCAGGTCGAGTGTGCCGTTGAGGAAACGGCTGCCGGCACATCCTGACCCATACTTGTCTAAGGCAGCCTTGGCAGCGTCAATGATGCGCTGGTCGCCGGTCAGCCCTGTATAGGCGTTTGAGCCGAACATAAGAACCTTATGGCCCCCCATTTCAACCTCTGTACCCTGTTTCCCCTCAATGGCGCGGAAATAGGGGTACACATCCATTTCCATGAACTTCTGGGGCTCACGGTATTTCTCATATTTTTTTTGTAACTGTCCCATTCCGATATCGGTATAGTTTTCTGAATTTTGTTTTATTTAGGCTGCAAAGTTACACATTTTTTATGAAACAGTGCATCTTTTTTATAATAATTGTTTGTTTTTGAGAAATTTAGTGCATAAAAAGCGATTATTTCAGACATAATTTGTACTTTTGCATACATGAACAGCAAAAAGAGTACCATTACTTTCATAGTGAACCCCATTTCGGGCACTCGCTCCAAAGAGGCTTTACCGGGACTCATAGCGGCCACCCTCGACGACAGCCGGTTTGAGTGGCGCATACTGTACACCGAGTATGCCGGTCACGCCTCAGAACTGGCGCGCCAATGTGTCAGTGAGGGTGTCGACATCGTGGCGGCCGTGGGAGGCGACGGCACGGTCAACGAGGTGGCGCGCTCACTGGTACAGACGCCTACGGCCCTGGCTATCGTGCCCAGCGGGTCGGGCAATGGGCTGGCCCGCCATCTGTGTCTGCCCATTGATATGCGCCGCAGCCTCGAGATTATCAGCCACCGCCAGATTGAGGCCTTCGACTATGGCATTATCAACGACCTGCCATTCTTCTGTACCTGCGGCATGGGCTTCGACGCCTTCATATCGCTGAAGTTTGCCGAGGCAGGCAAGCGCGGTCCTGCCACCTATGTGGAAAACGTGCTGAAGGAGGGGCTGAAATACAAACCCGAGACCTATGAGGTGATAGACGACACGGGCACCCACCGCTACAAGGCCTTCCTCATAGCCTGTGCCAATGCCTCGCAGTATGGCAACAACGCCTATATAGCCCCGGGGGCCACCATGAAGGACGGCCAGATGGATGTCATCATCATGGAACCCTTCGACGTGCTCGATGCGCCGCAGATAGCCGCCGACCTTTTCATGAAAACGCTGGGCAACAATTCAAAGATAAAAACCTTCCGCACGAGCCATCTCCATATACACCGCGCAGAGGCTGGAGCCATCCACTACGACGGCGACCCCATCATGACCGGACCCGACATCGACGTCAGTATAGAGCATCTGGGGCTGCGCATAGTGACCAACCCAGAGGCCACCGAAGACCCCGCCCAGCCTAACCCCGTGCTCAACGCCTTCAGCGACCTGTTTAATAATATTAATAATGTACGCGAGGATATAGAGAAGAGTGGGCGGCGCATACAGGTTATCAATAAGCTCATGCTACGTAAACTTTCAAAACTCTGACACCGCAACTATGGACAATATGAACGAGCTCTACCCCGTGGTAGACGAACAAGGCAACATACTCGGCAGCATCACACGGGGCCAGGCCCACGGCGGCAGCAAGGTGCTTCACCCCGTGGTTCATCTACACCTCTTCAACAGCCGTGGAGAACTTTACCTGCAGAAACGGCCTGAGTGGAAGGACATACAGCCCGGCAAGTGGGACACCGCCTGCGGGGGGCACGTAGATTTCGGCGAGAATGTCGATATGGCCCTCCGTCGTGAGGTCCGTGAAGAGTTGGGCATCACCGACTTCGAGCCTGTCAGCCTGGGCAGCTATGTGTTTGAAACCGCTCGCGAGAAGGAACTTGTCTATGTCCACCGTGCCGTTTACGACGGCGCAGTGAAGCCCAGTGCCGACGAGCTGGCTGACGGGCGTTTCTGGAGCCGCGAGGAGATTCTGAGCCAGATAGGCCAGGGGGTGTTTACTCCCAACTTTGAATCAGAGTATCAGCGTTTCTTTGCCGACGGTGTGCAATGATACAGATGCTGATAGTGGTCATCACCTTGCTGGCGGCGGCTCTCTATGTAGTGTGGCGGCTTCGTCGGCTGTGGACAGAAAAGGCCGACCCTTGCGGCGGATGTATCGGCTGTAGCCTCAAAAATCAGGTCTGCGACAAAAAAGTGGGTGAAAAATTTGGCCGTTCCAAATAAAATAGCTACCTTTGCAACCGCAAATATGACAAGGTGCCTTGGATGAGTGGCTTAGTCAACGGTCTGCAAAACCGTCTACAGCAGTTCGAATCTGCTAGGCACCTCTCAAAAAAGAGAAATCGGAAACCTCTTTCAACGAAGGTTTCCGATTTTTCTTTTTGTCTTTACCGGTAG
This sequence comes from uncultured Prevotellaceae bacterium, assembly GCA_946541745.1. Taxonomy (GTDB): domain Bacteria; phylum Bacteroidota; class Bacteroidia; order Bacteroidales; family Bacteroidaceae; genus Prevotella. The sequence goes on from CAMNJY010000081.1 coordinate 8,860, forward strand.
CACTCAAAGATGCTGTCAACCGTGTGGCTGGGCAGTTTCTTGCTGACCAGGCTGACGAGCCATACCACGGGGAAGCCGCCGACCATGGCGATGGCACCGCAGTTGATGGGGTTGATGGGGTTGCCTATGAGCATGTTGACCACTGTCAGGCCCACACCCCAGATGAAGCAGGCCCAGACGCTGGCCGTGGTGACCCCGCGCCAGTAGAGGCCCAGCATGAAGGGTGCCAGGAAGGCACCGGCCAGCGCGCCCCACGAAATACCCATCAGCTGGGCGATGAACGTCGGCGGGTTGAGGGCTATGAGCAGCGAAATGGCTATGAAGAACATGATCAGCACACGCATAACCACTACCTTGCGGCGCTCTATGCGCTCGCTGACGATGTCGTCGATGGTGCCTTCCTCCACCTCGCCGGGCAGCGACTTCTTGTCGCGATAGATGAGGTCGAGGGTCATTGTGCTGCTGGAGGTGAGCACCAGCGAGGCCAGCGTCGACATGGAGGCCGACAGCACCAGTAGCACCACGAGGGCTATGAGAATGTCGGGCAGGGTGACGAGCATGGCCGGCACGATGGAGTCGAAGGCTATCTTGCCGTTGGGGGCAATGACGGGCTCGTAGAGTCGGCCGAAGCCGCCGAGGAAGTAGCAGCCGCCGGCCACGATGAAGGCAAAGACGGTAGAGATAATGGTGCCTCGGCGAATGGCCGACTCGTCGGTGATGCTGTAGAATTTGCCCACCATCTGGGGCAGTCCCCAGGTGCCGAGCGAAGTCAGTATGACCACGCCGAGCAGTCCCCACGGGTCGGGGCCAAACCATGTGGCGAACATGCCGCTGCCGGGCTCGGCAGCACCGTCGGCGGGCAGCACGGCCAGTTTGCCTACGGCCTCGCTGAGGCCACCCTGGGCCATGATGACTGCTACAATGACGGCCACGATGCCGAAGAGCATGATGATGCCCTGTATGAAGTCGTTCATGGCCGTAGCCTTATAGCCGCCCAGGATGACATAGACGGCGGTGAGGGCGGCCATGATTACCACGCAGTATTCATAGGGTATGCCAAAGCCCATCTCGAAAAGGGTGGAGATGCCCTTGTAGACGCCTGCGGTGTAGGGTATGAGAAACACGAAGGCAATGATGGAGGCAGCCACACGGAGCCCCTGGTCCTGGAAACGGGTGCCGAAGAAGTCGGGCATGGTGCGGCTTTCTATGTGCTGGGTCATGAGCTTGGTGCGCCGTCCCAGCACTATCCAGGCCAGGAGCGAGCCAATCACGGCGTTGCCCACACCTATCCAGGTGCTGGAGAGGCCGTATTTCCAGCCGAACTGTCCGGCATAGCCCACGAAGACCACTGCCGAGAAATAGGAGGTGCCATAGGCAAAGGCCGTCAGCCAGGGGCCTACGGCACGTCCGCCTAACACGAATCCTTCAACACTGCTGGCCTGCTTACGGGTGTAAAGTCCCACGCCTA
>CAMNJY010000082.1 GCA_946541745.1 uncultured Prevotellaceae bacterium
TCGTTATAACGTTATTTCGTTATCTCGTTATAACGACCAAAGCCCAGACAGATTATTTATAGAACTCCGCGTACCACTCCGCAAAGGCGCGCAGGCCATCGCGAAGCGATGTTGAGGGTTTGAAGCCGTAGTCGCGCTCCAGAGCACTGGTGTCAGCGTAGGTCACGGGAACATCACCCGGCTGCATGGGCACCAGCTCCTTGTGGGCCTCGAAGTCATAATCCTGAGGCAGCACGCCGGCGCGTAGCAGCTCCTGTTGCAAGATGTCAACAAAGTTGAGCAGGTTCTCAGGGTTAGAGTTGCCAATGTTGTAGACGTTATATGGCGGCAATGGCAGCCCGTCCTCGCCGTTTCGTTTCTCAGGAGCGCCCTGCATGATACGCACCACACCCTCGACGATGTCGTCGACAAAGGTGAAGTCGCGCTTACAGTTGCCGTAGTTGAATATCTGGATGGTCTCTCCCCGGCGCAGCTTGTTGGTGAATCCGAAGTAGGCCATATCGGGACGTCCGGCAGGACCGTAGACGGTGAAGAATCGCAATCCGGTGGAGGGGATGTTGTAGAGCTTAGAGTAGGCGTGAGCCAGCAGCTCGTTGCTCTTCTTTGTGGCTGCATAGAGCGAGACGGGGTTATCCACCTTGTCGTCGGTAGAGTAAGGCACCTTCTTGTTCGAACCGTAGACGCTGGACGACGAAGCATACACCAGATGCTCCACGCCCGTCTGTCCGTTGTCATAGCTGTGTCGACAGGCTTCAAGAATGTTGTAGAAGCCGATGATGTTCGACTGTATGTAGGCATCAGGATTGGTAATGCTGTAGCGCACACCTGCCTGTGCTGCCAAGTTCACTACCACGGCAGGGCGATACTCCGCAAAGAGCCGGTCGATGAGTGTGCGGTCGGCAATGTCGCCCCGCACGAAGACAAAGCGTTGGTCGGCTTCGAGCTCCTTGAGGCGCATCTCCTTGAGGCGCACGTCATAGTAGTCGTTCATATTGTCGATGCCGATGATGGTGGCCGTCGTGGTATCCTTGAGCAGGCGTTTGACAAGGTTGGAACCGATGAAGCCGGCAGCGCCGGTTACGAGGATGTTCTTGTTTTCGAGAGTTACTTTGTTCATTGTGGTTTTGTTTTGGGGGTTGCGATGATATCGCAACATACGGGACAAACGGAGGGAGCGATGATATCGCAACATACGGGACAAACGGAGGGGTTAAGCAAAAAGCCGCTGCGCCTCGTAGTAGGTGTCGAGCGACCCGATGTCGAAACGTCCGGCCGTCATGGGCCATGCGTGCATCGTGGTGCGCTGCACCATGTAGTGAGCCAGGTTGCCAGGGGCATCCTTGCCGCAGCCGTTGTCGACGGATGCACGCACCAGCGGCAGGTCTTTCTTCAAGTAGATGTAGAAGGGTGGCACGGCCCAGTGCGAGCGCGGCTGCTGTGGTTTCTCTTCCATGTTGAGCACGCGCCATTGGTCGTCGACCTCGATGACGCCAGTGCGCTGCAGCTTCTCAATGGATGGCTGTTCGTGGCACATGATGCACGAGGTCTGCTTCTCGTAGGCAAAGTCGACGAATTCCTTAAACGAGAAGTAGAGAATGTTGTCGGCCGCTGCCACCAGCAGGTCGTCGGGATATTGACTATTGGACGACTGACTATCTGACAATTGGTCAGACGACTGTTTCTCTAACTGCTCGATGGCCAGCAACAGGTCGCAGACAGCGCCGAGACGCGTCTCGTTGGTTTCCGTACCGTCGTCGATGATGGTGATGGGCTTGCGTGGTACTTCAGCGTTGGTGGCGACCAGTCGCTGTGCTGCCCACTCGTCGAAGATGTGGGCGAACTTGTGATTGGTGACGACAATGTGCTCGGTGATGACATCAATGGTGTCGAGGTCGTCGAGCATGCGGTCGAGGATAGTGGTACTGCCTATCTTGAGCAGTGGCTTGGGGAAGTTCTTCGTAAGCTCACCGAGGCGTGTGGCGTAACCGGCTGCTATGATGATTGATTTCATTTTCTTTTGCGTTGTGCTTATGTGGGGGTGCTATGATATAGCACCATACAGAAACTACAGGAAGTCGACGCCGACTACAGAAAGTCGACGCCATTGGCGGGATCGCAGAAGAACAGCTCGAAGCTGTCGCGATATTGCGGGTATTGCTTGAGATACTCCTCGGTGACGTATTGGCGAATGGAGTCTTCCTTCGCAGGGTCAACCAGCGCGATGCAAGCACCCTTGAAACCGGCACCACTGAAGCGTCCGCCGAAGACACCCTCCGTCTGTCGCAGAATCTTGTAGAGTGCTATCAGCTCAGGCGATCCGCACTCGTAGTTGTTCATCGAGCTTTCGCAGCTCTGGAAGATAAGCTCGCCGAAGGCCTTGATGTCGCCTTTCTGCCAAGCCTTGACACCCTCTTCCACACGGTCGCACTCGGTGTAGAAGTGGCGAGCCCGCTTGGCAAAACGCTCGGGCATGCGCTCCTCGTACTTCTTGAACACCTCTTCCGTGACGTCGCGCAGGCGTGTGTCCTGCAGCTCGTGCAGCGGCTCGCCCTCGTAGGCCTGCATGATCCACGCCGCCGTCTTGCACTCTGAGACGCGCAGGTTGTAGTCGGTGCCCGTCAGTTTGCGGGTGACGCCGCTGAAGAATATTCCCAGCTTGAAGGGCAGCGGCTGGCGCCCGTCGCCAAAGGGCAACAGTTTGTATTCCGATGTGCGGGTGTCGAGATAGAGCAGTTTATCCGACTCGCATAGCACTACGCACGCCTGATCCAGGATGCCGTTGTTCAGCCCTACGTAGTTGCGCTCGGCGCGGCTGGCATATTCTATGATCTGCATGCGTGTGAGCCCCAGCTGGTTCACCTTGTCGATAGCCATGACAAATCCGCAGAGCAGTGCTGCCGACGAGCTGAGTCCGCCGATGGGCATGCTCCCCTGAATGATGCCGCGTATGCCCTGCTTCAGCTGGAAGTCCTGCTGCAAGGCCCAGACGGCACCGCGCAGGTAGTCGCCCCAGTTTTCTTGTTTCTCATCGACGGGGCGCTGCACGTTGAACGTCATCAGGCCCTCGAACGACAGCGATGCCATCTCGACCTTTCCTGTCTCAGTGGCCGAGAAGAGAAACTCGATGCCGCTGTCGAAGGCAAAGCCGGTAACGAGGCCGTGTTGGTGGTCAACGTGGGCGCCAAGAGGGCAGATGCGGTAAGGTGCAAAGAGCTGGTAAAGGGCGTCGCCCTTACCAAAGAACGTGCGGTATGCTTGGAACAAATCTCTCATAATACCTTATTATATTTATTGTGTACGAGGTGCAAAGGTACGAAAAAATGTTGATATGCCAAAGCGTTTTAGCGAAAAAGGCAACAAACGTTTGGGTTTATGGTGTTTTTTTAGTAATTTTGCACGGAAATTAAAGCATTATGATACAACAGATAGACGTTTTCGTGCCTTACGACGGTGGTCGGCAGCATGCTGCGCTGCTCTCGTCGCTGTCGCTGAACCCCATTGTGCATCACATTTTCCAATATTCGTCACATGCAACCGACTCCCAACCCGCTGATTGCGAATGGCTGCAAATACCGTCGCGCCTGGCTGCGACCGAGTCGCTGCGCGTGATGGCCCTTGCCAGCAAGTCCGACTATGTGTGCCTGATGACTAAGCCAACCGGCGTAGAGCTGGGTGCCGGCGCTTTGGAGCGCCTGCACCGAGTTGCCGCAGACAGTGGCGCAGCCATGGTTTATGCCGACCGTTACTCCAAGAAGCGACCTGCCGATGATGCTTCGGCAGCAACAGGTGCAGCCGACGACCGGGAATGGGTCATCGAGAAGCACCCGTCGATAGATTACCAGTTAGGCAGCGTCCGCGACGACTTCGACTTCGGCTCGCTGCTCTTCGTGCGCGGCGACCTGCTGCGGCAGTGGGCCAACGAGCCACGCGACAGCTTTGAGTATGCCGGTCTTTACGACCTGCGCCTCTTTCTGAGCCGTCAGGGCGAGCTGCTGCACCTGAACGAATTCCTCTACACCGAAGTAGAGAACGACCTGCGCCTCTCGGGCGAGAAGCAGTTTGACTATGTCAATCCGGCCAACCGCGAGGTTCAGGTTGAGATGGAGAAGGCCGTCACGCTGCACCTGAAGGCCATCGGTGCGCTCGTTGACCCGTCGGCCACCGAGGCAGTAGACTTCAGCGAGCAGGCGTTCGACGTTGAGGCATCGGTCATCATTCCCGTCTACAACCGTGAGAAGACGATAGCCGACGCCGTTCGCAGCGCGCTGTCCCAGCAGACGACCTTCATGTTCAACGTTATTGTTGTCGACAATCACTCAACCGACCGTACGGGCGAGCTGCTACGGCAGATGGCGACGGACGCTGACTCCGCCCAGCCGCCCGTTCAGGTAGTGCAAGATGCCCCCCCTACCGTTCAGCCTTCGCTCATTGTCCTCACGCCCGACCGCACCGACCTCGGCATCGGCGGCTGCTGGAACCTGGCAGTGAACGACAAGCACTGCGGTCGCTTTGCCGTCCAGTTGGACAGCGACGACCTCTATTCCTCGCCCCAGACGCTGCAGCGCATCGTCGACGAGTTCTACCGCCAGAAGTGTGCCATGCTTGTGGGCAGCTACCGCATGTGCGACTTCGACCTGAACACGCTGCCGCCGGGGCTCATTGCCCACCGAGAGTGGACGGTAGAGAACGGCCCCAACAACGCGCTGCGCATCAACGGTCTCGGAGCGCCGCGTGCCTTTTTTACGCCCTTGCTGCGCCAGGTGCAGCTGCCCAACACCAGCTATGGCGAGGACTACGCCCTGGGGCTGTGGTTCTCGCGCCGCTACACGATAGGACGCATCTACGACGAGCTCTACCTGTGCCGCCGATGGGGTGGCAACAGCGATGCCGCGCTCAGCATTGACCGCGTCAATGCCAACAATCTCTACAAAGACCGTCTGCGCACACTCGAGATCAAGGCACGCCAGCAGGGCACCGCCCTTGCTACGTCCACGCCGCTCGACCGATTCTTCGACCGCCAGCTACGACAGTGGCCCGAGGCAGCACAGCGCTATCGTGAGCTGTCACGCGTGCAAACGCGCGAGCTCGCTACCGACGCGCTGACCCTTGTGGCGCAGTACAATCCCGCCCGCATCCGCTCAACGGGTGCCGACGTCACACGGGCAGCGCTGGCCCATCGCCCCTGCTTCCTCTGTGCCGAGCATCGCCCCGCCGAGCAGCTCACCAAGCAGCAGGACGGCAACTACGAGCTGCTGGTCAATCCCTACCCCATTCTGCCCATGCACTTCACGCTGCCCTCGCTGAAGCATCAGCCGCAGCAGGTGCGGGGCATGTACGGCGAAATGCTCCGTCTGCTGGAGGCCTACCCCGAGCTGACGGTCTTCTACAACGGCCCGCTCTGTGGAGCCTCGGCTCCCGACCATGCCCATCTGCAAGCCGGCAGCAGCCAGCAGTTGCCCCTTCAGCAGCAGTGGCAGCGTCTGCAGCACAATCTGAAGACCGTTGTCGAGATTGACAATGAGGCCGTGCTGACGGTCGTTGCCGACTATCCCTGCCCGTGCCTCTGCATACGTGCCAAGTCGAGCGAGCAGAGCCAGCAGCTCTTTGCCTTGCTCTATAACGGCATGACGGTGAAGGAAGGCCAGACGGAACCGATGATGAACGTCGTCTGCTGGCGCCAGGGCGACGACCTGCTGACCGTCGTCTTCCCCCGTGAGAAGCACCGCCCCGACTGCTACTACGCTGCCGGCGACGGCCAGCTGATGGTCAGCCCCGGTGCTCTCGACATGGCAGGCCTGCTGGTGCTGCCCCGCGAAAGCGACTTCCTGTCGCTGACCGCCGAGCAGGCCGTCGGCGTGCTGCAGGAGTGCTCCATCTCTGAGAGCGAGCTGCAGGCCCTGACCGAGCGCATCCGACAGACGGCCTCGCGGCCGCACAGCAACACGTTCTACATCGATGAGCCGCAGGTCAGCGTGGGCATTGTCAGCGCCCAGCAGATAGAGTTTGTGCTCAACGGCAACTATCAGGTGAAGGGCGAGACGTTGACCGGCCGCCAGGTCGTCGCCATCAGCGAGGGAGCCCTGCTGTGGCGTGGGCAGCAGTATCGCGAGCTGCGCTTCCTGCCGGCACCTTCCGCGCCCGGCTCACCACGCCCGGGACAGAGCGCCCAGCAGCCGTCGTTCACCCTGAGCGACGTGACCATCGGCGTTGGCTTCCACTGGGAGCGCCACGAGGCGCAGACCTTCCGCGGCACCCTGCGGCTGCTCATCGAGAGCGACCGCGTGCAGGCCATCAATGAGCTGCCCGTCGAGCAATACCTGGAGAGCGTCATCTCCAGCGAGATGAGCGCCACCTCGTCGACCGAGCTGCTGAAGGCCCACGCCGTCATCTCGCGCTCATGGCTGCTGGCACAGATGAAGAAGCGCGAGCAGACGGCTGTTGCCAAGAACTCGGCTGCCCAGAACGCCTTCTTCTCGTTCGTCAAGAAAGACGACGAACTGCTGCGCTGGTATGACCGCGAGGAGCACACACTCTTCGACGTCTGTGCCGACGACCACTGCCAGCGCTATCAGGGCATCACCCGCGCTACGAGCGCCGCCGTCCGTGAGGCCGTCAAGGCCACCCGCGGACAGGTGCTGCAGTACGACGGTGAGCTCTGCGACGCCCGCTTCTCAAAGTGCTGTGGCGGGCGCACCGAGGAGTTTCAGTACTGCTGGGAGGACGCCCCGAAGCCCTACCTCGTCAGCGTGAACGACCCCTTCTGCAACACCAACGACCGCAGGGTGCTGCAAGAGGTGCTGAACGACTACGACCAGGAGACGCCCGACTTCTACAGCTGGAGCGTGGTGTACAAGCGCGACGAACTGTCGGAGCTCGTCAGCCGCCGTCTGAAGATGGACTTTGGCGAGATTCAGGACCTCATCCCCCTGGATCGCGGCAAGAGCGGCCGCATCTGGCGGCTGAAGATTGTGGGCACCAAGCGCACGTTCACCATCGGCAAGGAGCTCGAAATCAGGCGTGCGCTCTCCGAGAGCCACCTCTACAGCTCGAACTTCGACGTCGTGAAGCACGGCGACAGCTTCGTGCTCTACGGCCACGGGTGGGGCCACGGTGTGGGCCTCTGCCAGATAGGTGCCGCCGTGATGGGTTCGCGTGGCTATAAATACGACGAGATACTGCTCTACTACTACCGTGGGGCACAAATACAGAAAATCTACTGATTCTCCTGCCGAGGTGCAGAACGAATGCAAACAACCTGAACAAACAATGAAACAACCGAGAAATCCGTGGTCGTGGATACCGACCCTCTACGTAGCCGAAGGACTGCCCAACGTCATCGTCATGACGGTGGCCGTCGTGATGTACATGCAGCTGGGGCTGACTGATGGCGAAATAGGTCTTTACACCAGCTGGCTGGGATTGCCCTGGGTCATCAAGCCCCTGTGGAGCCCCTTCGTCGACCTCTACCGCACCAAGCGCTGGTGGGTGCTGGCCATGCAGCTGCTGCTGGGCTCGTCGCTGGCGGGCGTAGCCTTCACGCTGAACACGCCCCTGTGGTTCCAGGGCACCATGTTCTGCTTCTTCCTGATGGCTTTCTCCAGTGCCACCCATGACATTGCCGCCGACGGCTACTACATGCTCGAACTCGACGAGCACCGCCAGGCGCTCTTCGTCGGCATACGCAACACGTTCTACCGCATCGCCGTCATCTTCGGCAACGGCGTCCTCGTGCCCGTGGCCGGCATCCTGCAGCTGGTTTACCGCAACCAGAAGGCGTTCACGTGGAGCCTCGTCTTCTTCGGCATGGCCGGATTGTTCCTGGCTCTATGGCTCTACCACGCCTACATCATGCCACGCCCTGACGCCGACAAGCCCCACGACACCAGCGTGCGCGAGGTGGTGCAGGGCGTCGGCCGCATGTTCAGCTCGTTCTTCGGCAAGCTGCCCGCCCGCGAGATGCTCTTCGCCCTGCTGTTCCTGCTGCTCTACCGCTTCCCCGAGGCACTGCTGACGAAGATGAGCGCCACCTTCCTCATGCGCCCCAACAGCGAGGGCGGCCTGGGCCTCTCGCCGCAGGAGTTCGGCCTGGCCAACGGCACCGTAGGCCTCATCGGCCTGCTGCTGGGCGGCATCGTCGGTGGCTGGTTGGCCAGCCGTGACGGCCTGAAGCGGTGGCTGTGGCCCATGGTGTGCGCCATCACCCTGCCCGACATTGTCTACGTGCTCATGAGCATCTTCATGCCCACGAACCTGGTGCTCATCAGCAGCTGCCTCTTCGTCGAGCAGTTCGGCTACGGCCTGGGCTTCACCGCCCTGACGCTCTACATGCTCTACTTCTCCATGGGTCCCTTCAAGACGTCGCACTATGCCATCTGCACCGGCATCTCCTATCTGGGCCTGATGCTGCCCGGCATGCTCTCCGGCTACCTGAAGGATGCCGTCGGCTACCGCACGTTCTTCATCATCGTGATGGCTTTCTGCGTGGTGACCTTCGTGGTGGCCGCCCTCATCAAGATCGACCCAGAGTTCGGCAAGAAAAAGTCCGAGTAGGGAATTCCCTATCAAGAAATAGGGCTTAACCCATTGCCGTTTGCAGAAAAAAGTGTATCTTTGCAGCGAGAATTGTAAAACTAAAACATGACTGCGATATGAAGAAGACTTACAACTACCTCTGGCTGGCAGCCCTCGCGCTGACCGCCATGATGACCTTCACAAGCTGTGAGGAAGAGGACGACTACATCGCCCAGCAGTTGCGTAATGGCGACTGGCAGGGCTACGTCGGAGCCTATTATCAGAGCCGCTGGAACCTGAGCGGCTCGGAGTATGCCACCGTCATGCACTTCTCCTCGCGTGGCGAATACTACACCAGCGGGCGCGGCGAGGAGCTCAACTACAATATCCACTCGCCCCACCGCGACTACGCCTACTGCACCTTCAAGTGGTTCATCGTCGACGGCGAGATAACACTCATCTACGACGACGACAAGTGGATGCCCATCTACATCGTCGACTACGGCCTCACCAGCGACCGCTTCTGGGGTTACATCTACGACGGCACCAGCCGCCGCATACAGTTCGACTTCGACAACGTGGCCTACGACGACTGGGGCTACTACGGCCACACGGGCAGCTACGGCGACTTCTACGACCAGAACTACTACCACTCACCCCGCCGCAGTGCCGACGCCACAGAACAGCTCGGTTCGGCCCTGCCGACAACCGACGGCGTATTGCTGCTCGACCGCACCGAGCAGGCACGCCAGGCATCGGGCGAGCCCGAAGCAGTCAGTGTGGCCAGCGGACAGTTCGCCGAAATCATGAAGGACTGGTAAATGCTCGGAACGATTGTCAACACCTGCACCATCGTTGCCGGAACACTCATCGGCGCGTGGCTCCACAGGGGCATCCGCGAGCGCTACAAGACGGCGCTCTACGATGCCCTCGGCCTTGCGTCGCTGGCCATCGGCCTGAACGCCACGCTGCAGAACCTGCCAAAGAGCCAGTACCCCGTGCTGTTCATCATCGCACTGGCTGTGGGCACCGTCGTGGGCACCTGGCTCGACATCGACGGGCGCTTCCACCGGCTCGTGGCTAAGCACGAGAGCGAGGGCAAGCGCGGATTGGCCGACGGGTTGTCCACCGCCACGCTGCTCTATTGCGTCGGCCCGCTGTCAATGCTCGGCCCCGTCATTGCAGCCCTGAAGGGCGACCACACCTTTCTCTTCACCAACGCCACGCTCGACCTGGTGACGTCGACCGTCTTCGCCTCCACCTACGGCCTTGGCATGATTCTCGCTGCGCCCGTTCTCTTCCTCTGGCAGGGCATGTTCTACGGCGTGGCCCTGCTGTCGAGCCAAGCCGTCAGCGACGCCCTCATGGCCGAGCTGCTCATTCCGGGCGGACTCATGATCATGGGCAGCGGCCTGAACCTGCTGCGCCTCACGGAGCTGAAGACGCTCAACATGCTGCCCGCGCTGCTGGTGCCCGTCGTCTGGTTTCTGCTGAAGGCCATGTTCTAAAGTCACTCCGATCGACCTCTGGTCGCTTGCTACCACAGGGACGCAAGAGCCCTCAACTCATAACTCACAACTCTCAACAAAGAAAACGTTTAACCCTTTAAAATATACAAAAGACTATGGGCGGAATTATCGGATCCATTATTATCGGATGTTTGGCTGGCTTCTGCGCCGGCAAGTTAATGAAAGGTGGCGGCTTCGGTTTCCTCATGAACCTGCTGCTCGGTTTGTTCGGCGGTGTGCTGGGCGGATGGCTCTTCTCTGCATTAGGCATTGAGTGGGGCGGAATCCTCGG
>CAMNJY010000083.1 GCA_946541745.1 uncultured Prevotellaceae bacterium
GCAAGTGGGGCGAGATTGAGGTCTGCTCCGACGAGTATCTGAACCTGCACATGGCTGCCACCTGCCTGCACTACGGCCAGGAGGCTTTCGAGGGCCTGAAGGCCTATCGCTGCCCCGATGGCAAGGTGCGCATCTTCCGTGTAGACGAGAACGCCGCCCGCCTGCAGTCCACCTGCCGCGGCATCTTGATGCCCGAGGTGTCGACCGAGCTGTTCACGGAAATGGTGAAGAAGGTGGTGCGCCTCAACCAGGAGTGGATACCTACCTATGAGAGCGGCGCCACGCTCTACATACGTCCGCTGCTGATAGGTACCAGCGCACAGGTGGGCGTCCACCCGTCCAAGGAGTACTGCTTCCTGATTTTCGTCACGCCCGTAGGTCCCTACTTCAAGGGCGGCTTTGCTGCCAACCCCTACGTCATCATACGCGACTACGACCGCTCGGCACCCTTGGGCACCGGCAAGTACAAGGTGGGCGGCAACTATGCTGCCTCGCTCTATGCCAACAACCTGGCCCACGAGAAGGGCTACGCCTGCGAGTTCTACCTGGACGCCAAGGAGAAGAAATACATGGACGAGTGTGGCGCTGCCAACTTCTTCGGTATCAAGGACAACACGTATGTCACCCCGAAGTCAACCTCCATCCTGCCCTCCATCACCAACAAGAGCCTGATGCAGGTAGCTGAGGACCTGGGCATGAAGGTGGAACGCCGCCCCATACCCGAGGAGGAGCTTGAGACCTTTGAGGAGGCCGGAGCCTGCGGCACGGCAGCCGTCATCAGCCCCATCAGCTACATCGACGACATCGACACCGGCAAGCGCTACTCCTTTGGCGACAAGCCCGGCCCCATGTCGAAGAAGCTGTTCGACACGCTGCGCGGCATTCAGTACGGCATACTGGAAGACAAGCACGGCTGGACCACCGTTGTCATAGAGTAATACAACAACCACTCACCCCCGCTGTCGGCGATAGAGGTAGGCCAGCAAAGCCCCGCTGATGTTGTGCCACACGCTGAAGAAGGCGCCGGGAATAGTGGCCAGAGGGTAGGCAGCAAAATGAATGGTCGCCAGAGAGGTGGCAAGGCCTGAGTTTTGCATGCCTACTTCTATTGATATGGCACGCTTCTTGGGCTCTGAAAGCCGCAGGAGGTGGGCGACGAGATAGCCTAAGCCCAAGCCACAGAGGTTGTGGAGCACCACGACGAGGGCTATCAGCAGCCCGCCCGTCATGAGCCGCGGGGCATTGGCCGATATGACCACGGCAACTATGATGACGATGGCCAGCGAGGAGACGGCGGGCAGATAGTCGGTGGTATGCCTGGTGAACGATGGCCACAGCCACTTCACCAGCAGTCCGGCGACGATGGGCAGGATGACCACCCAGAGGATGCTCAAAAACATGCTGGCCACGTCTACATCGATAGTCTTACCTGCCAAAGCCCACGTCAGCAGCGGCGTCAACAGCGGCGCCAGGAGCGTAGAGACTCCCGTCATGCCTACTGAGAGGGCCAGGTCGCCCTTGGCCAGATAGGTGATGACGTTGGAGGCCGTGCCGCCGGGACAGCACCCCACCAGCACCACGCCCAGAGCCAGGGCTTCGTCGAGACTGAAAACCCTGGTCAGCACCCACGCCAGCAGGGGCATCACGGTGAACTGCGCCAGGCACCCCGCAATGACGTCCTTGGGACGGGTGAACACAATCTTGAAGTCGCGCAGGTTCAGCGTCAGTCCCATGCCAAACATGATGACCCCTAACAGGTAGTTGATAACCTTGGGCGGTACATGGCTGAACACGCCGGGGAAGATGAAGGTGAGCACCGCCGTCAGCAGCACCAGCACCCCCATGTATTCCGAGATATAATGACACAATTTTTTCATCGGGCTAAGAATCGGCTTTCTAAATAGTTGTTAAACGGTTCCCTATAGCTCTCACCTATCGGCAGGTAGGTGTCGGCATCGAGTATCACGCGGTTTTTGTTCACCTCTACGATCTTGTCGAGGTTGACGATGTAGGAGCGGTGGATGCGCATGAAATTGGCGGGCAGCTTCTCTTCGAGCACTTTCATGGCCAGCAGGGTGACAACCGGCTTGGGCTGGCTTTCGAGGTGCAGTTTGAGATACTCCGACATGCCCTCCACATAGCGGATGTCGCTGAAGCTGATTTTCACCACGCGGTAGTCGGTCTTGACAAACACCTCGCCCATCGTTCCACCTTCCTCGCTCCTCGCTCCTCGTTCCTCCTTCCTCGTTTCTCCTTCCTCGCTTCTCGCCCCCATCCTCGCCTTCACCCGCTCTGCGGCCCTCATGAAGTCTTGAAGGCCGAAGGGCTTGAGCAGGTAGTCGACGGCATTCACGCGGAACCCCTCGACGGCATATTCGGAATAGGCGGTGGTGAAAACCACCAAGGGCGGCACGGCGAGCGACTTGACGAAGTCCATGCCGTTGAGGTCGGGCATGTTGATGTCGCAGAAGATGGCGTCAACGGGTTCGCGGTTGAGCCACTCCATGGCCTCGGGGGCACTCTGGCACTGGGCCACCAACTGCAGGTAGGGCACTTTGCCGATATAGGTTGCCAACTGCTGGAGCGCCAGTGGTTCGTCGTCTATGGCTAATACTTTGACAGGCATATTTCTTCAGGTGTTTAAGGGGATATCGAGTATAACTTCGTAGAGGTCGTCGGTGTCGTTGACACCCAGGGTGTAGCGGTCGCCGTAGATGAGGTCCAGGCGGCGGCGAATGTTGGTCAGCCCCACCCCGCCCTGCCGGGGCGTGGCAGCGGTGTCGGTCTTGGGATGCTTGCTGTTGCGGCACGTCCACAGCAGCCGCTCCTCGCCGTGCTGCCCTTTGTAGTGCTTGCCGGCAATGTCGATGAACGACGGGCGCTGATAGCTGACGCCGTGCTTGAAGGCATTCTCGACGAAGGCGATGAACAGCAGGGGGGCAATGGTGAAGCCCTGGCTGTCGGCAGGCTGGCTGACGGTGAACTGCAGCTTGTCGCCGTAGCGCATGCGCATGAGGTCGGTATAGCTGCGCATGAACTCCATTTCCTTCGCCAGCGACACCCGCTCATGATTGCTCTCATAGAGCACGTAGCGCAGTATCTTGGACAGCTGTATGACGGCCTCCTTGGCACGCTCGGCGTCGATGTCTACCAGGGCGTGGATGTTGTTGAGCGTGTTCATGAGGAAGTGGGGGTTCAGCTGGTATTTCAGGTACTCCAGCTGCTGCTCCAGGTTCTGGCGCTCCAACTCTATGAGCTGGTGCTGGTTGCGCCGCTGCCGGAAGTAGTTCTTCACGCCGAGGTTGGCCACCAGCATAAGCAGGAAGACGATGATGGCCACAAAGTCGTGCTGACCGAACACCATCGGGGGCCGCTCGCTGCCAGGGCCGTCCTGCGCCCGGCGGTCGACGTGGTCGCGGAACTCCGGCGGCCCGGGATGGTCGTCAAAGCCGGGCCGGTCGTCAAGGCGGCCCGGCTCGGGGGGCCGGCGGTCGTCGGTCTGGTGCATGGGAGGCCGCTGCCCCTTGAAGTGGGCGGGGCGGGTGCTGCACTGGTAGAGCACGAAGCTGGCCATCAGCACCATCGCCACGCCGGCATAGAGGGCACGCCGCTGCTGGTGGACCACCAAGGGCGCCAGCAGGAAATCGTGGACGAGGAAGAAGGCAAAGAAGATGGCCATCTGTCGCCACACCATGAACACCTCGGCCCAGTCGAACGCCATGTTGGCATTATAGGCCGTGCGTATATAGAGGCTTAGCACCGGTGCTGTGAAGAGCAGTCCCCACAGCACCAGGTAGATAAGCAATTCCTGTTTTCTGTCTCTATCGATGGTCATAGTCCAAAAGGTGA
Organism: uncultured Prevotellaceae bacterium; assembly: GCA_946541745.1. GTDB lineage: Bacteria > Bacteroidota > Bacteroidia > Bacteroidales > Bacteroidaceae > Prevotella. Next base: position 3,850 of record CAMNJY010000083.1, read on the forward strand.
TTCTCTGTTAAATCTTTCCCCATACTCCCCTCCCTTGGGGAGGGGCCGGGGGTAGGCTTCACCATCTGCCGCCGGGACCCATGCCGCCACCGCCGGGACCCATGCCGCCACCACCGGGACCCATGCCGCCACCGCCGCTGTAGGACGAGAGGCTGACGGAGGAGCCGCCGCTGACAGTGCCGCCGGTGTTGCCCATGCCGCTGAAGAGGCTGGTGCCGCCGCTGACGGTGACGCCCGATTTGACCGTGGGTGCAGAGGCGGCTGAGAAGACGATGCCGCTGCCGCCGCTCGCAGGGGTCTTGAAGGCGAAGGTGTCGCTGCCTGCGGTAACGGCGTACCACGTATTGCGGCTCCACGACGACGCCTGATAGCACGTCTGGGTGAGCGTGCTGCCGCTCTCTATGCCGCCTACGGCAATGAGGGTGCCGCCCTGGACGTAGAGCTTGTAGCCGCCCTCGGTGTTGGCATCGAGGGCCACCTCGGGCGAGCCGGAGCAGATGGCGTAGACCACGCCGCCCTTGACGTACATGTTGCCATTGGCATCGAGGCCGTCGTTGCCCGTGGAGTAGCCGCAGACGTAGCCGCCGCTGATGGTCATGTGGCTGGCGCTGTTGATAGCGTCATCGGAAGCCTGCACGTAGACGGTGCCGCCGCTGATGTCGATGGTGCCCTTCGACTCCAGTCCCTCGTGGTTCTTGGAGTAGACGTTGAGCGTGCCGCCGCTGATGGTGACGCCGCCGTCGGCCTTGACGCCCTTGGCATATTTATGATTGGACGACGAGGTAGAGCCGCCCCACCGTCCGCCGCCACCTGACGAGCCATAGTTGCTGCCCTGGGCCTGGGCGTCGATGGTGCCGCCGCTGACGGTCAGCGTGCCGTCGGTATTGATGGCGCGCCCGCCCTGGCCGCTGTTGGTCAGTGTCAGCGTGCCGCCGCTGATGCTGATGGCGGCGTCGGCTTTCAGGCAGGCACTGGCCGTCAGGTCGCTGCTGTCGCTGGTGTCCACGCCGCCACTGTTGGCCACGCTGAGGGTCAGCGTGCCGCTCTGCTCGTTGACATAGAGCGTACCCTCGGCCTTCACGCCCTTGGAGCCTGCGGCTGAGGTGCTCACGGTGAGCTGGCCGCCCTGCAGGTAGATGTTGCCGGTGTCCTCGTCTTCGTGGTCGGCAGTCTCGCCGGTGCTGGTGGTGCCGTCCAGGTCACACTGCAGGCCGTCGTCGCCCACGCCGCTGATGGTCACCACACCGCTCTGCATGAGCAGGTAGCCGTTGCAGTTGAGGCCGTCGCCCACGGCCTTGGTGATGTTCAGCGTCAGGTTTTTCACCTCGATATAGTCGCCGCTCTTGATGGCGTGCTTGGTGTTGCCGCTGACGTTGAGCGTGCCCTTGCCCTGCAGCTGTATCTGGCCCTTGCTGTAGATGCAGGCCGTCTGCGAGCCGCCGGTGGCGTCGGTCAGGGTGTTCACCGTGCCGCTTTTGGCGCTGATCTGGATGCGCTTCTTGTTGGCAATGCTGATGGCGGCACCGGTGGGGTTGGTCAGCGTGACGCCTGCCAGCGAGACGGTACACTTGTAGGCACCGTCGAGCGTGAGCGAGCCGACGGTGGTGGTGCCCGTCAGGGCGTAGGTGATTTCGTCGTTGTCAACGGCGTCAGTGTTCGTCTGGCTGATGCTGACGTGGGCTCCCCTGACGGTGGCCGTGACGTAGGGGGCTACGTTGCCGGCCACGCTGACGGCGGCCTGCGTGCCGTCGTAGTGGATGCTGACGGTATTGTCGCTGACGGCGGTCTGGTCGACAAAGATCTTGCTGACGGTACTGACCGTAAACTGCCGGCCGCCGACGTTGAGCACCTGGCCATTGTCGGTGTAGGTCATATCGCCAGCCTGTGCGGCCGGGAACTGGTAGGTGACGCCCTGCGTCACTACGTTCAGGGTCTGGGCCTCAGCGGTCATGGCCATCGCCGCCATGGCTATGGTTAACAGTGAGTGTTTCATTGTGCTAAGCGTTTTACGTTATTACCTGATGACAATCTTCTTGGTTGTGTTTCCCTCCTTGACGATATAGAGCCCCCGGCGGGCGGTGCTTACCTGCCGTCCGTGCAGGTCGTAGTAGCTGTCGGCAGTGGCACTGGTGCCGGTCTCCACCTGGTCGATGGCGGCCGTGATGGTGGTGTCGCTGGTGTCGAAGTTCTGCGTGCCGCCGCTGTAGGTAATGGTGCCGTCGGCCTTGATGGCCTTGTCGGTGTAGCCGCTGATGGTCAGCGTGCCGCCCGTCTGGTAGAAGTTGCCCGTGTCCTCGTCTTCGTGACCGGTGGTGATGCCGGTCGACGTGGTGCCGTCGAGTTCCACCTGTATGCCGTCGTCACCGGCGGCCGTGATGTTGACCACGCCGCTTTCCATGAGGAAGTACTCCTGACAGTGAATGGCGTCCTTCACCGACCCCGTGATGTTGAGCGTCAGGTTTTTCACCTCTATATATTCCTTGCTGTAGACGGCGTGCCTGTTGCTGCCGGCCACGTTGAGCGTGCCCTTGCCCTTGAACTTGGTGTGACCCTTGCAGTGGAAACAGCCGTTGTAGTTGGCGTTGGCGCCGTCGGCCAGCGTGTTGACGGTGCCCTTCTTGGCACTCACCTCTATGCGCTTGCCGTTCTGTATGTTGATGGCCGGCCCTGAGGGGTTGGTCAGCGACAGGCCGTCCAGCTCGACGATACACTTGTAGCTGCCTTCCAGGTAGAACTCGCCGTCGGTGGACGTGCCTGAGAGGTTGTAGATGATTTCGCCGTCCTCATTGTCGGCATTGGCATCCACGCCGGCAAAGCTGCTGGCCTGAACAATCTTGACGTGCGACGACGTGCCGCTGCTCACGGTGACGTAGCTTTGGATGTTGCTGGCTACGGTGACGGTGGCCGTAGTGCCGTTGAAGACTACTTCCACGGTGTTGTTGCTGATGGCACTGGCAGCCGTGGCGACGACGCTCAGTGCGAGGGCTATGATGAACTGTTTCATTTGACGGTTATTTTTCGGGTTTTACCATTTTCCTTGACAATATAGACACCTTTGCGCAAAGCGGTGCCCTGGGGCTGTCGGCGACCGTTGAGGTCGTAGACTTCGGCATCGGTGCCGATGGTGGTCTCCACGGCGGTGATGCCGGTGGTCTGCTTCGTGTCTGAGAAGTACATGCGTCTCACCTCTGTCAGCGTGAACGTGGCCTCCTCCTCGCCGTTGGTGGCTGTCATCTGCGTGCCGTTGTAGGCGATGGTCAGCCCTATAGCTGTCAGCGACGCTGCCGTGCCGTCGGTCTTCTCTATGGTCAGGTACTTGTAGTCGGCGGCGCCGGCCGTCAGTGTGCCTGCCATCAGCAGTGTGATCAGTGCTTTCTGTTTCATAACTTCTGTTGATGCTTTATTGGTAAGTATTATCGCCAGCCGCCGGGGCCGCCCATGCCGCCGGGGCCCATGCCGCCGGGGCCCATGCCGCTGCCGCCGCTGTAGGCCGAGAGGCTGACGGTGGAGCCGCCGCTGACGGTGCTGCCCGTGTAGCCCATGCCGAGGAAGCAGCTGGTGCCGCCGCTGACGCTGCAGCCCTGGGTGAGCGACGTGGTGCCGGGGGTGGACACTACCAGGGCGGTGCCGCCGTTGGAGGGTGTCTGGAAGGCGAGCACGGCGTTGTCGCCGTTGTAGAGGGCGTACCAGGTGTTGCGGCTCCATGACGACTGGTAGCAGGTCTGCGACAGCTGTGCGCCGTTCTCCAGTCCGCCGACGGCCACGATGTTGCCGCCCTCGACGTAGAGCTTGTAGCCGCCCTCGGTGTTGGCGTCGATGCCTACCTCAGCCCCTCCGGCGCTGATGGCGTAGACGGTGCCGCCCTTGACATACATATTGCCGTTGGCGTCCAGGCCGTCGTTGCCCGTAGAGTAGCCCATGACCAGGCCGCCGCTGATGGTGAAGGTGGAGGCCGAGTTGACGGCATCGTCGCTGCTCGCCACGCTCACCGTGCCGCCAGTGATGTCGATGGTGCCCTTTGACTCTATGCCCTCGCTGCCCTTGGCGTAGACGTTGACGGTGCCGCCGTTGATGTCGAGCCGTCCGTGTACGTTCTTAGTGCCTATCTTGATGCCTTTGGGCGAGGCGGTGTCGCGGCTGTAGCTGTAGGTGCCGCCGGTGGTCATGACCGTCAGCGTGCCGCCGTTGACGACGGCCTCCCAGTCGGCCTTCAGGCCCTTGCCGCCGTTGCCGGTAGCCTTGAGCAGCACCTCGCCGCCGTTCTGGGTGTAGGTAGAGTCGCACTTGATGGCTGCGCCCCCCTTGGCTTCGCCGTCCTCATAGACGCCGCCGCCAGTGGCCACCACCGTGGTGCGGCCGCCGTTCACAACGATATTCGACTCGCTGTTGATGCCCTTGGCACCGTCGGCAGTCACCTCCACGTTCAGGATGCCGCCATTGATGTAGATGCCGTCGTTGGCCTTCAGACCGTGGTTGGCGGTCGACTTGGCATAGATGTTCATGCCCGGACGGGTAACGATGTAGTCGGCACTGTGGATGGCGTTATTGTAGTGGCCGTAGACCTCTATGGAGCCTGTGCCGTTCAGCAGCAGCTTGCCCTTGCAGTAAAGCGTACCCTTGTGGTCGTTCTGCGACGTGGGGCCGTCGGCGAGCATGGAGCTGCCGTTGAGCACTACGTAGGCCCGCTTCGACGACAGCAGGTTGAGGGCGGCAGAGTCGGGGTTGGTGATGCTCACGCTGTTGAGCACTACCTCATACTTCTTGTCGCCCACAATGGTCAGCGAGCCGTTCTCTGTGGTGCCGCTCACCTGGTAGCACACCGACTTCACCGAGCCGTGGTCAGCCTTGACGTGGCCGCCGCTGACGGTCACGGTGACGCCATTCTCGGTCTTGGCCGTAGGGTTCGACAGGTCGATGGTCACCTCTGTGGTAAACGAATTGTTGCTCAGGTTGTCCTCGCCGTCAGGGAAATACTCTGCCACTGTGGCCGCCGGTTCGGCTGTCTGCCTGTCAATGGTCACGCTCAGCGACTGCAGGTCGCTGCTGCCGGTCGATGTGCTGCCTGTCACCGTGTTTGAACTGTTGTTGTAGTTATAGTTGGTACTGCTGACGTTGTCATTGAGGGGGTCTTCTGCCGAGCAGCACTGCAGGATGATGGCCGACGTGGCTATCACCATCATGTTGATTATCTTCTTCATCGTTGTCATGTTTTTAGAGTTTTACATTATTACGATGCAAAGATAACAACAAACGGGCAATCCCGCAAATCCTTTCAACGAACGCCTTGAATATTTAAGCGAAAAGGTGAAAGCACCTTTCACCTTTCACCTTTTCACCTTTCTACATTTTAAATTTTTAAATTTTTAAATTTTTAAATTTCGCATTTTAAAGCCCTAACGCCTTCTTGGCCTTGTCGGCGGCAGCGTCGACGGCCTCGTTAGCCTTCTGCTTGGCAGCGTCCTTCACCTCGTTGGCCTTGTCCTCGGCAGCCTGCTTGGCGGCGTCTACGGCACCCTCGGCAGTGCTCTTGGCGGCGTCAACAGCACCCTCGGCGGCCTCCTGGGCAGCATCGGTAGCGGCACCGGCAGCAGCCTCGGCATCGCCGACAACGTTCATCAGCCCGCTGACAATCGACTCGGCGGGAGCAGCCGTCAGGGCATTGACAGCCGACTGGATGGCGGCGTTGTCACCGGCCACGGCCTTGATCTTCTCGGCATTCTCCTTCAGGAAGTCCTGCACCTTGGCCACATACTCCTTGGCAGCCTCGGGGTTCTGCTTCAGTATCTCGGCCACCTTGGCCTGCACAGCCTCTATGCACTGCTGCAGCTTGCTGGCGTCCTTGGCCTCTATCTGCTCGGTCAGCTGAGCCGTAGCCTCGCTGATGGCCGATGCCACGTCTACCTCAACAGTACTGTCGGCGGCGACTACCTCGTCAGCGGGGGCGGCCTGCTGAGCCTTGTTGCCACACGATGCGAAACCGATGGCCATTGCGGCCATCACCATGATCATCGTTTTCTTCATAATTGCTTTCTCCTTTTAAATTATAGTAAACAATAAAAAATTCGATTCTCTCAGTGTCTTTTCTACACTATACCTGATTTACGCTGGCAAATATAGTGGTTTTTCAGTTACGTTGTTACAATCCGTCCTGCTTTTTAACGTTTTTTGGCTCTGCCGGTATCTATAGTATCTACTCAGTTGACCACGCTGGCCACAACGAGCGAAACCTAAATTACAAGTTTTGTAATATACCCAAATCGGTCTTTAGAATCACACGGCTACAGAATGTCAGTAAAACATGCCAA
>CAMNJY010000084.1 GCA_946541745.1 uncultured Prevotellaceae bacterium
AGTCGGGCCGCGGACGCTCGTTCATACTACACGGTCCACCGGGCACGGGCAAGTCACAGACCATTACCAACATGATAGCCAACGCCCTGTTCCAGGGCAAACGCGTGCTCTTCGTGGCCGAGAAGATGGCCGCCCTCTCAGTGGTGCAGAGCCGCCTGGAAAAGGTGGGGCTGGCGCCCTTCTGTCTGGAGCTGCACTCCAACAAGGTGACCAAGAAGCACTTCCTCGAACAGATGGACAAGGTGCTGAACGTCAAGAAAATCAAGTCGCCCACAGCCTTTGGACGCACGTCAGACGAGCTCTTTGCCGAACGGCGCGAGCTGATAGCCTACATGGAAGCCCTCCACCGGCGGTCGGCCAACGGTCTGAGCCTCTATGACTGCATCTCAGAGTACCTGCGCATTGACGGCCCTGAGGAGCAGAATCTGACGATGCCCCGCGAACAGCTCACTGCCGACTTCATAGCCCAGTGCCGCGTATGGGCCGACGAACTGGAGGCCATCGTCCAGCTGACGGGTTCGCCGGCGGGACACCCCCTCGCCGGGCTGGAGCTCAAGGACAACAAGATAGCTACCCTCGACGAGTTGAAAGACACGCTGACGGCCATCAACCGCCTGATGCCCCAGTTCCGGCAACAGCAGCACGCCCTGTGCGACATCAGTCCTTTCCACCTGACAACCGAGGGCGACACACAGTGGCTGGAGCATCTGGCGGCCTGTCTGTCGGATTGCGAAATGCTCACACCGCCACTTATCAGCTTAGGCGACGACGACACCACCCATCAGGCCATGAAACAGTTGACACAGTTGGGGCACGACTGCGAACAGCTGATGACCAAACTCAGCAGCCGTTACGACCCGTCGATTGTCACCATCGACGCCGCTGCCGAGCGACGCCGCTGGAACGAGATTCAGGCCAAGTGGTGGCTGCCCCGCTGGTGGGGTAAGCGTGGTTTCCTCAAACAGCTGCGCCAGTATGGCGCCGTCACCGACGAAGACGTGCCGCAGCTGCTGGAAACGGTTGACACCTACAGGCAGAAACGTAGCCGCATCGACAACAGCTCGGAACAGCTGTCCCACTATTTCGGCGTGCTGGCCACTCAAGGGCAGGAGGAGTGGCAGCGCATAGACGGCCTGTTGGCCACCGTGCCGCAGTTGACGGCCCTGCTTTCCGACTACGCCCGCAGCCACGGCCAGCGCTATGCCGACACGCTGAAGCTGTTCACCGACAGCATTGGCGGTCAGTGGAAGGTGTTCCAACGTGACTTTATAAACTGTGCCAACAGCCTGACGGCTACCTACCACAGTCTGACAGCCCAGACAGAGCATCTGAACACCCTCACCGTCAACCAGTCCTCGTTCGACGAGGTGGCCGACAATGCCAGTCGCTGGCAGGCCCACTCCGCCGCCATCAAGGACTGGTATCACTGGACTGACATGAAGCAGACACTATTGGCGGCCGGCCTGCAGCCGGTAGTCGCCGCCATGGAGCAGCAGGCCGTGGCGCCTGCCGCCGCCATGAACGCCTTCCTCAAGGGTGCCTACCACCAGCTCATAGCCCTGGCCATAGATGACAACCCGCAACTGCGCAAGTTCAACGGACAGCTGTTCCAACAGCAGATTGAGAAATACAAGCAGAACACGCGCCGCTTCCAGGAGCTGAGCAAGGAGGAGCTCTACAGCCGGCTGGCCGCCCGCGTGCCGTCGGCAGCCATGGCCACCGCCGACGGCTCGGAGGTGAGCATCCTCAAGCGCAACATTGCCAACGGCGGACGGGGCAACTCCATCCGCAGCATCATCGACAACATACCCACCCTGCTGCCACGCCTGTGCCCCTGCATGCTGATGAGCCCTTTGTCGGTGGCACAGTTCCTGGACCTCAGCACCGAGAAGTTCGACCTCGTCATCTTCGACGAGGCGTCGCAGATGCCCACCAGCGAGGCTGTCGGCGCCATCGCCCGCGGCCGGTCGCTCATCGTCGTCGGCGACAGCAAGCAGATGCCGCCCACCAGCTTCTTCACCGTCTCACAGGTGGACGAGGACGAAGCCGACCTGGACGACCTGGAGAGCATCCTCGACGACTGCCGCACGCTGTCCATGCACGAGTACTACCTCAGCTGGCACTACCGCAGCAAGCACGAGAGTCTGATAGCCTTCAGCAACTCTCAATACTACGACAACAAGCTGCTCACCTTCCCCTCGGTGGACGACCGGGACGTGAAGGTGAGGCTGATACCCGTCAACGGCAAGTACGACAAGGGACGCACCCGCAGCAATCCCGAAGAGGCCCAGGCCATCACCGACGAGGTGATGCGCCGCCTGCAAGACCCCGAGCTGAGCCGCCTCAGCATAGGCATCGTGTCGTTCAGCAAGGTGCAGCAAAACCTGATAGAAGACATCCTGAGCGAAGAGTTCGACAAGCACCCCGTCCTGAAGGCCATTGCCTACAACGAGCACGAGCCCATTTTCATCAAGAACCTGGAGAATGTACAGGGCGACGAGCGCGACGTCATCCTCTTCTCCGTAGGCTACGGCCCCGACCGCACCGGCCGCGTCACCATGAACTTCGGGCCGCTCAACAACAGCGGCGGCGAGCGGCGACTGAACGTGGCGGTATCGAGAGCCCGCTACGAGATGATGGTGTTCTCCACCCTGAAGGCGTCCGACATCGACCTGCGCCGCTCCAACGCCAAGGGCGTAGAGGGGCTGAAGGCATTCCTCGAATATGCCGAGAGCGGACTGCTGCCCACGACGGCGGCCGACAGCGGCAACGAGAAGAGCGTCTTGGTCGACGAAATCAGCAAGGCCGTCACGGCGTTAGGCTACGAGGTGACACCCGCCGTTGGTCGTTCCAGCTTCAAGATCGACCTGGCCGTGTCGGCCCGCCGCAGTGCTGACGACAGCACACCGTCGCCCTACATCTTAGGCATCCTCTGCGACGGGCGCAACTACTATGAGACCAAGACCACCCGCGACCGCGAGATTGTGCAGCCCAGCGTGCTCCACGCCCTGCACTGGCACATCATGAGGGTCTACTCCATCGACTGGTACGAGAACCGCGAGCGTGTGCTCGCCCGCATACAGGAAGAACTCAAACAGGCAGAGGAAGGACAGCCCCGGCAGACAAAGCCGCAACAGGCCACACCAGACTACACCTTCTCGGTGGACACCATCAAGCCGCGGAGCGTGGTCACTGAGTCACTACGCCACGAGCGGAAGCGGAAATACTTTGAGAACGAACGGATAAAGATGGAGGTTGACAAGTCCAACTACCAGTGCAGTGCTCCTTACAACCAGATGGTTGTCAGTCGGATTCTGGAGATTGAGCAACCCGTCACCGGCAGCTACCTCTGCAAGCGCATGGCGAAGATTTTCGGTTTCGGCCATGTGGGCGGCAACATCCGAACGGCTGTTGACATGCTGAAGAAGAAGTTCTACTGCCAGACCATGCTCAACGGCGACACCTGCTTCTGGCTCGACAGGGCCAGTGCCAACGAATACAAGTACTACCGGACCCCTTCGCCGCGCGCCATTCAGGAGATTCCCGACATCGAGATCAAGAACGCCATCAGCGAAGTCATCACCGAAGAGTTCTCGCTGCCACGGGCCAAGATAGCTTCGCTGACGGCCAGGAAGCTGGGCTATGCCACCACCGGCTCGAAAATCAGCGAGGTCATCCTCGCCGTACTCTCGCTGATGGAGAAGGAGGCCATTGTCAAGACCTCGGGCGACATGGTGACCATGGCCTGACGGAGGCTACTTTGCCGGCACTGGCTCTACATAGAAATCCGGCCATTCAGTTACATGTGAGTTAGAGCCACACAAAACACGGGAAAAAACACTTAGGGAAAATCCTACGCCAAATTAGGGATTTTCCGTTTGGCCGTTTCATAAAATAGTACTATATTTGCATCGTGAAACATTAAAAAACGAAAATGAAGATGAAGAAGATGTTGATACTCTCGCTCAGCGCGCTCCTTATGTTGAGCAGCTGTGGCAGCTACGAGGCCGCCGGTGCCTTCACCGGTGCCCATTTCGGTTCTGTGATAGGCTCTGCCATCGGCGGCATCACCGGCGGATGGCGCGGCAGCGACGTCGGCACGCTCATCGGCATGGCCAGCGGGGCTGCCGTGGGAGCGGCCATCGGGGCTGCGGCCGACAACGCTGAGGCCAACCGCCAGGCGGCACGCTACGACCGCCGCGCCGGCCTCAACACGCGCCAGCATGCCGACGACAGCGGCTTCGACCCTCAGGGGCGGGGTGACGACCGCATTGCCTTCGACGGCGCGGACATGACCAGCAGCTACAGTACAGTGCCCCCACTGCTTGAAATCAGCCACGTGCGACTGGTCGATGCCACCCACGACGGCCAGCTGGTGCGGGGTGAGTCGGCCCACATCGTGTTTGAGATTTACAACCCCTCGTCGATGCCCGTCTACAGCGTGCAGCCCTCCGTACGTGAAGTCACCCGCAACAAGCACATCCACATCTCTGAGAACATTCTCATAGAGTGCATACAGCCCAAGCAGACCATTCGGTACACCGCCCAAGTGAAAGCCGACAACCGCCTGCGCGACGGCGAGGCTATTGTCCGTGTGGCAGTATTCCAGGCCGGTCGCGAGATACAGTCGCAGACGCGCGAGTTTCCCATCCGCACTTTCAAGCGGTAGTCGAGCCTCTCCTTTCTATTTCCTCTGACGTTTCAAATAAACCTTTGAAACGTTGGGGGTTTGATTGATAATGTCCAGCACGTCGGCGGGCCTATCGTTTGTTCTTGCCTCTGCCGCCGTCACCGCTTCCTTCACTGCCTGACGGGCATCCTCGGCCGACTCACTGGCCGTGCGGTGCATGGAGCGCCACACTTTCTGATGGTCTATCTTGATGTCCTGCTGCCATGCAGGCACAAGGTCGGCGGGGTCGATGTCGGCCAGTTCGAACTCGAACTTAGGCTGGATATAGTCATCGTCGTCGGGCTTAAAGGGCACTATTGTCTCATGCAGTTTTTCCACGGTGACGGGCACGATGCCCTGAGCTATCATGCCGATGGCTTTGGCGGCGCCCCATGAAAGGTCGATGATGCGCCCCCTGCGGAAGGGGCCGCGGTCGTTGACACGCACCACCACCTTTTTGCCGTTGATGACGTTGGTGACCTTCAGCAATGTGCCGAAGGGATAGCTGCGGTGGGCGCAGGTCAGCGAGTCGTGGTGCAGCCGCTCACCGCTGGCCGTCCGTGTCCCCGTGGACCGCTTCGAGTAGAATGATGCCTTACCGCTTTGAGACTGGGAAAAAGAGAAAATGAGAAAATGAGGGAGTAACGCCACCGTTGTCAGCACGGTCCAGCGTCGCCATTGTCTACGTATCATCCCCCAATTTCCCATTCTCTCAATATTTCACTCTTTCAGTTTCATACAATTCCTTGAGCCATCATGGCCTTGGCCACCTTCATGAAGCCAGCCACGTTGGCACCCTTAACGTAGTTGATATAGCCGTCGGCCTCGCGACCATACGTGACGCACTGCTCGTGAATGCCCGACATGATCTGGTGCAGACGGTGGTCCACCTCGTCGGCCGTCCACGACAGGCGCATGGAGTTCTGGCTCATCTCCAGACCGCTGGTAGCCACGCCGCCGGCATTCACGGCCTTGCCAGGGGCAAACAGCTGATGGGCGGCAATAAACTTCTCGGCAGCCTCAGCCGTGCAGCCCATGTTGCTGACCTCGGCCACGCACAGCGGCTTGTGGGCCAGTATGTGGTCGGCGTCGTCGCCGTTCAGCTCGTTCTGTGTGGCACAGGGCAGGTAAATGTCGGCCTTCTGTTCCCACGGCCGTTTATCCTTATAGAAGGTGGCACCGTCGAACTCCTCGGCGTAAGGCTCACAGATGTCGTTGCCGCTGGCGCGCAGCTCCAGCAGGTAGTCTATCTTCTCGGCATCCAGACCCACGGGGTCGTAGATGTAGCCGTCGGGGCCGCTGATGGTGATGACCTTGGCCCCCAGTTCCGTAGCCTTCTTGGCGGCGCCCCAGGCCACGTTGCCGAAACCGCTCAGGGCCACCGTCTTGCCCTTGATGTCAAGCCCGTGCTCGGTCAGCATCTGGTTGACGAAGTAGAGGGCACCGAAGCCCGTGGCCTCGGGTCTGAGGATGCTGCCGCCCCACTCGCGGCCCTTGCCCGTGAGCACGCCCTGGAACTGGTGGGTCAGTTTCTTATATTGCCCGTAGAGGTAACCTATTTCGCGGGCACCTACGCCGATGTCACCGGCGGGCACGTCCTCGTCGGGGCCTATGTGGCGGTAGAGTTCGGTCATGAACGCCTGGCAGAAGCGCATCACCTCGCCGTCGCTCTTGCCGCGAATGCTGAAGTCGCTGCCGCCCTTGCCGCCGCCCATGGGCAGCGTGGTCAGCGCGTTCTTGAACGTCTGCTCAAAGCCGAGGAACTTCAGTATAGAGAGGTTGACCGAGGCATGGAACCGCAGCCCGCCCTTGTAGGGGCCGATGGCCGAGTTGAACTGCACGCGGTAGCCGAGGTTCACCTGCACCTCGCCCTTATCGTCGACCCAGGGCACGCGGAACGTAATGATACGCTCGGGCTCCACGATACGCTCCACAATCTTGGCCTTCTCAAACTCAGGATGCTGGTTGTAGACGTCCTTGATACTCTCGAGCACTTCGCGCACTGCCTGCAGGTACTCCAGTTCGCCCGGATGCTTGCGCTCCAAGCCTTGCATGATTTTCTCAACTTCCATAGTGTAGTGGTTTTTTAAAGGTTTTTGTTAGCTGTGTAACATTATGCTGTTTTAGGTGCTGCAAATTTAGGAAAAATATCTGTTACCGCCAAACTTTTCACCAAATATTTTTGTCGTCGGGTTACAATCTGTTAAATCGCCACCCGCCTATCTCGCTCTACTACACCTAAATGCTTTTTCCATTTGGACAAGAATAAAAGTCCTGTTATATATTAGCACTGAAAAATAACTTACCTGCGCGCGGGCGCGCATGCGCGTACATTATATAATAGTGTTACAACTCAGCACCCTCCGGTGCGTGAGTAGTTACCCAAAAATAACTACTCAGTTCACCATGGTAACGCGGGATTCCTCAAGCGCCTCTTATTGCGGGCGAGGATGCCCGCGTTCCCATGGTGAACTAAGTTGATTACATTTTGGGTTGATAGATGACGTAGTCGCTCAGTGTTACCCACGACGTATTGTCGCTGTAGGTGGTCTGGTAGGCGCCGACGCTGAGCGTGGGGGCGGTGACCGTCAGCGGCGAGCCGGGCATGTTGGTCCACGTCACGCCGTCGCGGCTGGTGCGGGCGAAGAGCAGGTTGCCGCGCCGCTCAAACTGCATGATGGGGTCAGGGTCGTAGCCTTTGTAGTTGGGAAACTGCGGACGTCCCTGCCGGCTGAGCACGGTGAGCATGTTGCCGCAGTTGTAGAGCGGGAATGCGCCGAGTTGGTAGACCTGCCCCCGGCCCCCTCCCGAGGAGGGGGAGATGATGAGGAGGCCGCCTTCGTTGTAGGATTTGACGCTACGACTGACAAGGCCCTCCATGTCATGGAGGCGGCAGATAACGACGAAGTCGCCCGTCACCTCTTTATAGATGTAGCCGCCGTTGTGCAGCGGATCGTCGTTGAAGGCGGGCGTCGAGGCCTGCAGGGTGAAGGGTTCGCGGTGCTCGTAGACGGGCTTCATGTCGGGCGAGAGGGTGAAGCGGCTGTCGGGGTCAATCTCTTCAAAGTCGTCGTCGCCGAGCGAGGGTATGGCTTTTTGGCTGGTGGCAGCATAGAGCCGCGCCACCTCGTCGGCGGTCATCGAGGCGGGACTGACGGTAATCTGACTGATATAGCCCATAAAGTTGTTGGTGGCGGCAGCGTCGGCACCGATGGTGACATGGCCTTCGGGGCGAAGCATGAGGAAATTGTTCTGCTCGTGCAGCAATTGGCCGTCCATGTAGACACGCTCCATCCAGCCGTCGAAGGTGGCCACCCAGTGGTGCCAGCGGCCCTCAGCGCCGCTGACGGCTCGGGGCGCACCGCAACTCTCGAACGAGCCATTATGGTTGATGAGTCCCGTGGCCGGGTCGGTGCCCAAGCGAAACTCGGTGGTGGCCAGATCGGCACCCGACGCCGACAGTGAGGCCACGGTCGACACAGGGCCTACCTTCGTGCTCAGCAGCCAGGCGGCGATGGTGTAAGGCGCATTGTAACGGTAGGCAGCGGGCAGCGGCTGAAGGCTTGACAACTGCTGGGTGCCGTTGAAGAAGAGGGCCCACCGGCCGCCCTTCACACGGGCACGCAGGGGCTTGTTGGCCTTTAGCTTGAGGGCTACGGCATCGATGTCGGAAACGTCGAAGGGCTGCCGGCGCCCCCCGGCCATCTGCTCCACGTCGAAGGCGACGACACCGGGCTGGCGGTGCTCCCCGGGGGCCACGTCCTGGCGGTGCATGCCGGGATAGCCGTCGTTGGCCTCGACGTCGGCCTCAGGCAGCCGGGGTGCCTTCTGCCACACCTTGACGTTCCAGAGGGCGGGCATGTGGCCGTTCTTCTGGGTGTCGGCGATGGTGATACGCAGGTAGCGCGCCCTGACCTTGCCCCTGTCTATCATGGGCGACCCCTGCAGGGTGTTCCGCGTGCGGTCGGCATAGAGGGTCCATGACTGGCCGTCGGTGGAGGTCTCTATCTTGTACTGGTAGAAGAAGGTAGCATACTCAAACTGCGTCCACACCTCGCTGAAGCGCTGCTCGCGGCCGAGGTCTATCTGCAGCCACTCGTCGTGGCGCGAGGGGTCCCAGTTGGTTCTGGCGGCTTTCCAGAGCGTAGCGTTGTTGTCGTCGACGGCATATTCCGGACGGAACCACTCGTCGTAGTAGCTGGAGGCCGTCACCCGTGCGCCAAAGGCCAGATTCTTGTATTTTGAATGAAGTTTCACGCCTTGCGCATTGTGGGTGGGCACGACGGGCATGATGCGCCCGTCGGCATCGAACCGCAGCTCGTCGATACACACCTGGCGGTTGAAGCCGTGGACTGACTTGGGATTGTTGTGGCGGTGGTAGACAATATAGTAGTGGCCATCGGCCTCGATGACGGAGTGATGGCCGGGGCCGTGAACGGTCTGGTCCTGATTGGTGGTCAGCAGCTCGCCCTGATACTCAAACGGCCCCATGGGGCCCACCTTCGACGTGGCATATTGCACGCGGTAGGTGTCGGTGTGGCACGACCCTGACGAGTAGGTGAAATAGTAAACGTCGCCGCGCTTGAAGACGAAGGGCGCCTCGAAGATGTCCTTCAGCTCGGTGTTGGGTATGAGCCGCTTCTCGGCAAAGAACTCGTCGGCGGCAATAGGGAAGGGCGCCTCCTCATGCCAGCCACGGGCCGACCTGCCCCCAGAGAGCCGGGGGTGGGCCTTCAGTTTCGCCACGCCGCAGCCGAAGCCTTTGTAGATGCCCCAGGTGGTGAAATAGAGGTACTCCTGGCCGTCGTCGTCGCGGAAGAGCTGGGGGTCGAGGGTGATGACGTTGTGGATGTAGCGGTCGGGCACCAGCACGGCGTCCTCCTCGCCAAGGATGTTTGCCCACGGGCCTATGGGCGAGGTGCTCTCGCCGACGTTGATGTTGCACGGCTCGCAGTAGTAGTAGCGGAAGGTGCCGTCAGGCTGCTGCACCACGTCGGGCGCCCACACCACCTGGGTCGTCGGCCAGTTCATCACGATGTTGCGCCAGTTGACGAAGTCGTAGCTCACCCACACCTGCGCCGGGCCGTAGCCGTTGCCCGTGCCGTCGGTGGTGGCATAGAGGTAGTAGGTGTCACCAAACTTGCGGATGGTGGGGTCAGCGAAATATCCCGGAATGAAGGGGTTGGCGTTGCCGGGGGCGTTCCAGGCCGTGCCGCTGACGGGCGACGGCGTGTACTCTTTAGGCTGTGCCAGCAGGCTGCCGACGGTCATGACGGCCAGCAGTGTCAGGGTAGTAGTCAGTCGGTTCATTATAGCTTAACGTTTTGTCGGCACAAAGGTACAAAATAATTATGAACTGGCATCGGTTGCGGGCCTTTTTTTTCACAAAGAGCAGCCGCTCTCCTCCCCTTTTGCGGGGCGGAAAGCGGCTGCCGTCTGTAGTTTCAGTCTGTCGGCTTAGATAGACATGAGGT
>CAMNJY010000085.1 GCA_946541745.1 uncultured Prevotellaceae bacterium
GACACTCCTCGCAGGGCACCTGTATGTCGGGCAGGAAGTTCATCTCGATGGTCTTGTAGCCATTGCCGCCGCAGGTCTCGCAGCGGCCCCCCTTGACGTTGAACGAGAAGCGGCCCGGCTTGTAGCCCCGTATCTTGGCCTCCGGCAGCCCCACAAACAGGGCCCGGATGTCGCTGAACACGCCGGTATAGGTGGCGGGGTTGGAGCGCGGCGTGCGGCCTAAGGGCGACTGGTCGACGTTGACCACCTTGTCGATGAACTCCAGCCCCTCTATGCTGTCGTAGGGCATGGGCCGTTTCAGCGAGCGGTAGAAGTGCTGCGAGAGTATGGGCTGCAGCGTCTCGTTGATGAGCGTCGACTTGCCCGAGCCGCTGACCCCCGTCACCAGAATGAGCTTGCCTAAGGGAAACTCCACGGTGACGTTCTTCAGGTTGTTGCCGCGGCAGCCGCTGAGGCGGAGGACGGCCTTTCCGCCTTCCCCTTCCTGGCCTGTGCTGGCTGCAACGGGGTTGCAGCATACGTTACCGTTGAGATATTGGGCGGTGAGGGTCTGGGTGGTCAGCAGTTGGCGGGGCGTGCCCTGGAACACCACCTCGCCGCCCTTGCGGCCGGCGCGGGGGCCTATGTCGACGATGTAGTCGGCGGCCAGCATCATGTCGCGGTCGTGCTCCACGACGATGACCGTGTTGCCCAGGTCGCGCAGCTCCTTGAGCGAGCGGATGAGCCGCTCGTTGTCGCGCTGGTGCAGGCCGATGCTCGGTTCGTCGAGGATGTAGAGCACGTTGACCAGCTGTGAGCCTATCTGCGTGGCCAGCCGTATGCGCTGGCTCTCGCCGCCGCTGAGCGATGCCGACGGGCGGTTGAGGGCCAGGTAGTCGAGGCCCACCTCCAGGAGGAAGTCGAGGCGCGTGCGTATCTCCTTGAGAATCTCGGTGGCTATCTGGCGCTGCTGGGGGGTGAGCCTTCCGGGGGCTTCCAGGTCGTCGAGCCACTGTCGCAGCTCGGCAATGTCCATGTTGGCCAGTTCGGCTATGTTCTTGTCCCAGATTTTGTAGCTGAGGGCCTCGCGGTTGAGGCGCTGGCCGTGACACTCGGGGCACTCGGCCTCGGCCATGAACTGGTCGGCCCACTTCTGGCCGCCGGCCGACTCGTCGTTCTCCATCACCTGGCGCAGGTATTTCACGATGCCGTCGAAGCTGACGAAGTAGTCGCTCGAGGTGTGTACCAGTTCCTTGTCTATGCGCACACTCTCCAGCGAGCCGTAGAGCACCTCCTGCAGCGCCTCGTCGGGAATGTCCTGGATGGGCATCTTCAGCGTGCAGTCGTACTTCTTGAGGATGGCGTCAATCTGCCAGAATATCATCTGGTTTTTGTACTTGCCCAACGGCGCTATGCCCCCCTCGTAGATGCTCTGCTTGCGGCTGGGTATGACCTTGTCCAGGTCTATCTGGTTGATGTAGCCCAGCCCCTTGCAGTGCGGACAGGCCCCCTGGGGCGAGTTGAACGAGAAGTTGTTGGGGGCCGGGTCGCTGTAGGAGATGCCGGTCGTAGGGCACATCAGGCGCTTGGAGAAGTATTTGACTCCCCCCGCGGCCTCTCCCGTAGTAGCCCCGTCGGCTACGTCGAGTATCATGATGAGGCCGTCGCCCTGCTTCATGGCCAGCTGTACCGACTTCTTCAGCCGGTTGTCGGCGGCGTGCTCTCCCCCGCCTTCTGAGGGGGCCGGGGGTAGGCTCATCTTGTCGATGACCACCTCGATGTCGTGGTTCTTGTAGCGGTCCACCTTCATGCCCTGCTTTATTTCCTGCATCACGCCGTCGATGCGTATGTTGAGATAGCCCTTCCGTCGCATCTGCTCGAAGAGCTCGCGGTAGTGGCCTTTGCGGCTGCGCACCAGCGGGGCCAGGATCATGATTTTGTGGCCGGCGTAGTCGTGGGTAATCATGTCTACCACCTTCTCCTCGGTATATTTCACCATCGGTTCGCCGGTCTTGTAGCTGTAGGCCCTGCCGGCCCGGGCAAAGAGCAGGCGCATGTAGTCGTAGACCTCGGTGGTGGTGCCTACGGTGGAGCGCGGGTTCTTGTTGGTGGTTTTCTGCTCGATGCTGATGACGGGGCTCAGCCCCGTGATTTTGTCAACGTCGGGGCGCTCCATGCCGCCGAGGAAGTTGCGGGCGTAGGCCGAGAACGTCTCTATATAGCGGCGCTGCCCCTCGGCAAAGATGGTGTCGAAGGCCAGCGACGACTTGCCCGAGCCGCTGAGGCCGGTGATGACCGTCAGCGACTGGCGTGGAATCTCGACGTCGATGTTCTTCAGGTTGTGGACACGGGCGCCGAAAACTTGTATCTTTTCTTTCATGGTGGCGTAGGGTGGGGGTTATGGGGTCTCGGTGCCGCCGGAGGTGTTGGTGCCCTCGGTGTAGTCGCGGAGCAGGTTGACATCCTTCTTGATGTTGTAGACGCGGCCGTCGGCCCCTTTAGCCTTGATGAGGGCGAAGTAGACACCCTGCTTCACGGGATGGCCGTGGAAGGTGCCGTCCCAGCCCTGCGAGACGTCGGTCCACTCGAAAAGCTTCTGCCCCCAGCGGTTGAAGATGTAGCCGTGGAACTCTACGATGCTGCGATAGCCGTCGGGCTGCTTGGCACGGTAGATGTCGTTGATGGTGTCGCCGTTGGGCGAGAAGGCATTGGGAAACTCCAGCTTGCTCTCGCTGATGGTAATCTTGATGACCACGGAGTCGAGCTCCACCTGGTTGTCGGTGAGCTTCACGTTCAGCTTGACGTTGAAGGTGCCCGACTCGGCGAAGGTGTACTGCGTGTCCTCCTCGTAGCGCACCACGATGTCCTCCTCTTCGCCGTCGCGGCTGATGTGCCACTCGTAGGCCGGGGTGTGGTCGCCCATGTCGGTGGGGTTGGCACGGAAGGCTACTTCGAGCGGGGCCTGCGCCTCAAAGTCGCCGCTGGTTTCGACGCTGTTCTTGTTGTCGTCGAGATAGGTGGCCGTCGGGGTCACCTTCTGGGCCGACAGGCAGAGGGGGGCAAGCAGGGTGACCATGGCGCCGATAACAGACCGTAATTTCATGTTGTATTCTTATTTTTGCTGCAAAGTTACAAAATAAATCATAATCTTTGGCTCTATTTTACCCACATTTTTGTTTTTTTATAGGTGGCAGTGGTCGTTGGTTCGCCATTTTTTAGTACTTTTGTGCCGAAAAAACTGTTATACGTCGGAAATGAAACGGATATTACCCTATAGTTTGGCGTTACTGACCTTGAGTTTCGCCGTTCATACGTCCAAGGTCCAGGCGGAGGTGAAATCGGAGACGGCGGCTAAGCCCACTGCTGCTCCCGCCGCCATGAGCCAGAAACGCACCGTCAGCATGGGGGTGATGCTGCCCCTGCACGATGAGAACGGCGACGGGCGGCGCATGGTGGAATATTACCGTGGGCTGCTGATGGCCTGCGACAGCCTGAGGCATTTGGGCTACTCGGTCGATGTGCATGCGTGGAACACCCCCGACAACGGGGACATATCGGCCGTGCTCAGCGACAAGGCCGCCCAGAAGTGCGACTTCATTGTGGGGCCGCTCTACTCCAAGCAGATGGCAGCCCTGTCGGCCTTCGTCAGCCGTCATGATATCAAGCTGGTGATACCCTTCAGCATCAATGCGCCGGAGCTGACCTCCAACCGCAACATCTTCCAGGTCTACCAGTCGCCCACCACCCAGAACGAGGCGGTGGCCGATCAGTTTATGAGGCAGTTCAGTGGCTACTACCCTATTATCATCGACTGCAACGACTCTACCAGCACCAAGGGCCCGTTCACGGCCACCCTGCGGCGGCGGTTAGAGGCTCAGGGCACAAAGTACGCCATCACCAACCTGAAGTCGTTGGAGGCAAACTTCGCCAAGGTGTTCAGCAAGTCCAAGCCCAACGTGGTGGTGCTCAACACCGGACGCTCGCAGGAACTGAACGTGGCCTTTGCCAAGCTCAACGGACTGACCACCCAGCAGCCGGGACTCAAGATCGTGATGTTTGGCTATACGGACTGGATGATGTACACCAAGTTCCAGTTAGACAACTTCTATAAATATAATGTATATATACCCGCGCCGTTCCACTATAATCCGCTGACGTCGAAAACCATCCGTCTGCAGCAGAAATACCGGTGGAACTTCCACCAGGACATGATGGACCGCCAGCCGCGCTTTGCCATCACCGGTTTCGACCACGGCATGTTCTTCCTGCAGGGATTCCTGCGCTACGGCAAGGACTTTACCGGCGCCAAGGGAGTGCTGGACTACGACCCCGTACAGACACCCTTGTGGTTTGAGCGCCTGGGCAACGGCGGCCTGAGGAACCGCAGCCTCCTCTTTGTACACTATCTGCCCGAACAGCGGGTGGAAACGATTGCCTTTTAAAGGTAAGAAGGTGAAAAGGTATAAAAAGTAAAAAAGGTAAAAGGTGAAAAAGTGGAAGGTTGAAAGAGAGATGAAAAGGAACTCGTTGACGATAGTACGCTTTAAGGGGGAAGGCCCTTCGGCCGTTGCTCCCTCAAGGGCAGTGGTGTTTTTACTTTTTTACCTTTTTACCTTTATCCCTTTATCCCTGCGGGCGCAGGTCGGCGAGTATCGCAATGAGTTTGCGGTAGGTGTCAACGGCGGCGTGACGATGAGTAGTGTCAGCTTTACGCCCGAGGTGCCGCAGGGCCAGCTCATAGGCAAGACGGCGGGCATCACCCTGCGCTATACCGGCGAGAAATATTTCAAGAGCATCTGCGCCATCGTGGCCGAGGTGAACTACTCGCAGGTGGGGTGGAAGGAGCGCATCTGGGACGTCAACGACCAGCCGGTGGTCAACGCCGAGACGGGGTTGGAAGAGGCCTATTCGCGCATTGTGGACTACATCCAGGTGCCCGTCTTTGCCCGAATGGGGTGGGGGCGTGAGCGCCGCGGCTTCCAGGCTTATTTCCAGATAGGCCCGCAGCTGGGCTTCTACCTCAGCGAGAAGAGCGAGGCCAACTTCGACGTCGACCATCCCAACACCCAGGACCGCGTGTCGCGTATCTCGGGGCCGGCCTACTCGAACATGTACCACATGCCGGTAGAGAACAAGCTGGACTACGGCATTGCCGCCGCCCTTGGCGGCGAAGTGTCGCTGCCTAAGCTGGGGCACTTCATGATTGAGGGCCGCTACTATTTCGGGCTGGGCAACATCTACGGCAATACCAAGCGCGACTTCTTCGGCAAGTCGAACATGGCCAACATCGTCATCAAGGCCACCTACCTGTTCGACCTTGTGCGCAGCAAGAACGACAAAATCAAGTAGCAGGACTATGACCGGGTGCGCTCTGTGAACCGCTGCATGAGCCACTCGTTCTGTTCGTCGATGGTCATGTGGCTGTTGTCGAGCAGTAGGGCATCGTCGGCCTGGCGCAGCGGCGACACCTCGCGGTGGGAGTCTATGTAGTCGCGCTCCTGAACGTTCTTCAGTATGTCGGCATAGTCGGCGGGCATGCCCTTCTGTTGCAGCTCGTCGTAACGGCGCCGGGCGCGTACCTCGGCCGAGGCGGTGACGAAGATTTTCAGCTCGGCATCGGGAAAGACAACGGTGCCGATGTCGCGTCCGTCCATGACCACCCCCTTGTCGCGTCCCATGAGCTGCTGCTGGGCCACCAAGGCTGTGCGCACGAAGGGCACGGCGGCGATGGGGCTGACGTGACTGCTCACTTCGATGGAGCGAATGAGCTGTTCTACGCACTCGCCGTTGAGGTAGGTGTCGGGGCGGCCCGTCTCGGCGTTCAGCCTGAAGCTGATGTGTATGTCGGCCATCTGCTGTTGCAGGGCGGCGGTGTTGACGGAGCCGTCGTCGTTGAACAGGTGGTGGCGCAGGGCGTATAGCGTGACGGAGCGGTACATGGCCCCGGTGTCTACGTAGATGTAGCCTACCCGGCGGGCCAGGTCTTTGGCCATGGTGCTCTTGCCGCACGAGGAATGGCCGTCAATGGCAATGGTTATTTTCTTCATTATCTTTGATGGGGTTTATAGGCTGTAAGACAGGTTGAAGAGCAGCGACGAGGTGGTAACGTGGTACTTGGCGTAGGCCACGCTCAGCTTGAACCGCTCTAACTGCAGGCCGCCGCCGAAGCTCAGACCGGCACCGTGGGCACTGGCGCCGTCGCCTTCGCTGACCTTCATCTCGGCAGCGCGGAGGGCATTGTAGCCGGCGGCGATGTAGAACTGTGACGACAGCAGGAGGTCGGCGCCGATGGCGATGTGCTTGCCGAGGCCGTGCTCCCAGTCGTTGAGCCTGACCAGCGACAACGACAGTCGCAGGGGCGACCCTATCAGCCGTTTGGTGATGCCCACCTGCAGGTCGAGGGGAATGGGCTCGAAGTCGTCTTCATAGGCCGACAGTTGTCCGCCCAGGTTGCGGGCTACGAGCGAGGCCGAGAACTCGTGGGTGCTGTCATAGTAGTTCAGCCCCAGGTCGACAGCAGCGCCCACGGAGCTGTACTGCCCTATGTAGCTGGCAATGAACTTGGCCGTGATGCCCCCTGAGAACCTGTTGCTCAAGGCGTAGGCGAAAGAGCCGCCGAGGGCGATGTCCTTAGCCGAGAAGTCACCCGTCTGCAGACCCTCAACGGTGGTTTCCTTCATCGAGCCGTAGCTCAGAAACTGGCCGCTGACGCCCCACGTGCCGCGTTCGCCGACAGCCCTCATAAACGAGGCGCTGGCCGTGACGGTGCCCTCCATGTAGGTCATCACGTTGAGGTTGAGCGTCTTGTCGGTGACGCCCATGATGAGTGCGGGGTTGTGGAAGATGAGCGTCGGGTCGTCGTCGGTGAGTGTGGAGTTGTCGCCGCCCAAGGCTGCCACGTGCGCACTGACGGGCAACCGCAGGAAGTTGTAGACGGTCTGGCTTTCCTGAGCTCCTGAGCGGAGCACAGCCAACAGCGTTATGACGGCAAAAACAGCTCTCTTCATCCTAAATATCCTAAATTTGAGCGCAAAGGTAGAAAATAATTATGAATTATGAACGATGTATTATGAATTATTTATTAATTTTGCACCGCTTTTCTGTTATAACGTAGCAACATAGGGTTTTATTATGGAAGTGAAGAAAAGTTCCAGGGCCGATCTCGACGGACGGCGTACCCAGGGATTCCTCCTTGGGCTTATCCTGGTGCTGTCGGTGCTGTTGGTGGCCTTGGAGTACGACTGGACAGCCTCCGGCGGCAGCGATATGGACGCGGAAACCCTGGAAAACATTGTCAAGGAGTTGGACCTCGAGGCTATGAAGGAAGAGCGCATACCGCTCATCAAGCAGCCGGTGGCGGAGCGTCCCCAGTCGGCCGACAAGTTGAATGTGGTGGAAGACGAACCGCAGGTGGAACTGAAGGACGAGGACATAGCGCCTCCGGAGAGCGATGTGGAACTGAAAACGGTCGACGAGGCCGAGGACCCCGAGCAGCCTACGGTGGTAGACTTGGAAAACAATCCGCTGAACTTCCGCGTGGTGGAGGAGTTGCCCGAATTTCCCGGTGGTGCCGTGGAGTTTATGAAGTGGCTGACGAAGAACCTGCGCTATCCGCCCCAGGCCCAGCAGCGCGGCATTCAGGGCAAGGTGGTGACGCAGTTTATAGTCAACAAGGACGGCAGCATCAGCAACATTGAAATAGTGAAGTCCGTGGAAGCCAGCCTTGACCGCGAGGCCCTGCGGGTGCTGCGCATGATGCCTCGATGGAAGGCCGGACAGCAGGACGCCAAGCCCTGCCGCACACAGGTCTGCATACCCATCGTCTTTAAACTTTAAACTTTGCACTTTGGACTTTGCACTTTGAGCTTTGTAAATAGTAAATTGTAAATAGTAAATTATGTTGGTTTATACTTCAAATGAAATTCTGAACATGGTCAACGACTGCCTTGACCATTTGCCGTATGACCGTCGTCCGGCATCGCTCTATGAGCCTATCAAGTATGTGTTGTCTATTGGCGGCAAGCGCATCCGCCCGGTGCTGATGCTCCTGGCCTATAACCTCTTTATGGACGACCCGGAGCGCATACTGATGCAGGCTGTGGCCTTGGAAACCTATCACAACTACACACTGCTGCACGATGACCTGATGGACAACGCCGACATGCGCCGCGGTCACGATACGGTTCATAAGAAGTGGGATGCCAACAAGGCCATTCTCAGCGGCGACTCTATGCTGGTGTTGGCCTATCAGCGCATGCAGCAGTGCGACAGCCACCACCTGCAGGCCGTGCTCAACGTCTTCACCGAGACGGCCTTAGAGATAGGCGAGGGGCAGGAGTACGATATGGCGTTTGAGTCGCGCAACGATGTCACCGAGGATGAGTATATCGAGATGATCCGCCTGAAGACCTCGGTGCTCCTGGCCTGTGCCGTGAAGATAGGCGGCATACTGGCTGATGCGCCTGAGAACGACATCTACCATCTCTATAAGTTTGGTGAACAACTGGGGCTGGCCTTCCAGCTGCAGGACGACCTGCTCGATGTCTATGGCGACCCCGCTGTGTTTGGCAAGGCCATAGGGGGCGACATTACCAGCAACAAGAAAACCTATATGCTCATCAACGCCGTGAACCGCGCCAACGCCGAGCAGCGCCAGAAGCTGATGGGATGGATCACGGCTGCCGACTTCGACCGCGACGAGAAGGTGAGGGCCGTCACCGCCATCTACGACCAGATAGGCATACGCCAGCTCTGCGAGCAGAAAATCAACTACTACTTCGACGAGTGCCGTAAGTATCTGGCCATGGTCAATGTCGCCGATGAGCGCAAGCAGGAACTGCTGGCCTACACCGACGAGATGATGAAGCGAAGGAAGTAATTGCAAATGACCAATTAGCTATTGCCAATGATGACTATCAAGTTTGTCGACACTCACTGCCATATCGACGGCGAGGAGTTTGATGCCGACCGCGAGCAGGTCATGGAGCGTGCCCGCGAGGCGGGGGTAGGGCGGGTGTTCGTTCCGGCTATCGACCTGAAAAGTTCCGAGCGCATACTGGCCCTCTGCCGGCAATATCCTGACTATCTTTACCCTATGGTGGGCCTGCACCCCGAGGAGGTGCGTGACGACTGGCGCCGGCAGCTTGCCGCCATTCGTGACCTGATTCCACTCCTGCGGGAGGGGGCGTGGCAAGGCTCTATCGGCGAGGTGGGACTCGACTACTACTGGAGCCGGGAGTTTGAGCACGAGCAGCTGGAGGCCTTCGAGGAGCAGGTGCGATGGTCGGTAGAGCTGCAGTTGCCACTGATGATTCACTGCCGAAAGGCACAGAACGAGCTGGTCGGTATTATAAAAAAGTACGCGCGCGACCTGCCCGGCGGGGTGTTCCACTGTTTTACGGGCAACGAGCACGAAGCCCTCGAGCTGTTGCAGTTCGACCGCTTTGTCTTAGGCATCGGCGGCGTGTCAACCTTCAAGAAGTCACACCTGCCCGAGGTACTGCCCAGGGTGGTGCCCTTAGACCGCATCGTCTTAGAGACCGACGCCCCCTACATGGCCCCAGTGCCCAAGCGCGGCCAGCGCAACGAGCCGGCCTTTACCCGCTACGTGCTGCAGAAACTGGCCGAGAGCTATCACGTCAGCGAGCAGGAGATAGCCGCCCGTACCAATGCCAACGTCGCCCGCGTCTTTGGCGTGAAATGATAAAGAATATTAAAAAGCGAACAAAACTCAAATCTTGATTCTCATTTCTCAATTTAAAATAGTACCTTTGCATCCGCTTATCGCAAGGAGAGGTGCTCGAGTGGTTGAAGAGGCACGCCTGGAAAGCGTGTAACCGGCAAAACCGGTTCGCAGGTTCGAATCCTGTTCTCTCCGCAATGAAAGTTAATAATTCAACTTTCGAAAGTTGAGGAGTTAGAAGGAGTTAGATGTCAAATGACTTGCAACGCCAATAACCCTTAAGGCTTGTAGAGAGCCAGACTAATTAGAGCTTATTCTGTGCAGTCTGTGATTGTCCAATGGGAGGGGATACCATCCGATCCTTTTGGCCATGCCTGCATACTGGCAGCCTTAACGAATGTTCCCTCCTCT
>CAMNJY010000086.1 GCA_946541745.1 uncultured Prevotellaceae bacterium
TGCGCGGCACCGACATGCTGCTGGCCGAGGGCATGAACATCAAGGTGCTGCTGCTACCCGACGGCGACGACCCCGACAGCTTCGCCCGCAAGCACTCCACCGAGGAGCTGAAGGCCTACATCGACAGCCATCAGCAGGACTTCATGCAGTTCAAGACGCTGCTGACCGTACAGGGCGTCAGCGACCCCGTGAAACGCTCGGAAGCCATCAGCGGCATTGTCAAGAGCATATCGGTCATCCCCGATGCCATTCTGCGCTCCACCTACCTCAGCGACCTGGCTTCCAACCTGGGGCTGAAGGAGCAGACCCTGCTGACGACGATGAACGACTTCATCAGGAAGGCGAAGGAGCAACCCGGCCAGCCCTCTCCTGTCCCCGCCCCGTCGGCGGAGGCGGTAAGTTCCCCTGAGGCTGCTACACCTGTCAAGCCTGCGCTACCCTCGGGAGGGAGCGGGAGCGGCTTTCCCGTCGAGACGCTCCTCATCCGCGAGGTGATACGCCACGGCGAAGAGGTTATCTACGACAACGTGGAGACCGAAGACGGACAGGCCATCAGCTTCAACGTGGCCCAATACGTAGAGTACGACTTAGGGCAGGACGGTATCCTGTTTACCAACCCTCTCTACAACCAGGTGCTGGCCGAAGCTGTAGCCCACAGCGGCGACCCGGGATTCCACGCCGAAAGCTATTTCATGAACCACCCCGACATCGCCATGAGCCAGCTGGCCATGCATCTGGCCGTCGACCGTCACCAGCTGGCCGGCCGTTTTGTGGTGCAGCCCCGCGAGGGTTCACTGAAACAGCGCGTTGTCCACTTAGTGATGGACCTGCGCATGGATATCGTCAGCCAGCGCCTGAAGGAGATACAGTTGGCCCTGCGCCAGACGAGCAACGACATGGAGCACATCAAACAGCTGCTCAACGAGTACAAGGAGACCCAGCAGCTGCGCGACATGCTGGCCCGCCAACTTGGCAGCGATGTCGTCGTGTCTTAACATCGGAATATCGGAACATCATCCCACCGAGATATCGAAATATCGTCCTATCGAAATAACGAAAAAACGAAGAAAATGTACTACATAGAAAAGAAAATAGAGATTTCGGCCTGCCACCGGCTCGACCTTGACTACGAGAGCAAGTGTACGAGGGTTCACGGCCACAACTGGATCATCATCGTCTACTGCCGCTCCGAACAGCTCGACCACAACGGCATGGTCATCGACTTCACCGAAATCAAGCGACTCGTCAAGCAGCCCCTCGACCATCAAGTGCTCAACGATGTGCTCGACTTCAACCCCACCGCCGAGAATCTGGCCCGATGGGTGGTGGAGCGCGTGCCCTACTGCTACAAGGCATCGGTTCAGGAGAGCGAGGGCAACATCGCAACGTATGAAAAGGATTAACGACATCTTCTATTCGCTCCAGGGCGAAGGCTACAACACGGGGCGCGCGGCGGTGTTTGTCCGTTTCGCGGGCTGCAACCTGCGCTGCCCGTTCTGCGACACGGAGTTTGACAGCTTCCGCGAGATGACTGACGACGAGATTATCGAGGAGATGTCGAGGAGCGAGGAGCGAGGAGCGTGGAGCGAGGAGCGAGGAGCGTGGTGTGAGGATAGTTTGGCTGCGCCACGGTTCAAGCCCTTAGTGGTGCTTACCGGTGGCGAGCCGACATTGCAGGTAGACGAGCCTTTCGTTGACCTGCTCCACAAACATGGTTACGAGGTAGCCATGGAGAGCAATGGCACCCGCCCAGCCCCCCGCAACCTGGACTGGCTGACGGTTTCGCCGAAAGTGGGGCGAGGAGCGAGGAACGAGGAGCGAGGAGCGAGGAACGAGGAACGAGGAGCGAGATTGCCTGACGAGCTGAAGGTTGTTTTCGACGAAAACACAGACCCCGAATCATATCTCCCTTCACCCTTCACCCTTCACCCTTCACCAAAACTCTACCTCCAGCCCTGCGACACAGGCGACGCAGCCAGGAACGCCAGGATTGTCCGGCAATGCATCGACTACATCAAGACCCACCCCCACTGGCGGCTCTCACTGCAAACCCACAAACTGGCCGATTTCAAATAGCTCTTCACGCCTATGCACGGCCTCAACCTGATACTCGCCATCATCTATTATGTCGTCGTCGTGCTGACGATAGTCCACGTCGTTCTGGACAACCGCCAGCCCGCCAAGACCATGGCGTGGGCATTGGTGATATGGTTTGTGCCCGTCATCGGCATTGTGCTCTACCTTTTCTTCGGTGTCAACACCCGCAAAGAGCGGCTCGTCAGCCAACGCTCGCTCGACGAGTTGTCAAAGCGCTCCATGCTCGGCTTCGTCGAGCAGCAGAACCTGGAGATTCCCAAGGACTACCGGCCGGTCATCGACCTGTTTGTCAACCAGAGTTTCTCGCTGCCTTTCCGCGTTGACCACGTCGACATTTTCACCAGCGGCTACCAGTTTTTCCCCCAGCTGCTCAGCGACATCGGCAACGCCCGCAACCACATCCACATCGACATGTACATCTTCGAGGAGGACCCGCTGGGCAACCTTGTGGCCGACGCCCTGATAGCCAAGGCCCGCGCGGGTGTCGAGGTGCGTGTCATCTACGACGATGTAGGTTGCTGGAACGTGCGCCACAGCTTTTATGAGCACCTGCGCGAGGAGGGCATCGAAGTGGTGCCCTTCCTGCCCGTCCGCTTCCCGTCGTTCACCTCTAAGGTCAACTACCGCAACCACCGCAAGCTCATCGTCATCGACGGTGCGACGGGCTACATGGGCGGCATGAACATCGCCCTGCGCTATGTCAAGGGGATTGAGCGAGGAGCGAGGAGCGAGGAGCGAGGAACGAGGAGCGAGGAGCGAGGAACGGGCTGTCTGCCTTGGCGCGACACGATGGTCAGGGTAACGGGCATGGCTGTCTGCGCCCTGCAGCGCACATTCCTCATTGACTGGTACTTCGTTGACCGCACACTGATCAACGGCCGGCGGTACTACCCCATCACCCCGTCACTCCAGCCTACACAGCCGATGCTAATGCAGGCCGTAGCCAGCAGTCCCGACTCGCCACAGCCCGAAATCATGCAGGGCTATGTGAGCATCATCAGTCAGGCACGCCACTTTATCTACATCGAGACGCCTTACTTCCTGCCCACCGAGCCGGTGTTCTTCGCCCTGAAGACGGCGGCAGCCGCAGGGGTTGACGTACGCATATTGATACCGCGGCAAAACGATGCCCGCTTTGCCGACTGGGCCGGGCGCAGCTATCTGCGCGAGGCTAACGACGCCGGCATCAGAGTCAGCCTCTACACTGCCGGATTCCTGCACTCCAAGCTGATGGTGTGCGACGATGCCATCGCCTCCTGCGGCTCATCCAACCTCGACTTCCGGTCGTTTGAAAACAATTTCGAGGCCAATCTGTTTTTCTATGGCCAGGAGGTGGCACAGCGTCTGAGACAGGTGTATCTCGACGACGAGGCCACGTCGGTGCCGCTACAGAAATTGCCCGGCCGACTGCGTCCCAAGTTTTTTGTCCGTCTGCTGGAGAGCCTGGCACGCCTGATGGCCCCACTCATGTAGCCGCGCTCACTTGAAGATGCTGAAGTTGACACTGCCATACTGGCGGTGCTCCCTGAAATGGGGGTGCTGGGAGAAGTCGTGGTCCTTGCCGTGCTCAAACACCAGCACGCCGCCCTCCTTGAGCAGTCCCCGCTCAAAGATGAGGTCAGGCACCTGGGGCAGTTCTTTCAAGGCGTAGGGCGGGTCGGCGAAGATGAAGTCGAACTGCATCTTGCACGACTTGACAAAGCGGAACACGTCACCCCTTATACATTGCGCGTTGTCGCCCTGCAGCTTCTGCAGGCATTGCTGTATGAAGCGGTGGTGGTCGCGGTCCATCTCGATGCTCACCACCTGGGCACAGCCACGCGACAGCAGCTCGAGGGTGATGCTGCCCGTGCCCGAAAAGAGGTCAAGGGCCGTGGCGCCTTCAAAGTCTATGTAGCCGCCCATCACGTTGAAGATGTTCTCCTTGGCGAAGTCGGTCGTGGGCCGTGCCTTGAAGTTACGCGGTATGTCGAAGTGCCGCCCTTTGTATTTTCCTGTTATGATTCTCATTTTCTTGATATTGTATCACCGGCCCTTGGTCAGCAGTGTCACCAGGTCGAAAGGCATGTCCTTGACCTTGGTGGCCGGCGCCCTGTTGAAGTCGGCCTGCGGGTTGACAACATACACTTTTTTCAGGAAGCGGCGCAGGTTGTCTGCCAAACCGTCCTGCATGTCGCCGGGCTGCTCGCCTATCAGGTGCAGCTCGTCGTGGTCGGCGTCCAGCTGCAACTGCTTCCACACATAGAGCTGGAAGTAGGCCACGTCGCCCGGACGGCGGGTTTCAAACTGGTTGTAGAATTTGAAGCGGTTTTTCTGAAACGCAAAGATGTCGAGCTTCTTGTCGTGCAGGTAGCTGTAAAGCTTGCTGTGGGCGCCGGTGAACGAGCGCTTATGCAGGTGGCGCCATACCGGCAGCTGCACGGGTATCACCTTCATGTCGCTGAAATGGTCGTCGAGCACGGTCTTCAGGTCTTTGTTGACACCAAAGACGGCCACGGCGTTCAGGTCGGGCAGCACGTTGTAAAACACATGCGTCGGCTCCTTGCGGGGGAAGGAGTGGCTGTACATGGCCTCCATCGTGGGCTCCTCAAAGATTTCGACCGGTATCAGCAATACTGGCGCATCGACCAGGACCAAGGCCTTGAAATAGCCCATCTTGTCGAGGGCGGCCCCCTTCAGGGCTTCGCGCAGGTTGGCAGCCACCGAGATGCCGCTCTTCATCACGTAGGGTTCATAGTTGATGGGGGTGTCGGCCTGGGCCGTCTCCACGCTCGTAAACGACAGATGGTGCTGCCCTATGCGTATGATGATACGCCCCCTACCCTGTTGGTTCAACTCATTGCTCATCGTTTGTTGCTCGTCAAGTGCCTGTTGCAATGCTGGCTATGCAAACGGCCAGCAGTGCTGCCGCCGCCAGTAGCAACGCCACATTGGTTACTGTGTCTAAATTGGCTTTTCTCATTCTTTCATCACGTTATTGCCCGCCGAGGCGTGAGAAGTAGTCAATGATGTCGTCCCACGTCTTGAACGTGTCGCTGCCCAGCTCTATGGGCGTGGCCATGGGGTCAGGCTCGTGGCCGCTCCACCGCACGGGCGACGCGCCCTGTATCAGGTAGTCGCCGTAGAGAAGGTGGCGCTGGTTGCTCACCACGGTGTGGCCCCAGGCGGGCACCCCGATGTACTGCTGCAGCTGCTCTTTCAGCATGGCGACAGCAGAGGCCGCCATGTCGAACGACACGAAGTACACCTGATAGTGCTCTATCAACAGCCGGACGGCTTTCTGGGCCGACGCACGTGGCTGGCCGTCGGGCTGCATGAGGGTCTCGGCGCCTATATAGACAATGGGGCGCTCGCGGCCCTGCTGGCGGTCGTCCACCCACCTGATGACGGGCACCACGGCGTGCATGAAGGAGTGGTCGTTCATGCGGTGCTCGCCGTGGAAACCGATGCTCTGCAGGTAGTGGCTCTCAAACAGGGGGCGCGTGTGTACAAGGTCGTCACCGTCGCCGAAGAGTCCGTAGACGCGATGCTGCTCGTCAGGGGTGTCGGCCTGGGCAAAATTGCCTTCGCTGACGGTCCGGTACTCCTTGACCAGGGGCTTGTCGACGTAAAACTCCTGCACGCCGTCCTGCCGTGGCGAGAAGAACTGCTGCTTGCCCGTCAGGCCGTGCTCGCCCATGGTGTCGGCTATCTGGAAGGCGGGGTTGATGAGCAGGCGGTCGTAGCCGTAGAGCATCTCGGCATACATGCCCCCCATCGACGTGCCGATGATGAGGGCGGGCTGCTCCTGCCGGCACAGCTGCTGAAGCAGGTCCATCGCCTCACGGGGGTGGACGGGCAGGTCAGGAGCAACCACCTTGGCACTGGGCAGCACCTGGCGGATGCGGCTCACCGTTCCTGACTGTCCGCTGGAGCCGAAGCCGTGGACATACATGATGGTCTTCCCTTCAAATAGCTCGGGGAACTGCTTGATATACTGGTTCACTTGTTCCATTATGTTTGCAAAAGTACGAAAAAAACTTCAATCGCACGCAACTTTCTGCGAAAATCATGCGTCAAACACATAAAGAAACCCTAAAAACAAAACATTAAGTTATGAGAAAGTATGTTTTTCTGCCCTTGTTGGCTTCTGTGTTCCTGCTGTCGTCATGCAAGATTGACAGCGTCAGTTTCAGTGGCGGCAAGATGATTGAGCCGAGCAGCCACATCGTCAAGAAGGAATACCCCCAGAAGGCGTTCGACGAGGTGGACGTCGACATCGTGGCCAACGTGAAGGTCATACAGGCCGGCAGCGGCGACTACCGCGTGGTGCTGTCGTGCCCCGACAACTACGTGGACCTGTTCAAGTTCGACAACAACGAGGGCGAGCTGGAGGTGAGGTTCGCGCGCCGCAACGTGAACATCGAGCCTAAGCACGTCGACATCACGGTCTACACGCCCGAGTTGCACAGCCTGGAAAACAGCGGTGTGGCCAGCGTCGAGATAGACCGTCTGAAGACCAGCCAGCTGAGTGTTGAGAACGCCGGTGTAGGCTCCATCTACCTGTCGGGCCTCGTGGCCGAGAAGGTAGAGGCCGACTGCAGCGGTGTGGGCCACATAGAACTGAAAGGGCAGGCCGACCGGGCCGATCTGGAGTGCAGCGGCGTGGGCAGCATCAAGGCCGAGGAGCTGAAAGCCAAGGCGGTGAAAGCCGAGGTCAGCGGCGTTGGCGGCATTAAGTGCTATGCCTCGGAAAGTATCGACGGCGAGGTCAGCGGTGTCGGCGGACTGCAGTATGGCGGCTCGCCACAGCAGAAAAACCTACGCCGCAACGGCATCGGCGGCATCAGCGAGCTGTAATCAGGCGGAAGGCCATTTTCAGCGTAACCGGCTGTAAAACAATCAGAAAACCGTTGACATAAATCAATAAATAAATAAATAAGGTGAAAAAAGGCCGCGAATATTTGGAGGTTCCAAAAAATCGTCGTACCTTTGCACTGTGTTTTTCATAGTATTAGATTTAAGGTTAACAAAGGTTGGGGCTTAGCGAAGCCCCTTTTTTTATGCAAAAAGTTTGGAGCGTAAAGAATTTTTTATTATTTTTGCAACCGAAAAACGAACATCAAACGTGCTATGAACAGACTTCTCTGGCTTGTCGGCATGGTCGTGGGAATCAACCTCTGTGCCTCAGCCCAATACAAAAACCCCATCATTCCCGGCTATCACCCCGACCCCAGCATCTGCCGGGTAGGCGATGACTATTATATTGTCAACTCCTCATTCCAGTACTTCCCCGGCGTGCCCATCTACCACTCCAAAGACCTGGTCAACTGGCAGCTCATAGGCAACGTGCTCGACCGGGCCTCGCAGCTGCCACTGAAGAGGGCCACATCGTGGCAGGGCATCTATGCCCCCACCCTGCGCTACCACCAGGGCAC
This sequence comes from uncultured Prevotellaceae bacterium, assembly GCA_946541745.1. Taxonomy (GTDB): domain Bacteria; phylum Bacteroidota; class Bacteroidia; order Bacteroidales; family Bacteroidaceae; genus Prevotella. The sequence continues at coordinate 7,515 of CAMNJY010000086.1, forward strand.
CTACTACATGATCACCACCAACGTAGGCAGCGGCGGACCTAAGGGCGACGGCAGCACCGGCAGCGAGAACTTCATGGTGACAGCCACCGACCCCAGGGGGCCGTGGAGCGAGCCGATATGGCTCAAGCAGGGAGGCATCGACCCCTCGCTATTTTTCGAGAACGGACGCTGCTACATGGTGAGCAACCCCGACAACACCATCATGCTCTGCCAGATAGACCCCAAGACCGGACGACAGCTGACACCCAGCCGGCCACTGTGGCGGGGCACGGGCGGACGATACCCCGAGGGGCCGCACATCTACAAGAAGGACGGCTACTACTACCTACTCATCTCGGAGGGTGGCACCGAACTGGCCCACCGCCTGACCATTGCCCGCAGCCGCAAGATAGAAGGCCCCTACCAGGCCAACCCCAACAACCCGCTGCTGACCCACTGCTCGCTGGCCGGACAGACAAGCACCGTTCAGGGTACCGGCCACGGCGACTTCGTACAGGCCCAGGACGGCTCGTGGTGGATCACCTTCCTGGCCTACCGCAACTTCGGCGGCAGCTATCACCACTTAGGCCGCGAAACATTCCTGGCACCGGTGAAATGGCCCGAGGGCGAGTGGCCCGTCGTCAACGGCGGCCAGCCCGTTGACACGCTGATGAACGTCGTCCTGCCAACGACCAGCACCCAGCGCCCAGCGCCCAGCACCCGGCTCACAACGTTCAGCGAGCCCTTAGGCCCTGAGTGGGTGTACATCCAGAATCCCGACTCGGCGCACTACCGCCTCACCAAGTCGGGCAAACTCAGACTGACCGCCAGCCTCAGCAACCTGACGGACAACCGCCGTCCCACATTCATCGGCAGGCGACAGGAAAGCCCTGACTTCACCGCCACCACCCGCCTCGACTTCAACCAGTCGTTAGCCGGCGACGAGGCCGGACTGACGGTCTACCAGATCAACGACGGCCACATAGACTTCTGTCTGCGGCAGACCCGCCAGGGCATGACGCTGGCCCTGAAGATGACGATGAAGAGCGTCAACTTCGTCAAGAAGTCAATAACGGTGCCCAACACCTGCTGCTCGCTCCGCGTACGCAGCGACGGACTGATGTACTACTTCGACTATTCGCTCGACGGCACCACCTTCACCACCTTCGACAAGGTAGACTGCCCGCTGGTGAGCACCGAGGTGGTAGGCGGCTTCACCGGCGTCGTCCTGGGCCTGTATGCCTCCATGAACCGGGGCTATGTCGGCAATGGCGACACCTATGCCGATTTCGACTTCTTTGACTACGTTGAACACTGAACGTTGAAGATTGAAGATTTCTTTATACATTAACATTTAAAAACATTCATCGATCATGAAAAAGTATTTAGCAGAAATGGTGGGCACTATGGTGCTCGTGCTGATGGGCTGCGGCGTGGCCGTGAGCCTGGGTTGTGACCCTGTCAACAACATCCCCGCCGTCGTGGGCACGGCCTTTGCTTTCGGTCTGGCCGTCGTGGCCATGGCCTACACTATTGGTGGCATATCGGGCTGCCACATCAACCCGGCCATCACACTGGGCTGCTTCCTCAGCGGACGCATGGACGCCAAGGACTGCGGCATGTACATGCTCTTCCAGTGCATCGGCGCCTTCATCGGCTCGGCACTCTTGGCACTGCTCACCGCCAACGTGCCCGGACTGGAGGGCACCGGTGCCAACGACCTGCAGGCCAACGTCTCCGTCATGGGCGGCTTGCTGGCTGAGATTATCTTCACCTGCGTCTTCGTGCTCGTCGTGCTCGGCGCCACGGCCAAGACCAACGGTGCCACCAACAACTTCGCCGGACTGGCCATCGGCCTGAGCCTCGTACTGGTCCACCTGGTGTGCATCCGCTACACCGGCACGTCGGTGAACCCCGCCCGCTCGCTGGCCCCCGCCATCTTCCAGGGTGGCACGGCCCTGGCCAACCTCTGGATATTCATTGTCGGTCCCTTCGTAGGCGGTGCCCTCGCCGCTGGCATCTGGAAGATGATTGAGCCCGCCGAGAAGTAAGCCCCCCACACTTCTCTGATACCTTTATGCAAGGTGATGGTTATTAAAACAACCATCACCTTCTTTTTCTGCTTGTTTAAATATGAAAAACTATGCTATGAGTGCTATAGTTGGCCGTAACGAGCTGATGCTCTGCTTGTTGTCCTATAGCATGGTTTTCGGAAACTATGCTATAACTATGCTATGAACTATGCTATCATTGGCATTCAGCAAGAGCATTTCACGCTGCATGAGGTACGCCGTGCGTCTCATTGGCAGCCGCCGCAGCCGAACAACCTGCATACCAGTTATAGCCAAGGAGTGTCAGATGGTGTTGCCGACAACGTTGTTTTCCGGCATTGCGAGCACGTTTTGTGGGAGTAAGGCATAGGGTTGCCGCCTTACGCGCAGGCCCAAAACACCTTGCGGGCCTACGCAAAACGCCTTGCGGGCCTGCGCAAAAAAGAAGCCCGCCCACAGCCTGGAGGGGGCTGTGTGTAGTTTAACGATTTTAGTTGACTACTTTCAGCCTTATTTGCAATATGGGT
>CAMNJY010000087.1 GCA_946541745.1 uncultured Prevotellaceae bacterium
GCCTTTGCTAATGTGGATGGTCACGAAGGGGCGGACGATGTCCGATACAATAAAGAAATGACTAACAACGCCAATAACCCCTGAAGCTTGAAGAGAGCCGGTCTAATGGCAAACGTTTGCGCACGGCAACTCGCACATTCCTGACTGTTGGAAACCGTCAGAGCCGCTTTTTCTTGTAACTTTGCGACAATATAACTAAAAATTTAAGACAGACATGATGAAAAGACTTATCAACACAAAGCTGCAGGTGCTGGCCATTGCCCTGCTGACGCTCACGGCTATCTATTTCGCCCTTCCCACCAAGGCCGCCCAAGGCTGGCCGCAAAACTATGGCGGCGTGATGCTGCAGGGCTTCTACTGGGACTCCTTCAACGATTCGCAGTGGGCCACGCTGGAACAGCAGGCCAGCGACCTGGCCTCGACGTTCAGCCTGGTATGGATTCCCCAGAGTGGCAACTGCGGCAGCCAGTCAATGGGCTATGACGACCTCTACTGGTTCAACAACTACAACAGCTCGTTCGGCAACGAGAAGCAGCTGCGCTCCATGATCAGCACCTTCAGGGAGTACGGCTTAGGTACCATTGCCGACGTGGTTGTCAACCACCGCCGCAACGTGTCTAACTGGTTTGACTTCCCCCGTGAGACCTACAAGGGCGTGACCTACGAGATGACCGCCGCCGACATCTGTGGCAACGACGACAACGGCGCCACCGCCACCGAGGCCAAGCGGCAGGGCGTCACTTTGGGCAGCGCCGACACCGGCGAGGGCTGGGACGGCATGCGCGACCTGGACCACACCAGTCGGAATGTGCAGACCATTGTCAAGGCCTATCTCGACTTCCTCAAGAACGACCTGGGCTACGCCGGGTTCCGCTACGACATGGTGAAAGGCTACAGTGCCGCCTATACCGGCCAGTATAACGCCTCGGCCGACCCGGAGTTCTCCGTCGGCGAATACTGGGACGGCAACCCCCAGGCGGTGAAGACGTGGATCAGCGGCACCGTCGTCGACGGCCAGATCAGGAGCGCCGCCTTCGACTTCCCCTTCCGCTATACCGTGCGCGACGCCATCAACAGCAGCAACTGGACGCGCCTGAGCAATGCCAGCGTCATGAGCGACGCCGCCTACCGCCGCTACGCCGTGACCTTCGTCGAGAACCACGACACCGAGTACCGCTCGGCAGGCGCTCCCCAGGACCCCCTGCGCCGCGACACGCTGGCCGCCAACGCCTTCCTCATAGCCATGCCGGGCACGCCCTGCGTCTTCATGAAGCACTGGCAGGCCTACCGCCAGGACATCAAGGCCATGGTGGAGGCCCGCCGGCTGGCAGGCATCACCAACACCTCTACCTACACCAACTTCAGGAGCAGCGCCCAGTATTTTGCCAACAACGTGGACGGCAAGCTGCTGGTGGTGGTGGGCGACGAGAAACAGCTTTCGCCCAGCAGCGCCCAGTGGACGCGCGTGCTCAGCGGCTACCACTACGCCTACTATCTGTCCAACACGCTACAGACGGCATGGGCCGACAAGGGCTCGGGCGACTTTACCAACCCGTTTGACGTCAGGCTGACCGCCGTGACCGCTGCCGACGGGGCGCAGCTGGTCTACACCATCGACGGCTCGCAGCCCTCGGCCGCCAACGGCCAGCGCGTGGCTTCAGGTGCCACCGTGCGCATAGCCGCCACCACCACCCTCAAGGTGGGACTGCTCGTGGGCGGCACCGTGAGTGGCATCGTCAGCCGCAGCTATACCTACCGCGAACCTTACAAGGAGCCTGAGACCGAGATTCCCTCCTTCTGCCACGTCAGCGACGGCGAGGTGTGCGCCTTCTTCGAGGCGCCGGCCGCATGGGGCAACACCATCTACTGCTGGGCATGGACCGTCACGCCCGCCGACAACTTTACCTATGCCAACCGCAACTGGCCCGGCGTGGCCTGCGAGGAGATAGGTACCGCCGACAACGGCAACAAGGTGTGGAAGTGGACGTGGGACGGCACGAAGCAGAACAACAGTTCGGCCACCATGCCGGCGAAGATTATCTTCAACAACAACGGGCAGCCCCAGACCGCCGACCTCGGTTTCGTCAATGGCGGCTACTACACCAAGGACGGCCTGAAGGCTACGGTCACCGCCATCCGCGGCGTGGCTGCCAGTCAGCAGACCGGCGCCGCCGTCTACGACCTGCAGGGCCGCAAGGTGACGGCTCCGCGCAGCGGTCTCTATATCCGTGATGGCCGTAAGTTCATCGTCCGTTGACGTACTCTGCAAGGTTCTTTCCGTTGCGGAACTTGAAATCTAAAATAATGCTAAAGACATTAAACCTTTTGAAGTCTGCCGCATCTAATGAGTTTAAGACTAAACATCAATTATAGAACAGACATTTATGAAAGACTTTTGCTATTATGCGCCGACAGAAGTAGCGTTCGGCGAACAGTCAGAAGAGCAGGTAGCCCTGTTAGTGAAGAAATATGGCGGCACAAAGGTGCTGGTACACTATGGCGGAAAGAGCGCCGTGCGCTCCGGGCTGCTCGACAAGATATGCTCACTGCTCAGTGAGGGCGGCGTCAGCTATGTCAAGCTGGGCGGCGTGGTGCCCAACCCCCGTCTGTCGTTAGTGCGTGAGGGCATCAGGCTCTGCCGGCAGGAGGGTGTTGACTTCATCCTGGCCGTCGGCGGCGGCAGCGTCATCGACTCCGGCAAGGCCATTGCCATGGGTGTGGCCAATCCCGACAAGGATGTGTGGGACTTCTATACCGGCAAGGACACCCCCGCCGCAGCCCTGCCCGTGGGCTCGGTGCTGACCATTCCCGCCGCCGGCAGCGAGATGAGCGATGCCACGGTCGTCACCAACGAGGACGGCGGCGTGAAGTTGGGCAGCCACAGCTACCTGCTGCGCCCGAAGTTTGCCATCATGAACCCGCGCCGCACCATGACCCTGCCTCCCTACCAGACGGCGGCGGGCGTCGCCGACATGATGATGCACATCATGGAGCGCTACTTCACCAAGGACGACGACATGGACCTGACCACCGACCTGGCCGAGGCCACCCTGCGCCGGATTAAGACCGCCGTCTTCGACGTGCTGAAGAATCCCGAGGACTACCGCCAGCGCGCCCAAATCATGTGGGGCGGCAGTGTGGCCCACTGGGGCCTCTTAGGCATGGGCGTCGAGGAGGACTGGGCCACCCACCAGCTGGAGCACGAGCTGAGCGGCATGTTCGACGTGACCCACGGTGCCGGCCTGGCCGCCATCTGGCCCAGCTGGGCCCGCTACACGATGGGTGAGAACCTGCGCCGCTTTGTGCGCTTCGCCGTCAACGTGATGGACGTGCCCAACGACTTCACCGACCCGCAGGCCACGGCCCTGAAGGGCATTGAGGCCATGGAGCGCTTCTACCACGCCATCGGCATGCCCGTGAACATCAAGGAGCTGATAGGCCGCGACGTCACCGACGACGAGATCAAGGAGATGGTGCGCAAGTGCAGCCGCAACTACACCGCCACCTGCGGTGGGCTGAAGGTGCTGCAGGCAGCCGACATGGAGGCCATTTACAAGATGGCGAGATGATGTTTGAAAAATTTAAAAATTTAAAAATTTAATAATGTAATAATGTAAAAAGGTAAAAAGGTAAAAAAGTGAGCGATGAAAACGAGAGATGATCATGTGGCGAGAGAAGGGGTAAAAAGCTTTTTACTTTTTTGCCTTTTTACCTTTTTACCTTTAACGCTTTGCGGCCAGAGCCTGCAGCTGAACGACCAGGAGTATTTTGAGCGTCAGGGCGTGGGCGTGCTCGTTTTCAGCAACAGCTTCAACGGCGGTTTCAACGACGAGAAGAACTCCGGCATCGAGATTATCCACCACGGCGTGCGTACCGTGCAGGGTGGTGCCGTGCGTCTGAACAACACGCCCGAGCAGTGGGACCTCGTGCCGACGATGACCAGCCGCAAGGTAGACCGCGAGGCAGGCACCATTGAGGTAGGCCTGCGCTATGCCGACTACGACTTCGACAGCCGCTTGGTGGTGAAGGCCCTTCCCCCCGCGGCGGGTGTTGAGGGCGGCTTCGAGATAGCCGTCTGGCTCGACAGGCCGGTGCCCGAAAAGCTGGCTGGCGAGGCCGGGCTGAACATTGAGTTCTTGCCCTCGCAGTACTGGCTGAAGACCTACACGGCCGACGGCCGCCTGGGCCGGCTGCCGCGCTATGCCACCAGCCAGACCGTGACACGCCCCAACAGCGAGAAGCCCCGCCAGTTCAAGGGCTTCCGCACCTACGACGACCGCGGTACGGGGCGCTTCGTAGACCCGCTGCCCATAGAGACATGCCACGACATCACCCTGGCCACCGACGACCCCGAGCGCATCGTGCGCGTCAGCAGCAGCGACGCCGAGCTGCGGCTCTACGACGGCCGCATGCTGGCACAGAACGGCTGGTTTGTGCTGCGCAGTGTGCTGCCGAAGGACAAGACGGGCAAGGTGTTGACGTGGACGGTGGTGCCCCACGCCATCAAGAACTGGATACGAAAGCCCAACATCGGTTTCTCGCAGATAGGCTATACCCCGGAGCAGCCTAAGGTGGCCGTCATAGAGCTCGACAAGCACGACCCCATGCAGACCGGGCAGGCCAGGCTGATGCGACTGGAGGCCGACGGCACGGCCACCACGGTGCTCACGGCCGCAGTGCAGCCCTGGGGACCCTATTATAAATATAATTATGTGAAGTTCGACTTCTCGGCAGTCCGCGAGCCGGGCGTCTACTGCATACAGTACGGCGACACCCGCACCAACGACTTCCTCATCGACGACCACGTGTACGACAAGATAACCGACGCGACGACCGACGTGTGGGTGCCCATCCACATGAACCACATGTACGTCACCGAGGGCTACCGCACGTGGCACGGCGAGCCCTTCAAGGAGGGCTACCTGCAGGCCCCCGAGAGCGACCACTTCGACCTGCACTCACAGGGGCCGGCCACCGACACCAAGTATCAGCCGCTGGAGCTCATCCCCGGACTGAACGTCGGCGGATTCTTCGATGCCGGCGACTTCGACATCGAGACCGGCTCCAACATCAGCGTCGTGCAAAACTTCATCCGCACGTGGGACCTGTTCAAGCCCCAGCGCGACGAGACCTTCGTCAGCCAGCAGCAGCGCTACGTCGAGCTGCACCGCCCCGACGGCGTGCCCGACGTGCTGCAGTTCATAGAGCACGGCGTGCTCAACCTTGTGGCCCAGGCCGAGCAGATAGGCCACATGGCGCAGACGCTCTCCAACTCCGTGCTCGACAACTACCACCACCTTGGCGACGCCGCCTCCATCACCGACGGCCTGCACTACGACCCGTCGCTGAAGCCCTACGAGGTGAGCGCCGACGGCAAGCGCAGCGGCACCCCCGACGACATGTGGGCCTTCACCACGCGCAATCCCCGCCTCGACCTGCAGGCCGCCGGTGTCTTCACGTCGGCCGCCCGCGTGCTGAAAGGCTATAACGACGCGCTGGCCGCCCGTGCCCTGAAGCAGGCCGACCGCCTGCGCAAGGAGGCCGAGGCGCTGTTGAAGGAGCGCCGCCGTCAGCGCAACAGGCAGGGCGAGGCCGACAACAACTGGCCCGCCGGCGACGGTCGCTTCCGCAACGTAGCCTGGAACCTGCAGACCATGCTCGACTCCATACCGATGAAGGACGAGGCCTACAAAGAGAAGCTGCGCCCCATGGTCAGCCAGTATGCCGACTACATCAAGAGCTTCGACCGGCAGAACCCCTACGGCGTGCCCATCGGCTTAGGCAACTGGGCAGGCATTGGCGGCGTGCTCAGCTTCGGCATCACCGTCAACTACGCCCACCTCTACTACCCCGACATCGTCAGCAAGGACGAGGTCTACCGGGTGGCCAACTGGCTCTACGGCTGTCACCCCTACCACAACTACTCGTTTGTGGCCGTGGTGGGCGCCGCCCGCCCCAAGCAGGTGTTCTACGGCAACAACCGCGCCGACTTCTCGTTCATCCCCGGCAACGTGGCCCCCGGCCTGCTCTTCCGCAAGCCCGACCACTTTGAGAACTACGACGACTGGCCCTTCCTCTGGGGACAGAACGAGGGTACCATCGCCGGCAACACCCAGTACGTCATCTTCGGCTCCTCGCTGAAGGACATTGTATGCAAGAAAACGAAATAAAGACAGGTGGAAGCTAACTTGAAGGCATACGTCATAAAGGCCCTGAGATGCGTGCGCGGCTCGTTCAGTGCGCAGCTGACGCTGGGGGTGTCGGGCTTTGTGGTCGCCATCTCGGCCGTTGTCATGGTCATGCTGATGCGCTTCTCGCAGGAGGTCATCCGCGACGAGACCCTCACCGCCACCCGCCAGGCCCTGGAGAATGCCGCCCTCCGCATCGACAACACGCAATGCCCAACGTACAACGGCCAGTACGCTGTGGTCATAGACATTCCCGCCGGCGACATTGACGGCCGGTTCGAAGCCCAGGAACAGGCCAAACGAATGTTGAATCAATAACTTACAGATAAGAACCATGAGCAAGAAGAAAGTACTCATTACAGGAGCCACCAGCGGCATCGGCGAGGCCTGCGCCCGCAAGTTTGCCGCCGCCGGCTACAACGTCATTATCACCGGGCGCAATGCCGCCCGCCTGGCCGCCCTGCAGGCCCAGCTCCAGCAACAGGGCACCGAGGTGCTGACGCTGGCCTTCGACGTCAGCGACCGCCAGGCCGCCCGCCAGGCCGTGGAGGGCATCCCCCCGGCCTGGCAGCCCATCGACGTGCTGGTGAACAACGCCGGCCTGGCCCTCGGTCTCGACAAGGTCTATGAGGGACATCCCGAAGACTGGGAGACAATGATCGACACCAACATCAAGGGCCTGCTGACCATGACGCGCCTGATAGTGCCCGCCATGGTGGCCCGCAACGAGGGCCACGTCATCAACATCGGCAGCGTGGCCGGCGACGCCGCCTACGCCGGCGGCAACGTCTACTGCGCTACCAAGGCCGCCGTCAAGGCCATCACCGACGGGCTGCGCATCGACGTGGCCGACACCGCCGTCCGCGTGACCAACGTCAAGCCCGGACTGGTGGAGACCAACTTCAGCGTGGTGCGATTCCACGGCGACCGCCAGCGGGCCGACAATGTCTACCGGGGCATCACCCCGCTCACCGGCGACGACATTGCCGACGTGTGCCTCTACGCCGCCCAGGCCCCCAAGCACGTGCAGATAGCCGAGGTGCTGGTGCTGGCCACCCACCAAGCCAGCGGGTCGGTCATCTGCCGGCAACAGAACTGACACCGTGATACAAACTACAACAGCCACAACAACCATCACTACAACACCATGTACAGACATCTGACCACCGTCATGGCCCTGCTCGTCAGCCTCTGCTGCTGGGCGCAGCCCATAGGCTGGGCCTCCGTGGACGGTACCACCGACGGCGGACGGGGCGAAAACCCGGTCGTCGTCACCACCTACAAACAGTTGCGCAAGGCACTGGCCCAGGGCGACACCCTGCGACGCACCATCTACCTGCAGGGACGCATCGTGCTGCCCAAGCCGGCGCGCGTCAAGGAGGTCAGCAACAAGACCATCATCGGACTGGCCGGCTCGTCGCTGGTGAACGACCGCTACACCCTCGACCGCGACTCCACCGGCATACTGCTCTTTGACGGCTGCCGCAACATCGTGCTGCAGAACATCACCTTCAAGGGTCCCGGCGCCTTCGACCGCGATGCCAACGACAACCTCTGTTTCTCGCGCTCCGAGCGCATCTGGGTAGACCACTGCGACTTCCAGGACGGCATGGACGGCAACTTTGACTGCAACGCCGGCACCGACCTCATCACCGTCTCGTGGTGCCGCTTCCGCTATCTCAAGAAGCCCTGGCCCAAGTTGGCCGACGACACCAACGACGACCACAACAGCGACCACCGCTTCAGCAGCCTCTGGGGCTCCAACGACCGCGACGGTGCCCGCTGCGAGGGCCGGCTGCGCACCACCTTCCACCACTGCTGGTGGGACGAGGGCTGCGTGGCCCGCATGCCCTTTGTGCGGTTTGGACAGGTCCACCTGCTCAACTGCCTCTACAGCAGCTCCGTGGCCACGGTCTATGTACAGGCCCGCTACCACTCCAACGTGCTGGTAGAGGGCTGTGCGTTCACCAACCGCAAGGCCGGCAACAAGCTGTTCCAGACGCCTTCAGCGTCGAACGCCAAGTATCAGGACTACAACATCCGCTTCAGCCGCTGCCTGGGGGCCGACGACCTGGAGCAGCGCCACGGCGATGCTCCCTACTTCACTCCGCCTTATGACTACAGCCCAGACCCCGCTGCCGACGTGGAGCGCATGGTGAAGGCCGGTGCAGGCGCCACGCTGCGGCTGCAGTACCGCACCGACGTACCCTTGGACTCCATCCGCCTGAGCGACCCCGCCATCCTGGCCGACAAGGCCACCGGCATGTACTACATGACGGGCACGGGCGGCATGTTGTGGCGCAGCCCTGACCTCCAGCGCTGGGAAGGGCCCCTCAGCGTCACCCAGTTCGAGCGCGATTCGTGGATGGGACCGCACCCCATGATATGGGCGGCCGAGCTCCACCAGACGGGCGACGGCTGGTACTACTACTTTGCTACCTTCACCAACCAGGCGGTGAAGATTGACACCGTCAGGGGCAACGTCATAGAGCGCCGCGCCTCGCAGGTGCTCCGCTCGCGCCACCCCATGGGGCCCTACCGGGTCTTCGGCGATGCCACCTACCTGCCCGCCGACCGCCCCACGCTCGACGGCACCTTCTGGCGCGACCGCGACGGACGGCCCTACATGGTGTTCTGCGGCGAACGGCTGCAGAACTGGAACGGCACCATCGAGAAGATAGAACTCAAGCCCGACCTCAGCGGCACCGTGGGCCAGCCCCGGGTGCTCTTCCGCGCCAGCGACTCGCCCTGGAGCCGTGAGCGCGACGAGCAGGGCCGGGCGACATGGAACAAGGTGACCGACGGCCCCTGGCTCTTCCGTACCGCCACCGGCCGGCTGGGCATGCTCTGGACGTCGTGGGTCTACGACGTCTACACCCAGGGCGTGGCCTACTCTGAGAGCGGCACCCTCGACGGCCCCTGGCTCCAGGAGCCTGACCCCGTCACGCCGCCGGGCTACGGCCACTCCATGCTCTTCCAGCGGTTCGACGGACAGTGGATGATGTCGGTACACCACCACAGTAAAGACGCCCAGGGCCGCACCGTGCGCACCCCTCACCTGTTTGAGGTGGACCTCAGCGGCGACAAACTCATCGTGAAACAATAGAAATCTCTTATGCTACACAGACTCCTGTTGCTGTCAGTCCTCATAGGGCTGACTACCCTTTATGCTGACGCCCAGCAGCGCCAGTCGCTCACCATCAGCGGCCACCTCAAGGACGCAGATACCGACGAGGACGTGCCGCAGGCCACCGTCCAGCTGTTCTGGGCCAAGGACAGCACCTTCGTCGGCGGCACCGTCACCAACTCGCGGGGCAGCTTCCTGATGGAGGCCCCGTCGAACGGCATCTACCGCCTGCGCATCTCGTCAGTGGGCTACCAGACCATAGAGCGCGAGGTGACGCTGCGCCGTAATGAGAACCAGGAACTCGGCGAACTCCGCATGTCGGTTGAGGCCGTCATGCTGAAAGAGGCCGTGGTCACAGGCCGCGCCGCCCCCGTCGTGGTGCGCAAGGACACCCTCGTCTACAGCCCTGAGGCCTACCGCACCCCCGAGGGGTCGGCCATTGAGGAGCTTATCAAGCGCATGCCCGGAGCCGACGTCGACGAGGACGGCAACATCACCATCAACGGCAAGGCGGTGAAAAAGATACTGCTCGACGGCAAGGAATTCATGCTCGGCGACATAGAGACGGCCATCAAGAACCTGCCTGTGAGCATCATACAGAACGTCAAGTTCTACGACCAGCAGAGCGACCAGGCCCGCATCACCGGCATTGAGGACGGCA
>CAMNJY010000088.1 GCA_946541745.1 uncultured Prevotellaceae bacterium
AACTACTGTCTGTCAGCGAGATACGCCCAACTATAGCACACATAGCAGGGTTTTCAGCCTCTTTAATGCTCATGGTGGCGGCCGACAGCAGCCACTGCCAGCGGTGGTTCCATGCAGGCTCGGTCAGCTCCTTCAGGTAGAATCAGATTTGCTATCATGGCTGCAAAGGTACTAATTACCCGCCGAACCGCCAAACTTTTCCACACTTTTCTTCTCCCGCCGAGGCTGTCAGCTATCCCCGGCGGGTATCACACAATATCAGCCGCCTGCGGCTCTAATCCTTCCGACGACGGTAGATGGCGGCTATGCGTTGCGCGTCATGATAGTACACATAGGGTTGCCTCAATACTTGCCGGTAGCCATACGACTCTATAACCTCCTTGGTAAAGCCGGCACCGTCGCAGCGCTCCTCATTGCCTACTACCACGAAGTCGGCACGGCCCGACCTGAGAAGGGCTTTGTGCTCCTCGACCATTGCGGGTGTCATACCAAGCTGGTAGGTCCAGTGCTTACCTGCGGGAAGACTCTCTTGCTCAACGCCAAAGCCGTACTCAGACCCATAGAGATTGATGATGCGGGGCTTGTAAACACCGTCAAGGCCATGTGAAATGCGCTGTATGTGGACATAGTTCACACTGTCCTCACCGCTGCACCACAGCGTCACTTTCTTCAGCGGCGACCCTTCGCGCACATTTTCAAACACCCCCCAGCACAGCACTGCTGCAGCAGCAGCGGCAAGGTGGCGAAGGTGCAAGGGCTTCGATGCATAACTTACCACATGAGCCACTGAGAAGATACAGAAGATACTGCATACGCTGTAATAGTGGCCAAGGTAGTGAACCGTCGACAGCACATAGAATGTCAGGCCTGTCAGCAGTGGCACCCACCGGTAGCACTTCAGGCGGCGGCTCACGAGCCATCCCCCGGCAACAATCACCAGCAGCAGCGTCTGGCGGGCCGGCGTGCGCCACGACCTGGCCATCTCGTCCTGCAGACTGCCTATCAGGCCGTCGTCGCCCTCCACAGTGCCAAGCGTGTTGACGAAGTACTCTTCTACGAAACCGCCGAGCGAACCCATTACTGCTAAGTAAACCACAAAGGGCAGGGCCACCGCCGCCGCTCCCGCTACCGCTGCCCCAAGGGTCTGCAGCCCCTGCCGTTTCTCGCGCCAGTAGTACCACAGGGCCGCTGCCACCAGCGTCGCCTGCATGGCCGCCACGTTCCACTTTATCAGCACCAGCGCCATGAAGCTCGCCCCAAGCACCAGCCCGTCACGCCGCGCTGCGGTTCTACCGCCGCGCCCGGTCGTCAGCAGCCTCATCACCACCAGCAGCGACACGGCCACGAACACGTTGCAGAAGTCCTCCGCCCGTATGTCATTGCAAAACCAGTAGAGGAAGTAAATCCACGTCATCGCGACTGTCGCCAACAGTGCCCGCCTCGTATCGCCAAGCAGCAACATCACTGTGCGCCAGTTGAAATAGAGCGTAACCCCGTAGGCCAGGCATGCCATGACGTACACGCCGAAATAGCTCTGCGGACTCAACCGATAGCCTATGCCGTAAATCAGCCACAGCAGCGGACCCTTCGAGTCGGTGAAGTCCACGTAAGGAGCCATACCGTTCATCATCGCCTTGCCGCCCATGAAAAACCATGCGGAGTCTATTCTGTTATATATATGGTGTATCGGCGAGCTGATACACATCAGCATCAGCACTGCCGAAGCCCATAGCGTCAGCAGCACCCACATGCGCACATGTGTGTCATGCCACAGATTTCCCTTGATGTTCATGTCTTATATCCTTCTGTCACGTCGTTCATAGATGACGCCCACACGGCGAACGCCCTGCAGGCTGTAGTAGCGCTTCATGCACAGGCGGCGGTAGCCCAGACGGTGCAGCCGCAAGGTCGAGTAGCCTTTTGACTCGCAGAGGTTCTGGTCGTTTACGATCACGTAGTCGGCCAAACCCTCTAAAAGCGGGCGCAGGTGCTCTTGCTCCATCTTGGGCGTCGTGCCCTTCTGGTAGCTCCAGTAGCGGCCCGCCGGCACGGCCTCCGAGGCCAGACCGTAGCCATAGTCACAGCCGTAGAGGTACATGATGCGCGGATGGTGCCCCTCTATATGGTCGGCAAAGTAGCGGTAGTGCGCCTCATGGCTACGCTTGCCCCACAGCCATACCTGGGCCAGGTGACTGCCCTCGCGCACGTTCTCGCAGTAGCCCCAGAGCAGCACGCAGCAGCCGACGACCGCCAGCGAGCGCACCTTCAGTACGCGAGCCTGCGAAAACAGATGGACCACCAGGAACAGCAGGAACACGTAGCAGATACTGTGGTAGTGGAACAGCGCGTGCCGCGAGCATGCCAGGAAGAACAGCACCGGCACCGCCACGGGCACCAGGCGGTAGCGCACCCTCTGGCGGCTGACGAGCCAGCCGCCCGCCAGCAGACCTAACAGCAGTGCCAGCTTATGAGCCGTACCAAGGGTCGTGGCCAGCTCGCCCAGGTAGCTGTCTGCCACATCGCCCTCGGGGGTGACCGTCAGCAGCGTGTTGACGAAGTACTCCTGGACAAACGCCCCGAAGGCCCCGCGCGCCAGCAGCCACGCCACGAAGGGCAGTGCTACCGCCGCAGCCCCCGCCGCCGTGGCCCCAAAGGCCTGCAGCCCCTGCCGCTCCTCGCGCCAGTAGTACCACAGGGCTACTGCCACCAGCGTCGCCTGCATGGCCGCCACGTTCCACTTTATCAGCACCAGCGCCATGAAGCTCGCCCCAAGCACAGCCCCGTCACAGTGTGCTGCTCTTCTATCGCTGCGTCCCGCCGTCAGCAGCCTCATCACCACCAGCAGCGACACCGCCACCGGCAGCGTGCAGAAGTCCTCAGCCCGCACGTCGTCGTGAAACCAGTACTGGAAGTATATGAACGGCATCACCATTGCTGCCGCCAGCGACCGCAGAAAGTCGCCTAAGAACAGCCGTGCCGTCTTGTAGTTGAAATATAGGATGCCCGCATAGCACAGGCAACTCAGCACCCACACCCCCACGTAGCTGCGGGGGGTCAGCAGGTAGCCCACGCCGTAGATGAGCCACAGCAGCGGCCCTTTGGAGTCGGCAAAGGCTACGTAGGGCTTCATGCCCAGCATCATGGCCTTCCCCGAGGTGAAGAAGATGGCCGAGTCCAGACGGTCCCACTCGCCGTGCAAGGGCGAGTCGCTCGACACCAGCAGCAGCACAGCCGCCGACCATAGCGTCAGCAGCAGCAGTGCCTTGCGGTCCTCGCTCAGCGAGGCTATCTTTGTCTTGATGTTCATTTTATAGCAGTTGTTCTGTGATGTTATAGCGGGGACGCTGCTTCACGTCTAAGTACATGTTGCCGATGTACTCGCCGATGACACCCAAGGCCGCCAGCAAGCAGCCGCCGATGAACCACATCGACAGCATCAGCGACACCCACCCGGGCACGTTACGGCCGTCGACCATGCTCCACACCACCCAAACGCCTACACCCACGGCTACCAGCAGGAACAGCAGCCCGAAGACAGAGATGAGCCGGATGGGCTTCACCGTCACAGACGTGATGCCTGTCAGGGCCAGGGCCAGCAGGCGGCCCACGCTGTACTTCGTCTCGCCGGCCTCGCGGCGCTGACGCTCATAGGTCACCGTCGTGCTGGGGTAGCCTAACTGCGTCACGATGGAGCGCAGGAAGATGGAGCGCTCGCCATACTGCGACAGCTGCGCAATGGCACGGCTGCTCATCAGCCGGAACTCACTGTGGTTGTACACCGTCCGCGCACCAAGCCAGCCCATCAGGCGGTAGAAGCCCAGCCCTGTGGAGCGCTTGAACCACGAGTCGGTGCTGCGGTCGCTGCGCACACCGTAGACAATGTCGTAGCCCTCGCAGTAGTGGCGCACCATGTCGGGAATGACGCTGATGTCGTCCTGAAGGTCGGCGTCTATCGTTACCACGCAGTCGGCACGGCCCGCTGACGCCTCAAGGCCGGCTATCATCGCGTTCTGCTGCCCGGCGTTGAGCCCTAAGTGCAGCCCGCTATGCAGGGCTTTACGAGCGTGCGCCTCACGGATGATGGCCCACGTGGAGTCGCGTGAACAGTCGTCCACGTACACGATGCGGCTCGCCACCGACACCTCGCCGCCCTCTGTCATCGTGCGCAGCAACTGCTCCAGCCGCGGCATCGACAGCGGCAGCATGGCCTCCTCATTGTAGCAGGGCACCACTATCCATAATATGGGACTGTCTTTCATCGGCTCTGCGAGTTAGCGGCGCACGGGCCGGATGGCCGTGTCGGTCAGGTCTAAGTCTGTGACTGTGTCTATGCGGAACTGCTGGCCGCTACCGAAGGTCTTCAGCAGCGTGCCCTGCCAGTTATAGGCGGCGCGCGCGTCGCCGCTAACGGCCACCACGTGCAGCTGCTCGTAGCTACGGGCTACCACGGGTATATACAGGTAGCGGCGCTCCAAGCCTATAGGGGCGGTGCCGAGGTTGATGCGCAGGGTGTCGCGGGTAACGAAGAGGGGGTTCGCCTGCAGCGAAGCACCCTGGCCCAGCAGCGTGTCGAACATGCCCGACAACGGCTCCTGCTCGCCCCGCGGCAGGGCCTCGCCGCCCAGCTCGCCGCCGCGGGTGGTCAGCACGACGGCCCGCGTGCCCTCAGGCAGCAGCGAGGTGTCGATGCGCAGCAGGGCGGTCAGGCTATGGAAATCGCCCGCCAGCCGCCCGTCGCTGCCAAACTGTAGCTCCGCCCAGCAGGGCACCGGCGTGCGCGACGTGCCGGCGGGGGCGCCCACGTCGGCCAGCCCCAGGCGGTAGGGAATGCTGATGGCCACCTGCGCCGTCTCTAACACGTCGTTGTAGTAGGAGAAACTGTAGACAAACCGCGTGTTGGTCAGTCCGAACAGACGACCGGCGTCGCCGTAGTCGTCGGTGCCGGCCGTGCGGGCGAAGACGGCCGACGGCGTGCCCGCACCCGACACGAGATGATAGCTGTTCTGGCTCATCGACTCAAAGCGGTAGACGCTGATGCTGTCGTCGGCGGCCCAGCCCTGACCGCCGTTGGCCAGCGTCGCCGTCAGCTGGGTGGCATCGCGACCTACCCGCGTCATGGGGGCAGCAGCCTCCACCGCTGGCACTACCATGGGTCCAGCCAAGGCTTCCGGCTCGTCGGCCTCCGTGCAGCCGGCAGTCGCCAGCACCGTCAGGCCACCTATGAAAAGTAGATTTCTTAACTCCATGTGCTCTTTGTAGATTAAATAAAAGGGTGCGCAGCACTTGCGCCTGCGCACCCTCCGTTATCAGGTTGTTGATTCTGCTCTTTTCTGCTTCTGCTTACTGAGCTTCGTACTTGCTCTTGGCGGCTGCATACTTGTCTTTCTCAACGTAGATGTTGAAGCCGTTGTTGGTCTCGGCCTTCACAGCCTTCAGCGAAGCCTCGCCGTCAACACTGGCGTCGCCACCAATCTTGTACTTGCTGCCACTCTGGCCCCAGCCTACGTAGGCGTTGTAGTCGCCCCAGTACTTGTCGCCGCTGGCCTCGCCAGGAGTCTTGTTACGGTCGGGGTGGCACTGGTACTGGATGGCAATCTTCTTGGCAGAGGTCAGCTTGTCAGTGACGAGCAGGTTAGCGGTCTCGTACACATTCAGGTTGCCGTCCAGCTGGCCGGCGATGTTGGAGAACGTACCAGCCTTCTGGTCCTGCTGGTCGTTGCCAGTGGTAAACCAGCTGGCATCCTTAGTGCAGGCCCAGTCGCCAATCTGCAGGTCAACCTTGTTGCCGTAGCTGTAGGAAGGGATGAAGGGGAACTGACCCTGCACTTCTACAACGTTGGTAAGGATATTGGCAGTGGTGCTCGAAGTGCTCATACCGAAGATACCGCCTACGGCCCAGGCACCCTTCAGCGTGCCTACCTTCACCTTGTTCACGTTGGCGAGGGTACGGCCCTGCTCATCCTTGTCGTAATTCTCAATGTCGCCAACCTGGAGAATGCCTGACAGCAGCTGACCTACCTCACCGCCGGCGTAACCCTCGGTGGCCTCGACGGTCTTCACGTTGATGTCAGCCGAGAACACTCTCAGCGACTTCGTCTTGAACTGCTGGCCCACAAGGCCACCGGCAAACTGGTTGCCAGCCTTGATGTTGCCGCTCTGAACATCGACGACGGCCTGCTTCACAGTGGTCATTTTGGTACCGCTGTTGAGCTTACCTACCAGACCGGCAGCAAAGTCCTCGCCAGCCTCGATGTTGCCAACCTTCACTTTGTCGCCATACAGGTGCTGGTAGTCAGTGGTGACGGACTCACCGGCCAGACCACCGGCGTAAGACTTCGTAGCCTTCACGGCGGTCAGGTCGACAGTGTTATTTTCCATCTCCAGACGGCCGGCATTGCTCTCCCACTTACCGGCCACACCGCCTGCGTAGCTCTCCTCGCTGACAACGCCGGTTGCAGAAACCTTAGCCTCGTTATTGCTGATCTCGGCTGCCTTGGCGACACCGTTACCAATCAGACCGCCGGCGTAGCTCTTCTTGCCGGTGATACCGCTCTTCTCACCCGTAGTCTTAAGGTCAACCTTAGCACCCTGGATGTTCACTTTACCAATCGTAGCGATGGTCTCAATCTCGACATACTCAGTCTCAGGAATCGTTACCTCAGTAGGCTCTACTTCGTCACGGAATTCGATGGGATTCTCATAAGCGAAGCGGCGAGAACCACCACCATTGCCCTGGTTCATGTCGCTGGTATTACCAGTTACACCACCACCGGTTGTATTGCCTGAAGTGCCAGGATCAGAAGTTTCAGAAGTGCCAGTATTGCCAGAATCAGAAGTGCCAGGATCAGAAGTTTCAGAGGTGCCAGTGCTGCCACTGCTACCCTTGCTCTTCTTAATCTTCACCTTGTCGGTGCCCTTCACGTTCAGCGCACCAATCAGACCGCCAACATAGCCCTTAGCGGTCTTGATGTAGCCCGACTGACCGGTAGTACCGTTCACTTCGTTCTCACCGTCGAAGACCAGTCGCTTGGTAGCGTTCACGAAACCGATCATACCACCGACGTGGTCGCCGGCAACGTCAATCTTCAAACGGCCTACATAGTTGTCGGTGAAGGTCACCGTACCCGATACCGCAGCACCTACCAGCGAGCCGATGTTGTTGATCGACTTCGTGGTCTGCAGGTCAACGTCGTTCAGGTTGACGTTCTTCACGGTAGCCGAGGTCGTGTTGTTGATAGTACGGATCAGACCGAAGGCCGTCACCTCTACGTCCTTGTCGTCTTCAGTGGTCTTCAGCACATGGTCGTCGAGCTTCCAGCCGCAGCTGGTGCAGCAGAGGTGCGGGTCGGCAATGTAAATCTTCTCACCCTTGAAGGCGGCCTTGTGGGCCAGCGTCTGCATGGTCATGTTCTGCAGCGAAACGTTGTTACCGTCAAACTCGAAGTCGTCTACGATGACCTCCGGGCCAATCCACAGGTAGGTCTCGCCGCCGAGCCACATCTCAGTGGTGATGTCGTTCAGCTTGTACTTTTTGGTATTCACCTCACCCATAGAAGCCAGCTGGGCAACGGTGTACACGTCGCTCTGGTCGTAGCCCTTCTTGATGGCATACTCGCTCAGGGCTGCCTCAGTCCAGTATGACTGGTGGTGTACAAACTCAGGAGCAGCGTCGCCAGCATCGTTGGTGATGTGCTTGATGGCAGCGTTACCGGTGGTGTACACGTAGCTGTAGTCAGTGCGGTCAGTGAAGGTCACCCAGTTCACCAGGGCGTCGCTGATACGGACATCGATAGGATAGTGGGTCAGCACGTTCAGGGCGTCGCTGATCTCGGTGTCGGCCGTAGCGCTGTGTACATAGACGTCACCCTTCGTACCGTCCATCACGTTCAGCTGCTTGATGCTGCTGACAACCTCGATGGCAGCGTCCTTAGAGTCCTTGATGTCGGTCTTGTCGTTGTTCAGCAGGTTGTGGCCGGTCACCACCTTGGTCGTCGAGCCCAGGGCGTCCACCACCAGTTTCTTGGCGGGAGCACCGTCCAGCGTAGCGATGGTAGCATTGTAGGTAGGCAGGTACACGTCGAGCAGCTTCGTCTCGCTCTCAGCCCACTTAGCAGGCATGTTGATGGTCACCTTGCTCTTGGTATCGGCCGACTCCGGCTGTTCGTCGGATACCTTCAGCTTGTCTTTACTGTCGATATAGGTAGCGCTGAGGTAGTTATCGTCAATCTCGCCGATGTTGATCACGAGCTTGCCGTTACCCTTCACGCGGATGTAGTTCTTCCACAAATTCCAGCGCGGGTCATTATTTGGCCAGCCTTTGGTGAAAATGTTTTCACCTTCATACTCACGGCCGGGATGTTTTGTCAGCTTGCCTACGTTGATGTAGGTAGTGGTCATCATGCCCTTGGCACTGCTGCTGCCCTGCTTGTTGAACTGTTTCTCGATGGCCTCGTTGATGTCGTAGAAGTCAGCCTCGTCGAAGTTCGTGATGCTCTGGGTCAGGTAGTACTTGTCGCCATTGATGAACTCATAGTCCTTATAGCTCTTGATGAGCGTACCGACGTAGCGGTAGCTGTAGGTCGACTTGTAGGCCACGGCCAGCACGTCGAGCTGCTTGTAAGTGCCGGCAATGACGGGCACCCAGAAGGCACCGGTATTCTTGTCAACCTTGATGACCAGCTCGTCGCGGTTCACAAGGCGCGATACGCCGCCCATGCCGTATTCGTCCTCCTCCTCTTCTTCAATATCAATACCTTCGTCAACACCGAGCTGGGTGTCTTTGACACCGGTCTTCAGCACGCAGTTGAACGTACCTGACAGGGCCTCGCTGCCACCGCCGTAGACGAAGGGCACACCGGGTTTCTCGTCGTTCTCGTCGCCCCACCATGCGTTGGTGTCCTCGAACGTAGCGTTATCAGCGTTCTTCAAGGTCCGGTAGGTTCCGTCAGCATTGGGAGCTATCAGCTGATAGCCGTGCTTATCGAGTTTAACTTCGCCTCCCACCATCTCGCCGGTCTTCACCTTGTCGCCGTGGGTGACCAGCACGATGTACTCGGTGCCCTCGGGCAGAGCGTCCACGTCCACGCGCAGGAAAGCGGTCAGGGCCGTCACGGGAACGTCGATTGAGCCGTCTTCCTTCTCTTCAGCAATACCCCAGAACGGAGCGGGGAACTTGCGGATGTCGGCCTCGTAGCTACTGCCGTCGCTCTCTTTCACAGTCTCTTTCTTCAAGTTCTTGGCTGTGTACTGGAAGGGAATGGTGTAGGTCAGCAGGGGCTCGCCGTCGGCATTGGGAGCAATGCTGTAGGCAAACTGGCCGCCAGTGACACCAAACTTCTTGCCGTCAGCCAGAGCTTCAGAGGAGACAGCAGTAAAGCCAGCCTTCTGGGTGTTGATACCGGCAGCACCGGCCTTCAGCTCATAGGTCTTGTAAGCCATCGAGCCGAAGGTGAACAGACGAATCTTGTCGCCCTCGGTGAAGACAAACTTCCAGTCGTTGGCATCGGGATTCTCGAACGGCGACACACCGTGCTCCGACATACCGAAGCGCGTGAAGGCATCGTCCTTCTGATCAATTGTCGCAACCAGGTCGTACTTACTCCAGTCCTGAGAGGAGCTTTCCAGGCCAAGGTCGTCGGAACAAGATGCCAGTGAGGCCATGGCGACCACACCTGTCATCAGTTTAAAAATACCTTTTTTCATAAATAAATGTTTTGAGTTAATAATAAAAGAAATTTTACAAGCTTTTTGTTTACTCTGCAATCTCGTCATCGAGTTGAATGCCACGAGCGTCGAAGTGGTGTTTACCGTGGTCGATGATGCTTGCATCCATCAGAGCACCCTCAAGCTCGGTCTCAATCACCTCAGCAATCGGGGCCTCGTACACTTTCAGTTCTTTCTTGTTCATGTTCGTTTTAAATGTTTTAAAGAGTTAATAATGTGAATAATTTT
>CAMNJY010000089.1 GCA_946541745.1 uncultured Prevotellaceae bacterium
GTGCGCTTGATGTAGCCCATGTGGCTGATGGTAATGACCACGGGGTCGTCCGGGTAGAAGTCCTCGGCGTTGAACTCGTGGTCGAAGGGTATGATCTCCGTGCGCCGTGCGTCGCCGTATTTCTCCTTGACCTCGAGCAAATCCTGCTTCATCACCTCGCGGCAGCGCTCGGGGTTGTCGAGTATCTCCTGCAGGTCGGCAATGAGCTTCTGCAGGTCGTCATACTCCTGGTGAAGCTGGTCTACGCGCAGGCCCGTAAGCTGGCTGAGGCGCATGTCAACTATGGCCTTCGACTGCAGCTCGTCGAGTTCGAAGCGCTGTTCCAGGTTGCGCTGGGCGTCGGTGGGGGTCTTGCTGTTGCGGATAATGTGGACTACCTCGTCAATGTTGTTGACGGCGATAATCAAGCCCTCGAGGATGTGTGCGCGCTCCTGGGCCTTGCGCAGGTCGTACTTTGTGCGGCGTATGGTGACATCGTGGCGGTGCTCAACGAAATATTTCACACACTCCTTCAGCGTCAGCAGGCGCGGGCGGCCCTTGACCAGCGCAATGCTGTTGACCGAGAACGAGCTTTGCAAGGCTGTCATCTTGAACAGCTTGTTGAGCAGCACATTGGCATTGGCATCGCGCTTGCAGTCGACGACGATACGCATGCCCTGACGGCCCGACTCGTCGTTGACGTTGGCCACACCCTCTATCTTGTGGGCGTTGGCCAGCTCGGCGATATAGGCCACGAGGTCGGCCTTGTTCACACCGTAGGGTATCTCGGTGACCACGATCTTGTCGTGCAGGTCGCCGCTCTCAATCTCGGCCTTGGCCCGCATCACGATGCGCCCGCGCCCGGTCTCGTAGGCGTCGCGCACGCCCTGAAGACCGTAGATATAGGCACCCGTGGGGAAGTCGGGGCCGGGTATGTATTGCATCAGCCCATCAGCGTCGATGTCGGGGTTGTCGATGTAGGCACAGCAGCCGTCAATGACCTCGCCCAGATTGTGGGTAGGTATGTTGGTGGCCATACCTACGGCAATGCCGTTGCCGCCGTTGACCAGCAGGTTGGGCACCTTCGTCGGCATGACGGTAGGCTCCACGAGTGAGTCGTCGAAGTTGTTCTGCATGTCGACGGTCTCCTTGTCGAGGTCGTCCATGATGTGCTCGCCCATCTTCGACAGTCGGCACTCAGTATATCGCATGGCGGCAGGCGAGTCGCCGTCTACAGAGCCGAAGTTACCCTGGCCGTCGACCAGCGTGTAGCGCATGTTCCAGTCCTGGGCCATGCGGACGAGTGCGCCGTAGACCGATGAGTCGCCGTGGGGGTGGTACTTACCGAGCACCTCGCCCACCACGCGGGCACACTTCTTGTAGGGCTGCGTAGAGACGTTGTTGATGTTCATCATGCCGTAGAGTATGCGGCGGTGAACGGGCTTGAAGCCGTCGCGCACGTCGGGCAGGGCTCGTGCCACGATGACCGACATGGAGTAGTCGATGTAGGAGGACTTCATCTCCTCCTCGATGTTGATCTTGATGATTCTGTCGTTGTCGAATGTCTGATCCACTGTAGAATTTACTGTTTATTGATTGGACGATTTTGCGTTTAAGGCCATTTTCAGCCCCGCTGACGCATTTTTAACCGTGCAAAGTTACAAAGAAAAACTGATATTTCCACTATCTTTTAAGCTATTTTAGTGGTTTTGTGGGGTCTGTATCGTCGTCAGGCAGGTCAGGCAGGGGGTGCTTCACGTCCTCCTTGATGCCGAGACGCTTCATCTCGTTGGCCTTCTGCAGGATGCCCCTGGAGCCGTCTACCGACTTCTGCATGTCGGCAAAGTCGGCAGTGAGGGTATCAATGTCGCGCCCCATCTTGACCATGCGCTCGGCAAAGAGCCCCACCCGCGACACCAGCTGCTCGGCCAGTCCTACTATCTTTTTCTGGTTCTCCGTCTGGTTGTGCTGTCGCCAGGCTATCTGTATCATGCGGAGGATGGCAAAGAGGTTCTGGGTGCCCGAAATGAACACCTTGCGGTCGAAGGCTTCGGTCCACAGCTTGGGGTCGCGGGCCAGGGCTACCTGCAGGGCAGCGTCGTTGGGCACGTACATGATGACAAAGTCGATGGCCGTGCGCGGCGGCTGTATGTAGCGGCTGTAGTCCTTTTGGGCCAGCTCCCTGACGTGGGAACGGAGGCTCTGCACGTGGCGGTCGAGCATCTGCTGGCGCACGGCCTCGACAGGCTCGTTGACATAGTCATAATAGGCCTTGATGCTGACCTTGGCATCGATAACTACGTCCTGCCGTCCGGGATAGTGGAGCACCACGTCGGGCCTCATGCCGCGCCCCGTGTCGTCGTTGCGTACGAGCAGGCCGTCGCGATCGGCTATGGTGTCCTGCACGTCGTAGTCGAAGCCCCGTTTGAAGCCCTGGGAGTCGAGCAGCTCCTGCAGCACCAGCTCGCCCCAGTCGCCGGCCTGCTTGGAGTCACCGCGCAGGGCGTTGGTCAGCTTGGTAGCCGTCACATTCATGCGCTCGGCCTGCTCGCCCACCTGTCGCAACCGCTCGGTGAGCGAAGCCGCCGTGCGGGCCGCCTCGCGGTCGCTCTCCTGGAGGGCCTTCTGCAGTGCTGAGAAGCTGTCGCCGATGGGCTTGGTCACGCGCTCCATAGCCTCGCGGTTCTGCAGGCGCAGCTGGTCGCTGGTCTGCGAGAGCACGCGGGTGGCCAGATTCTGAAATTGTTCGCGTACCACATTTAACTGCTCTTGGAACTGCTCCTGGCGCAGGCGGGTCTCGGCGCTGTTCTGCTCGTTTTTCAGCTCTATCTCGTTGGCCAGCGACGTACAGGTGGCGCTCAGGTGGCGGTTCTCGGCCTGCAGCTGGTTTACCTGTTCTGACCTGGCATTGAGGTCGGCCGTCTTCAGCCTCAACGCTGTCGCGGTGCTCTCAGCCGCTATGCGCAGGGCCGTCATCCGCCTGCTGGCTATGAAGTAGGACACTACGATGCCCGCCACCAGTCCGCACAACAAAGGCAATATGATTTCCATGCATAAAATTTTTGCAAAAGTACTTTTTTTTGCTGAAACGGCCAAAAATTATGCTGTTAATTTCGTACATCAGTTTTTTTTTGTACCTTTGTAGGCAGAAACAGATAAAACACTACGCTCATATATGCACACAAGCGACAGTATCGTCATCATACCGACGTACAATGAGAAGGAGAACATCGAGAAAATCATCCGGGCCGTGTTCGGTCTGGAGAAATGTTTCCACATACTGGTGATTGACGACGGCTCGCCCGACGGGACGGCACAGATAGTGAAACGGCTCATGACCAACGAGTATGGCGACCGTCTGTTCCTGAAGGAGCGCAGCGGCAAGTTGGGACTGGGCACGGCCTACATCGAAGGTTTCAAATGGGCGCTGGATCGCGACTATGAGTACATCTTCGAGATGGACGCCGACTTCAGCCACGACCCCAACGACCTGCCCCGGCTCTACAGTGCCTGCCACGACGAGGGTTACGACCTGGCTATCGGCAGCCGCTACGTCAGCGGTGTCAACGTGGTGAACTGGCCTATAGGCAGGGTGCTCATGTCGTACTTCGCCTCCAAGTATGTACGCATCGTCACCGGCTTCAAGGTTCACGACACGACGGCGGGCTTCAAGTGCTACCGCCGGCGGGTGCTCAAGACGATAGAACTCGACAAGGTGCGCTTCAAGGGCTACGGCTTCCAGATAGAAATGAAATACACGGCCTACAAGATAGGGTTCAGAATCAAGGAGGTGCCCGTGATATTCGTCAACCGCCGCGAGGGCACGTCAAAGATGTCGGGCGGCATCTTCGGCGAGGCGTTCTTTGGCGTCATGCAGCTGCGGTGGGACGGCTGGACGAGACACTATCCCGCCATCAAAGAATAGCCTGCCTGGAAAGGGACAGGAAATAGGATTACACTGTATTAAGCTGAAAGAAGCATGAGACTCGTGATAATGACGCAACCCACGTTCTTCGTGGAAGAAGACAAGATACTCACCACCCTCTTTGAGGCGGGCATGGACAGCCTGCACCTCTACAAGCCGGGGGCCGAGCCCGTCTACTCTGAACGGCTGCTGACACTGCTGTCCGAGGACTACTACGGGCGCATAGTGGTTCACGACCACTTCTACCTGAAAGAGGAATTCAGACTCAAGGGCATCCACCTGAACAACTGCCAGATGGAGCCCCCCATAGGCTACCGGGGCAACATCAGCCGCACATGCCACACCATCGGCGAGGTGCGCGAGGCCAAGAAGCGGTCAAACTACGTGTTTCTGAAAACGGTCTTCGACAGCCAGAGCAACCCCGACGACAAAGCCTCGCTCACCACCGACAGCTTGGAAGAGGCCGCCAGCAACGGACTCATCGACAAGAAAGTGTTTGCCATGGGGGGCATGAACCTCGACAACATCAGCGTAGCCCGCAACCTGGGCTTCGGCGGGGTGGTCATCTGCGGCGACCTGTGGAACCGGTTCAACATCCACAGCGAGCTGGACTACAAGAGCCTCATCACACACTTTGAGAAACTGCGCAAGGCCGTGGGATGACCACCCTGGAGAGCCGCAGATAGGCTGACAACCGAATCACTCATCACTTCTTAATATATATAAATAAGGTATGGAAGATATAAGAACCTCAGGTAGCCAAAACAGCTACATGGTTTTTTCGGGAACGGCGACCCGGTACCTCGCCGAAAGAATCTGTCTCAGCTTGGGGTGCCCGTTAGGACAACTGCAAATCACCAAGTTCTCTGACGGGGAGTTTGCTGTAAGCTATGAAGAGAGCATCCGCGGACGCGACGTGTTTCTCGTGCAGAGCACCTTCCCCAACAGCGACAACCTCATGGAGCTGCTGCTCATGATTGACGCCGCCAAGCGAGCATCGGCACGCACCATCAACGCCGTTATCCCCTATTTCGGGTGGGCACGCCAGGACCGCAAGGACAAGCCCCGCGTCAGCATCGGCGCCAAACTCGTGGCCGACCTGCTATCGGTGGCCGGCGTGAACCGCGTCATCACGATGGACCTGCACGCCGACCAGATACAGGGCTTCTTCGACGTACCAGTAGACCATCTCTACGCTTCAGGGGTCATACTGCCCTACCTGCAGAGTCTGCACTTAGACGACCTGGTGATAGCCTCGCCCGACGTAGGCGGCTCCAAACGTGCCAACACCTACGCCAAATACCTGGGCTGCCCGCTGGTGCTGTGCAACAAGACACGCGCCAGGGCCAACGTGGTGGCCACCATGCAAATCATAGGCGACGTGGAGGGCAAGAACGTCATAATCATCGACGACATGGTAGACACCGCCGGCACCATCACCAAGGCCGCCGACCTGATGAAGGACTCTGGCGCCAAGACCGTGAGGGCCTGCGCCTCACACTGCGTCATGAGCGGCCCGGCCAGCGACCGCGTGCAGGAGTCGGCCCTGGAGGAGATAGTGTTCACCGACTCCATACCCTACACACAGCGGTGTGCCAAGGTGAAGCAGCTCTCCGTGGCCGACATGTTTGCCGAGGCCATACGCCGCGTCATCAACAACGAGAGCATCAGCAACCTCTACATTGTCTAACCAACCCACACCACTCTGGAACAGAAGTTGAAAACGACGGCCTTTGGACTGGCAGCGGCTATGCTACTGACGGCCGCCTGCCAGTCTGACCGTTGTCGCATCAGCGGCGAGGCCCGCCATCTGGACGACGGCGCCATGGTTTACCTTATCACCGACCTCAGCACCTGCCGCCATGCCGACTCCGCCATCGTCAACCAGGGGCACTTTGCGCTCAGCGTGGCTGACGGTGGTGACCATGCTCCGCTCTGCCAGATTGTCAGCGCGGCTCATCCCGAAGCCGGGGTCACATTCTTCGCTGTGCCTGGCGATGTCTACGTAGAGCTAAGGCCCGCCGTAGGACGCTCGCGGGTTTCGGGCAGCAAGGTCAACAACCAGTGGCAAGCCCTCAATGACAGCGTTGCCCTCTGCGACCGCCGTCTACGCCCCCTGATAAGAGCCATCGGCAAGGCCGACAGCCTGGACAGCCGGCGCCTCTACCGGGAGGTACGCAGGCTCCACACCCGGCTGAACGATTGCATCAGCGACGCCGCCCGCCGGAACCGCGACAACGCTATGGGCCACTACATAGCCACTCACTACACCGCCAGATGACACACAGACGCGGCCGACAGAGAAAAAGCAATCAAAATGTTTGGTTTTTAGCATCGGTTTTCGTAACTTTGCAATCAGAAAAATAAAAAACGAACAATGAACTATTACAGCACCAACGGAAAAGCCCCCTTAGCCTCGCTCGAAAAGGCCGTGGTAAAGGGGTTGGCAGAAGACCGCGGTCTCTACATGCCACAGGAGATAAAGAAACTGCCGAAGGCATTCTTCGACGACCTTCAGGACATGAAGTTCCAGAACATAGCCTACAACGTGGCCAACGCCTTCTTCGGCGAAGATGTCGATGCCGACGCCCTGCAGGACATCGTGTACGACACACTGTCGTTTGACTGCCCGGTGGTACGGATCACCGACCGCATCTACGCTCTTGAGCTGTTTCACGGCCCTACACTGGCCTTCAAGGATGTGGGCGCCCGCTTCATGGCCCGCCTGCTGCAGTATTTCATACGCCAGGAGGGTACCCGCGAGCAGGTAAACGTGCTGGTAGCCACCAGCGGCGACACGGGGTCGGCCGTGGCCAACGGCTTTCTCGGCGTCGAGGGCATCCACGTCTACGTGCTCTACCCCAAAGGCAAGGTCAGCCCCATACAGGAGTGCCAGTTCACCACCCTCGGCCGCAATATCACCGCCATTGAAGTGGACGGCGTGTTCGACGACTGCCAGCGACTGGTGAAGTCGGCCTTCATGGACACTCAGCTGAACAGCCACATGAAGCTGACCTCGGCCAACAGCATCAACGTGGCCCGCTTCCTGCCCCAGGCCTTCTACTATTTCAACGCCTATGCCCGCATGAAGGAAATAGTAAATAGTAAGTCGTCAAATAGTCAATCACTCGTCATGTGTGTGCCGTCAGGCAACTTCGGCAACATCTGCGCCGCCCTCTTCGGCCACGCCATGGGCCTGCCCGTCAAGCGGTTCATAGCAGCCAACAACGCCAACGACATCTTCTACAAATTCCTGATGACGGGCAAGTATGAGCCCAAGCCCAGCGTTCAGACGCTGGCCAACGCCATGGACGTGGGCGACCCGTCCAACTTTGCACGCATCTACGACCTCTACGGCAAGAGCCACGAGCGCATCACCAGCCTCATCAGCGGTGCCACCTATAGCGACGAGCAGATACGCCAGACCATGCGCCAGTGCTACCAGGACACGGGCTACATACTCGACCCCCACGGCGCCTGCGGCTATCAGGCCCTTGCCGACGGCCTGAAGCCCGGCGAGGTCGGCGTGTTCTGCGAGACGGCCCACCCCGCCAAGTTCAAGGAGAAGGTAGACGAGATACTGGGCATTGACGTCGCAATACCCGACCGTCTGGCAGCCTTCATGAAGGGCGAAAAGCAAAGCATAGCCATGACCAGCGACTTTGACGACTTCAAGAATTTCCTGATGAAGCAATAGAGCGCCGATACCCGTCATTTGAATACAATAATCGTTCATTAGCGCACAAAAATGTTGCAATGAACGATTTTTTTTAATCTCTGTAACAAAAATGACATGAGAAAAAGCGGGAAAAGCCTAAATTTGCAGCAAAATTGCATAAATAACTAAAAACAATTAAAACATGAAAATTAAAAAACTTTTAACAATGTTTGTGGCAATGGCCTGCTGCACGCTCTCCATGGCTCAGAAACCCGAGGTGATGAGCGAAAACCACACCATGCTGAGACTGGAACAGGGCAAGAAGTATATACTGCTGCCTGTAGAAGAAAAGGAGGAGATAGCCGCCCTCTCCATCCTCGACAGCAGGAACGAGGTGGTGAAGCGCCTCAACGTCAGACTGGCCGTGGACAAGGTTGACTACTGCGTACCCCTTGAGATAGGCCAGGGCCGGCTGCTCGACATTGTGTTCCACGGCGACCGCCGCAAGACGGGTGCCGTCAAGGATTTTGCCTGTTGGCGCGAACTGAAATATGCCGACACATTCGACACAACCAATCGCGAACGCTTCCGCCCACTCTACCACCACACGCCTGAGTACGGCTGGATGAATGACCCCAACGGCATGTTCTACAAGGACGGCGTGTGGCACCTCTACTACCAGTACAATCCCTACGGTTCACAGTGGGAAAACATGACGTGGGGACACTCTACTACCCGCGACCTCATCAACTGGGAAGCCCAGCCGCTGGCCATCGAGATGGACGGACTGGGGTCGATATTCAGTGGGTCGTGCGTGACCGAGGGCAACCGCGTGGTGGCTTTCTACACCTCAGCCGGGCAGAGCCAGACCCAGTCGACAGCCGTGTCGACCGATGGTGGACGGACGTTCACCAAGTATGCCGGCAACCCCGTGCTGACCAGCAACGACCCCGACTTCCGCGACCCTAAGGTGTTCTGGAACGAAGAGGCCCGGGTGTGGAACATGATACTTGCCGTGGGTCAGGAAATGCGCATCTTCTCGTCGCGCGACCTGAAGCAGTGGCAGTTTGAGTCGGCCTTCGGCAAGGAATATGGCAACCACGGCGGCGTGTGGGAGTGCCCCGACCTGTTCAAGATTGACGGCAAGTGGGTGTTGCTGTGCAACATCAATCCCGGCGGCCCGTTCGGCGGCTCGGCCACACAGTATTTCATAGGCAGTTTCGACGGCAAGAAGTTCACTTGCGAGTCGATGCCGAAGGTGACCAAATGGCTCGACTACGGCAAGGACCACTACGCCACTGTCAGCTTCTACAACGCTCCCGAAAACCGCCGCGTGGTGCTGGCCTGGATGTCAAACTGGCAGTATGCCAACCAGGTGCCCACCCTGCAGTTCCGCTCGGCCAACTCCATCGCCCGCGATTTAGGACTGTTCCGTGACGGCGAAGAGACCTATGTCAGCGTAAGACCCTCCAAGGAAATGACGGCTGCCCGCGGCCAGAAGCTGAAGAAGCCTACGGAAGCCTGCGAAATCGTCATCGACCTGAAAGGCTCGGCCGACATCACCCTGCTCAACGCCAAGGGCGAGGAGGTAGTGATGCACTACGACCAGCAGCAGCAGACCTTCACCATGGACCGTACCAAGAGCGGCGACGTCGGCTTCAGCGAGGCTTTCCCCTGCGAGACCATTGCTCCCACCCACGGCCAGCTGAAGCAGCTGCGACTGTTCATCGACCGCTGCTCTATAGAGGCTTTCGACGCTGACGGCAAGATGGCCATGACCAACCTGGTGTTCCCCTCGGAGCCCTATAATATAATTAAGGTGAAGGGTGGCAAGGCTACCATTTATGAAATCAATACACACTAAAACTATGAAACAGAATAAACTTGCAATTGTCCCGGTGATGCTCTGCTTCTTCTGCATGGGCTTCGTCGACCTGGTAGGTATTGCCTCCAACTATGTGAAAGAAGACCTCGCACTGAGCGACTCGGTGGCCAATATCTTCCCCTCGCTGGTGTTCTTCTGGTTCCTTATCTTCAGCGTGCCCACGGGCATGTTGATGAACAAGATAGGGCGTAAGAAGACCGTACTGCTGTCGCTTGCCGTCACCGTCGTGTCGCTGCTGCTGCCGCTCTTCGGCGAATCGTTCGCCATCATGCTCTGCGCCTTCTCGCTCTTAGGCATCGGCAACGCCCTCATGCAGACGTCGCTCAACCCGCTGGTAAGCACTGTCATGGGCGGCGGCAACCTGGCCTCAACGCTAACCTTCGGCCAGTTTGTCAAGGCCATCGCCTCGTTCTCGGCCCCCTATCTGGCCATGTGGGGCGCCACGC
>CAMNJY010000090.1 GCA_946541745.1 uncultured Prevotellaceae bacterium
TGTACACCCTGACACCCTAAAACAGATTTTTTTCTTATATGCCCTGTTCGGCCGGCACCCCGTCTCCGTCGTTGACCACCTGGATGAATCCACTGCCTTCAACGAAGTCGTATTGCGACTGACCTAACAGCGGCATATTGTTCTCTATGCAGAAAACCTGGCACTCAGGCCTTGAGTAACATTTCCGTTCCATGCTCATCTGACTACCTTTTTGCCGTTAATCAAATAGACTCCATGCTTCAATGGCCGCCCGCCGAGCTTCCGTCCTTGCAGGTCGTACCAGGTTGACGGTTGAGCGTTCATGCCGTGCAGTCCTCCTTCGGCCGGGCTGACGGCGGGCAGTGGCGTAACAGCCGTGGCGGCGTCTTCGAAGTCCAAGGCGATGGCGTGGCGGCTGCCAACCATGCTCGTCGGCAACTGCAGATACGCCTTGTTGGGCCCAAACAGTCCTGCTTCCGACACAGGGTAGAAAGCTATATTGTTGTCCAGCGAAGCCAGCACTAAGTTGGTCATACCGTCGTCGGTCGACTTTGCGGTCAGCGTCACCTCATCGACGACGCCCACCAGCAAACTCTCCAAGACCGAAGCCGATGGTGCCTGCCTCACGGTGTACGCTGCGCCGGGCGTACCCCGCAGCAGCAAACCCGTACCGGCGGGGACGCTGGTCACCTGCTGCATCTTCATCTTGCCGTTGTCGTCGTCGGTCGGCGTGTAGGCAGTGGCAATGTAGGCCTCCAGACCGTCGATGGCGCTGAAGTCCAGGTCAACATCGGCGCAGTAGGTGCGCAACTCGTAGTCGCCCATCGTCACGGTGACGACGGCCTGCTCATGGAAAGTGGCTGTGACATAGGCACCGCTGTAATTATCGCCCATGTTGAACGTGTACTGCCGCGACGCACTCAGGTCCTCGGGGTCGTCGCCAGTCAGCGGCAATGGCTCTGCTATAGGCACCAGACAGCGCGACTCGCTGACCTCGGGGGCAACCATCGGCATCACCCTCACGTCGTTGCGGCTGATGATGTAGCCTGGGGCGGGCGTGACGGTGAGGGTCACGTCGCCCTGGCTGTCAGCCTGCGTGGCGCTGACGCTACCGCCGACAATGGCCTCGTCGATGACCACGGTCGCACTCTGCTGGGCAGCCACCACCATGCCGTACAGCAGCATGGCGGTGACTGAAAGCTTCCTTACCATTTTTTTACCATATTACTTTTTTACCCTTATAGATATATACACCCTTGTTGGCGGGCTGGCCTTGCAGTTTCCGTCCGTCTATCGAGTACCAGACGTCGGTTTGAGTGTCGGCTGTCGGCTTCAGGCAGTTTTCTATGGCTGTCGTTTCTTCGCCGATGACGATAGCCAGTCGGGCGGGGGCAGCACCACTGATGGGCAGGTACACCCGTCCGGCGGGCACCACACCGGCACTGGCCATCACGAACTCATTGCTATAGAGCACGTAAACCTGAGCGTTACCTATCTGACGGCCTCCTTCAGGAGCCACCTGCAGCAGGTTCGACGCGGTTTCTACATAAGTTTGTTCGTTATACACCTGAGCCGTCACTTCGGCGGCAGCTGCAGCATCTTCACGGAACAGCAGCACGGGCACGCCCTGAGGCAGATAGCTGACAAGCTCTGCCGTAGCCGTAGTCTCGCCAATGGCTGTAATAATGTAGGCTGTCACACCCTGAGGCAGACTGAGGTCGCGTGCCGTAGTATTGCAATACCCCTTCCACTCCTGGCTTTCCGCAAAGCTGATAGTCTGGGTGAATGCTTTAATTTCAAAATCTGCCGTGGCCTCTGCAGCCAAATAAATACCTGAAGCGGGCGTGCTGACTTTCACCGTGTACTCGCCTACCTCAGTGGGTGCGTCTTCAGAGAAATCGTCGCTGCCTTTGAGGGCGTAAGTGTAGGTTGCTTGAAGTTGACCGTCGTTGCCCATCACAGTGGGCTTGTTTGCTATCTCACCAACCACCCAGTCTTCCATGGTCACATGAAGCGTCACCGGGGTGCAAGCCACAAATTTTACCGTGACGTAGGCGCCGTAGTTCTCGGGAATCTCGATGGTGTAGTATGTAGTTTCTTGACGTGGATATAGGTATTCTCCCTCCACCTCCAGGGCATCGGCCACGGGGACATCTGTCCGTCTTGGCTCCATGGCGCGGGCACCCATCAGGCCCGGGTCAACGGTCTTCTGTGCCGTAATGCTCTCTATCCAGATGTAGTAACCCTCTGCGGGTGTGGCCGACAGCATACACGTCCACCCGTTGGAGTTGTTCTTTGTGACTTTGTAGCTAACATTACCTTCTCCTTCTGTTTCCACCACGACATTGGGGCCGGACGAAGGTGTCTGCGGGGTCTGTGGGGTCAGCGTCTTGCCGGCGATGGCTGCAATGTCACCGGCAGTAAGCTTTCCGCTGTAGGTGTGGCCTTCTCCATCGTTCATCTCAATGCCATCGGCGACGATGACTTTACCTTCATCATTGTAGGTTTTGTAGTTGCAAGATGTGACGGTGGCTCCAGCAAAGGTGATTTCGTTATCGGAGAATATACCAACGCTTTTGGAGGGGTCTGTGGCGTTAGCGGTTACAGTGCCACCAGCGAGGTTTATTCTATTACTTTTGTAACCGAAACCATTTGTTACGGTAGCATTTATTTCACCACCATTTATGGTGATGGAGCCGTTGGTAAGAAAACCGTAGCCGAGAGTGACATCTTCTGCAGAGGGGTCTCCTTCGGTACCGCTTCCTGCCGTTACACTGACAGTACCACCATTAATGGTAATGCTGTTGCCGGCAACGATGCCTACACCGTTGGTTCCATCTTCTCCTTTAGAACCCGTAGCCTCGGCGGTGACTGTACCGCTATTGATGATAACACTTCCCTCGTCAGCAGACAAACCATAAAACTTAGAAGAAGTAATGGATACAGTACCGCCTTTGATAGTGATATTTCCTCCTACAGATTGGATACCTTCGGCTGCATCTTCTAAAGTGATGTTACCTCCATTGATAGTGATGTCGTATCCTGCTCTGATTCCCAAATCGGAATTTTCAATCTGAATGTTTCCTCCATAGAAGGTGATGGTTTCACTTCCAGCGTTAGCATCGATAGACTTAGTAATGATTTTACCTGTACCCCCTTCCTGTACGAATATGTTTAGGTCGTAATTGTTAGCACATATTGTGTTGACATTGAGTTGAGCACGATCACAGAGAATGATGTTCACCGTTCCATTCCCGTTATAGAACCAAAGATCATTATTACACTCAATCGTGCCTTGGACGTAATACCATGATTCTCCAGTAGGCTCAAATGTAGAATTCTCAGCAGTAATGGCGGTCGCAGAAGAACAGATGGCAGACTGGCCATTGGCATCTATATAGGAGATATTGGTACCTCCGTCAGCCCACGCTGATAATGACATGAGCATCAATAACGTCAGCGTAAGACTCATTCGTAGCCATGCGGCTCCGCATCTCAGTTGCCTGCAACCGAAAGATGCTGTTTTGTGAACTTTTGTTTCCATAAGTGTAATGTTTTAATTAAAGTTTAGGTACTATTATAGCCAGTTTTCCTGACCTCCTTTTTAATGGTTGTAGGTAATGTCCGCCTTTCATCACTGAGATGGAGCCGTAACTATGTATAATGAATGGCGTGGCCATCCTTATGCACTTTACCTAAGGGGCAGGTCTGGAAATTGGAACCCCTACTACCGTAATAAGAATGCTCCACGCCATAAGGCGTGTGCATAGCTGCACGGTAGTTTGGGATTGTCCACTTCTGGCCTTTCCCTTTGCTTTTTTATCGAACTTATTCCTAATTAAGTTTTCCAGACCTTTTCGGTAAAGTGCGAAATAAAAGCTAATGCATCATTGACTCGGGATTTCTCCCCCAAGCCGTTGCAAAGATAGTAAAAAATCATCAAACAGACAAGAAACTGCAGCGTTATTTTTCATTGAGATGGAAAAAATATAGTTTTAGGCTTTCTAATCTCCTATTTATTTTGTAATTTTGCAGCCTAAAACACGAACCGTCATGCAGGAACAGAAGTCATTCACCGACTATAAAGTACAGCTGCGCCAGCGCATACTGAACGCCGCCATGGAGGCTTTCGGCGGCAATGGCGTCAAAAGCACCAAGATGGACGACATAGCTGCTACACTGGGTATCTCGAAGCGCACACTCTACGAAATCTTTGAAAACAAGGAGAAGCTGCTCTTCGAGTGCATAAGCTACTATGACGCCCAGCGCCGCCAGCAGCTGACCACCTTCATGGGGCACCCCGGGCACGACGTGGTCGACATCATCGTCTACCTGTATCGCAACAGCATACGCGAGGCGGGAAAGGTGAAGCCTACGTTCTACGTCGAGCTGGTCAAGTATCCCCAGGTGACCGAGTACCTTATGGCCCAGCGCCAGCGGCAGCACGACGAGTTCATGGACTTTATACGCCGTGGCGTCAGCGAGGGCTACTTCCGTAGCGACCTTGACTATGACCTCATAGCTCAGGTGCTCAACAATCAGGGGCGCTACATGCACAGCGAGCAACTGTGGGAGCGCTACACCTTTGAGGAGCTGGTCTTCAACATGCTCTTTGTCACCATCAGGGGCATTTGTACGGCCAAGGGCATTGAGAAACTTGACCGCCTGACCGCCAACGCCGAGTGATAGTCAATAGCAACAACGAACAGTATAATCCATAAAAGAGAATAAATTATGTACAGTGACCCAAAGCAGTGCCTATACTGCACCAACAACGAGACGCTGCACGACCTGATGATTGAGATTGGCCAGTTGTCAGTGTCGCGCGTGTTCCTTTTTAAGGAACAGACCTACCGCGGCCGTTGCCTCGTGGCCTACAAAGACCATGTGAACGACCTCAACGAACTGAGTGACGACGACCGCAATGCCTTTATGGCCGATGTGGCCCGCGTGACCCGCGCCATGCAGCGCGCTTTCAACCCTGAGAAAATCAATTACGGCGCCTACAGCGACAAGCTGTCACACCTGCACTTCCACCTGGCTCCCAAGTATGTGGACGGCCCCGATTACGGCGGGACGTTCCAGATGAACCCCGGTAAGGTGTATCTCAGCGACGCCGAATACCAGGAAATGATTCAGAAAATAAAGGAGAACCTATGAACGTAAAACCCTTTAAAGGCATACGCCCACCGAAGGAGCTGGTGGAGCAGGTGGAGAGCCGCCCCTACGACGTGCTCGACAGCGAGGAGGCCCGCGCCGAGGCCGGCGACAACGAGAAGAGCCTCTACCACATCATCAAGCCCGAGATAGACTTCCCCACAGGTACCAGCGAGTACGACCCACGTGTCTACGAGCGTGCCGCACAGAACTTCCAGAAGTTTCAGGACAAGGGCTGGCTGGTGCAGGACAATGAGGAGCACTACTATATCTACGCCCAGACCATGCAGGGCAAGACGCAGTACGGCCTCGTCGTCTGTGCCCACACCGACGACTACCAGCAGGGCCGTATCAAGAAGCATGAGCTGACCCGCCGCGACAAGGAGGAAGACCGCATGAAGCATGTCCGCGTGAACAACGCCAACATAGAGCCGGTGTTCTTTGCCTATCCTGACAACGAGGCGCTCAACGCCCTCCTCATGCGTTATGCCGCCACCAAGCCCGAATACGACTTCATAGCCCCCGTCGACGGGTTCCGCCATCAGTTCTGGGTGGTCAGCAGCGCTGAGGACATGCAGACCATCACCGCCGAGTTCCGGAAGATGCCCGCCATGTATATAGCCGACGGTCATCACCGCTCTGCCGCCGCCGCCCTGGTGGGTGCCGAGAAACAGCAGCAGAACCCCCATCACCGGGGCGACGAGGAGTACAACTACTTCATGGCCGTCTGCTTTCAGGCCTCCCAGCTTACCATTCTCGACTACAACCGCGTGGTGAAAGACCTCAACGGCCTGACCTCGGCTGAGTTCCTGGAGCGGCTGCAGCAGAACTTCGTGGTCGAGGACAAGGGCACCGACATCTACAAGCCCGCCCGCCTGCATGAGTTTGCCCTCTATCTCGACCAGCATTGGTACAGCCTCGTGGCCCGGGAGGGCACCTATGACAACAGCGACCCCATCGGCGTGCTCGACGTTGACATCAGCAGCCGCCTCATACTCGACGAGATACTCAACATCGGCGACCTGCGCTCTTCCAAGCGTATCGACTTTGTAGGAGGCCTGCGCGGGCTGGGCGAGCTGAAACGGCGTGTGGACTCGGGTGAGATGCGCGCTGCACTGGCCCTCTATCCTGTGTCGATGCAGCAAATCATGGACATCGCCGACAGCGGCAAGATCATGCCGCCGAAGGCCACGTGGTTTGAGCCCAAGCTGCGCTCCGGCCTCGTGATTCATAAACTAAGTTAGGTTCATAGCCCATTGACTGACGAGTACAAGACCATCGCAACAGCGGGCGAGGGATATTACACGGAGAAACGTAGTAAGTTCCTCGCCTTTGCCCACCACGTCGCCACCACCGACGAGGTGAAAGCGCTGCTCGACACGTACCGCAAGAAGTACTACGATGCGCGCCACGTCTGCTACGCCTACATGTTAGGTCCCGGCCGCACGGAGTTCCGCGCTAACGACGACGGTGAACCGTCGTCAACGGCAGGCAAGCCCATCCTGGGCCAGATCAACTCCAACGAGCTGACCGACGTGCTGATAGTCGTCGTACGCTATTACGGCGGTGTCAACCTGGGCACCAGCGGCCTCATCGTGGCCTATCGTGAGGCGGCGGCCGACGCCATCGCCCATAGCCGCGTGGAGACACGCCAGGTGGAGGAGGTGGTTAGCTATACGTTTGCCTATCCGCTGATGAACGACGTCATGCGCATTGTCAAGGAAATGGGGCCGCGCATTGTCAGCCAGACTTACGACAACACCTGCCAAATCAACCTGGCCATCCGCCAGTCGGAGGCCGAACAGCTGCGTCGGCGGCTGGCCAAGCTCTCGTTTGGAGAATGAGAAAATGAGATTTTGAAAGAAATGAGAAAAGGATTGTTTTCACTATGCGTGCTGGCAGCCACCACAGCCACGGCACAGTCAACGTGGAACGCACGCTTCCAGCAGTATGTAGACCAGTACAAGGACATAGCCATCGAGCAAATGCTGCGGTGGAAGATACCAGCCTCCATCACCCTGGCACAGGGCATCCTGGAGAGTGGAGCAGGGCAGAGCTGGCTTACCCAGCAGTCTAACAACCACTTCGGCATCAAGTGCCACGGATGGACGGGGCGCACCGTCCACAAAGACGACGATGCCGACAATGAATGTTTCCGCGCATACGACACGGCCTTCGACTCGTTTGAAGACCACTCGCGCTTTCTGGCTACTGGCCAGCGTTACCGCAGTCTCTTCTCGCTGAAGACCACCGACTACAAAGGGTGGGCCCGGGGACTGAAGGCGGCTGGCTATGCCACCAATCCGCAGTATGCCAACCGTCTTATTGACCTCATACAGCTCTACAAGCTCTATGAACTTGACAAGGCCAAGCATTACGACAAGTTCATGACAGACCACGCCAAGGACCATGGCGTAGATGGTCAGCAGCTGCACCCCATCAAGATTTACAACGACAACTACTATCTCTATGCCCGCCGCGGCGATACCTTCCGTTCTATCGGTGAGGAGATAGGCATTTCGTACAAGAAGATAGCCAAGTACAACGAGCGCGACCGTGACGACCAGCTGCAGGAGGGCGAGGTTGTCTGGCTGAAGAAAAAGCAGAAACGGGCTCCCAAGGAGTACAAGGACCGTCTGCACTACGTCCGCCGCGGCGAGTCGATGTACAGTATCGCCCAGTCATACGGCATCCGCCTGAAGTCGCTCTACAAGATGAACAAACTGAAGCCTGACCACGACCTGCGTGTCGGCGAAGCTCTGCGCCTACGCTGATTATCCCACTCGAAATTTTGTAGCTCCCTTTTAGAAAATCCAAGCCTTGGATTTTCCTCATTAGAAGGGGCCGCAGTAGGTGAAAGTGTCGGGGAAGTGGGGGGCTAAGGCTACGGGTTCGCGGAAGAGGCCGAAGACGGCGGAGCCGCTGCCCGACATGGCGGCGTAGAGAGCTCCGAGGTCGTAGAGCCGCTGCTTGATGGCTGCTATGTCGGGGTGGAGTGCAAAAACGCTCTGCTCGAAGTCGTTGACAAGCTCGCTGCGCCAGGTTTCTATGGGCTGCATGACGATGTCGCGGCAGTTCTTCTGCGGACGGCGGGGCGTGATGAGTGAGAAAGCCTCGCGGGTGGAGACGGGAATGTCGGGACGTACTACGGCGATGTGGTAGCTGCTCAGGTCGAGGTCGACGGGCTGCAAGCGCTCGCCGATGCCCTCGGCATAGGCCGGACGGCTGAGGATAAAGAACGGACAGTCGGCTCCTAAGCGTGCGGCATAGGCTATCATCTGCTCGTCAGTGAGCCCTAAGGTAAACATCTCGTTGAGCAGACGGATGGTGTAGGCGCAGTCGCTTGAACCGCCGCCCATACCGGCCTGCGTAGGTATCCCCTTCCAGAGGTGGGCATGTATGCGGGGCATCTGGGGGAAGTCATGCTTCAGCAGCTGGTAGGCCCGTACCACGAGGTTGCGCTGTTCGTCACCCTCAACGGCCATGTTGGTCACCTTGATGTCGCAGTCGGTGGCAGACGGAAAGCGGCTGTTCATCATCGTCAGTTCCAGGGCATCCTTGATGGGTACGGGATAGAAAACGGTTTCCAGGTTGTGGTATCCGTCTGTCCGCCGCTCCACGATGTTGAGTCCCAGGTTGATTTTGGCTATCGGAAATGCTATCATCTCAACGTCTTATTCTTTCAGTTTTACCAGTTTGTCCCAGTGCTTCATGGCCTCGTCCTCACCAATCTTTATCATGCGCGCGCTGTTCTTGTTGCCGAAGCTCGAAGCGTCCATGTCGGGCAGGGGCGGGTGGATATAGATGTCGGCCTTCTTCACGTTTTCGTTATATTTGGTGATGTCCGGGCGTAGTGCCACCCAGTCGAGCAGTCCGCCGAATCCCAGCATGTCGGCGATGCCGCTCACCAGTCCGAAGTCCGTCTGGCCATTGCGGGGTTTCTGCTCGTTCTGCTGCAGGTCGACGGCAATGACGATGTCGGCCCCCATCTGTCGCACCACGTCAACAGGCAGGTTGTTCATCATGCCCCCGTCGACCAGTTTCATGCCGTCGCGATTGACGGGCTTGAATATGCCGGGAATAGCCATCGAGGCCCTGACGCCCTTCGACAGTTGGCCGTCGTCGATGACCACCTCGCGGGCTGTTCGGAAGTCGGCAGCCACACACTTGAATGGCACGGGCAGCGACTCAAAGTTGGCATGCCCCTTGAGCCGGGCCATGGAGTCTACCATCTGCTCCACGTGTTCGCCTCTCATGACGCCGAAACCGCCAATGTCGCCATTGCGGAGGTCGCCCATCACCGGAAAACCGAAGATGTAGGTCACGCCGTCCTTCACCTTGTAAGGCTCGTTGCCGATGTCGCTGCGGCGGTCGGTGAGCAGCGAGAGCCACTCCTGCTGACAGAACATCGTGTCGAGCTCGGCGGCCGTGTAGCCGGCAGCATAGAGCCCGCCGACGATGGAGCCGATGCTGGTGCCGGCAATGTAGTCGACCTTGATGCCCGCCCGCTCAATGACCTTCAGCACACCTACTTCGGCAGCCCCCTTGGCGCCGCCGCCTCCCAATACCAAGCCCACCTTGGGCCGCCCTGCCGCCGCCGTCAGCCAGCAGGCGAGCAGGCAAAAAAGTGCTATTTTTCTCATCTCGGCTGCAAAGGTACGAAAAAAAAC
>CAMNJY010000091.1 GCA_946541745.1 uncultured Prevotellaceae bacterium
TGCCCTTGTCAATCCACTTCTGGATGGTGCTCTCAGGCGACGTGGGCTCCAGCAGTTCCAGCTTCACCTCTCCGCAGCGCAGGAAGGCCGTCTTCACCTTCTGGTCTTCCACCACTTCTGTTGCATAACACTCCAGGCCCAGCACGTCGGTAAAGAACGGCAGGCTCTCTTCAATGCTCTGGACAGCAATGCCCAGATGCTCAATGTGCGAAATCTTCATGTCGTTATAAAGTTTGTTGTCGATAAAGTGTGTGCAAAGGTACTAATTCTAATTGACAATTAGGAATTGCAGGTTGAGAATTAAGCATTATTAAAACTCTACGGTGATTTTTCCGTTCAGCTGACGGCCTGTCAGATAGTTAGGCACGGCCCACTGACGGTTGGTGACGTCGGTTACCCAGTAGTAGCTGTTGACATTGGAAATGCCGAAAAGATTGAGACAGTCGAGTCCTATCCATATACGTTGGACGTTGAACGCGTAACGTTGAGCCCTTTTATAGGCCAGCCACGCCATGCCGACGTCGGCGCGCTTGTAGGCCGGTGCGCGGAAGCTCTGCTGCTCGATGCCCCGGTGGGGAGCACCGAAGGGAAGGCCGTCGGCATAGGCCAACCGCAGGGTCATCTTCCACCGCTCAGTGCCGGGGAAGTAGTCGGTGAAGTGCAGGTTGATGGCATAGCGCTGGTCAGTAGGCAGGGGGAAATAGTCACCGCCGTCCATCCGCTGGCCGGTTTTCATCAGCGAGAAGGTCACCCACGAGTCAGTGCCGGGCACAAACTCGCCGTAAAGCTTCAGGTCCAGTCCCGCGGTATAGCCCGAGCAGAGGTTCTCGCCATAGTAGGTCACCTTGACGTTCTGCACATTGTAGGGCACCAGGTTGGCCAGGGCCTTGTAGTAGGCTTCGGCCGTAAACCGGAAGGGACGGTTGGCCATGCGGAAGCGGTAGTCGAAAGCCCCTATGAACTGCAGCGACCGCTGGCTCTTGATGCGCTCGTTGAGCGTCACCACGGTACGTCCGCCGACAGTGGTCGTATCGCGCAGCTCCTTGAAGAATGGAGCCTGATAGTAGAGGCCCGTGGCGAGACGGATGGTGACGTCATGGTTGAACGACGGCACTATGGACAGCGAGGCGCGTGGCGAGACGGTGGTCTCGCGGTTCCACGACCAGTTGCTGAAGCGCACGCCGTAGTTCAGAGTATAGAAGGTGCCACCGTTGTCATGGTCGTCGGTGATGCCGCTGTGCCACCGGTAGGTGTCCTGCACGTAGCCCTCCCAGCGCCGTGACGTCATGCGGTTGGATGAGCCGAGCGAGTAGATGAGGTCCAGGCGGTCGCCGGTATGGGGCACGGAGTAGCCGCTGGAGTCGCGCATCTCATACTCACGCGACTGCTCGCTGATGCGTTCCCACTTTATGGTTAAGCCCGTCTCCAGGTCGTGGCGCTGGAATCGCTTGTTGGCCATGAGTTTCAGGCTCTGCACGTCGGCGGTCAGATAGTTGCGGGCGTGCTCCATATAGGTGCCCACGCCCAGGCTCTCAGACGACTGGGTGTCGTCGAGCCAGTATTGTCCCTGTATGTCGTAGGTCTCCTGCTCCTTGGTGTGGAAGGCCGAGGCAATGAGCTTCACCGTGGCCGAGTCGGTGAAATGGCGCGCCACTGAGAACGTGCCGAAATAGGTACGGAAGAGGTCTTTCTCCTGGCCGTCGAAGTAGACTTTGAACGACTTCACGTCGCGCATCGTGCCGAAGCTGGTCTCACGGTCCTTGGGGGTAAACCGATAGCGGTTTTCAGAAATGTTGCCTATCAGCTCCACCGTCCAGCGGCGGCTGGGCTTCCAGCTCATGTAGGTCTGGTAGTCGATGAAATTGGGGCGGTATTCGCCCGTGGTCTGCAGCGAGCTTAGCAAGTAGCGGGTGGTCTTGTAGCGCAGCCCGTGGCTCATGGTGAATTTGGGTGAAGGGTGAAGGGTGAAGGGTGAAGGGGCTTGGTTTTTTGATTGGCTGGCATAGCCGAAATAGAGGCTTCCGCCGAGTAATGAGGCAGTAGCCGAGGCTTCGGTGCGTGTAGGGGTACGGTAGGTGATGTCGAGCACCGACGACATCTTGTCGCCGTACTTGGCTTCGAAGCCGCCGGTAGAGAAGCCTACCTTCTCGACCATATCGCTGTTGATGACGGAGAGACCCTCCTGCTGTCCGGAGCGAATCAACAACGGACGGTAGACCTCCACATTATTTATATATACTACGTTCTCGTCGAACGAACCGCCGCGCACGTTATACTGGCTCGACAGCTCGTTGTGGGTCGACACGCCGGCCTGCTGCTGAATAAGTTCCTCAACGGCATTGCCGGTGACCGACGGTGAGTTTCTGATGTCGTCAATATCTAACTGCTCCGTCCCCGTGGTCTGGCGGCGGCGCTCGGTGACAGTGACCTCCTGCAGGGCATCCTGCTGGTGAAGTACAATCTGTACTGTCAGGTTGCCGCGAGGCTTGACAAACGTTCTCACGCGCGGTCTATAACCAACCATTGAAAACCTAACGTTCACGGTGTCAGCCGAATGAAGCGTCAGTTTAAACTCTCCCTTTAGGTCGGTCATTGTCAACTTGCCCTGTTCGGTACAGGTCACAGAAGCTAACTCCACAGCGTTACCCTCATCGTCGATGACCTTGCCCTTCAGGGTAAAGTCAGCGGCCACAACCTCTCCTATGCCAGCCATAAAGAGCAGGCTAAGCATAAAAATATGTCGATAAACAATATTTCCCATTGCTTGATAATA
The DNA here is from genome assembly GCA_946541745.1 of uncultured Prevotellaceae bacterium. Lineage (GTDB taxonomy): Bacteria > Bacteroidota > Bacteroidia > Bacteroidales > Bacteroidaceae > Prevotella. The sequence goes on from CAMNJY010000091.1 coordinate 2,774, forward strand.
ACGCGCAAAAAACCACTTTATTGCATAGTTTACACCGTCTAAGCTAAAAGAAAAACAAATATTTTCTTTGCCGTTCGGTGAAATTGATGTATCTTTGCACCAAAATATTAACAAAACTGCTGATGAATACACAAAATACGCCTGTTCATGTACGCTTGTGGCATCGCGATTTCTGGCTTATGTCCATCGCCAACATGCTGCTGGCCATGTCCGTCTATATATTGGTACCCTCTTTCCCCGTCTGGCTGTTAGAGACTGAAAGCTATACGCAGCAAGAGGTGGGACTGGCCATGGGTGCCTTTGCCGTCGGGCTTTATGTGTTTGGCTTCTTTTGCTCGTGGCTGGTACAGCGGTTCCGCCGCAATCGGGTCTGCATCTATTCCATAGCCGCCATGATAGCCTCCATCTCCATACTCTACTATGTCCAGGGACTGACCAGGTATTACGTAGAGTTCTGGGTCATCGTGCTCCAGCGCGTGCTGATGGGGGCTACGTTCGGACTGGCGCAGATGGTGCTCTCGAGTACGCTCATTATCGACACCAGCGAGTCAGACAAGCGCACCGAGGCCAACCATTCTGCCGCCTGGTTCTCGCGATTTGCCATGTCGTTAGGCCCTGTGGTGGGGTTGCTTATGTTCTACTATAAGAACTTCGACGCCGTTCTGCTGGCCTCGATATTCTGTGCTGCCTGCGCCATTCTGCTTGTACTGACGGTCAACTTCCCCTTCCGCACACCCAGCGAGACCGTCAGCGTCGTCAGCCTCGACCGTTTTCTGCTCAAGGGGAGCCTACCGCTGTTTGTCAACTTGCTACTCATATCGATGGCTATCGGCTTGGTGATGTCGCTGGGGCTCAGCGAGCGTTTCTACGCATTCATCATGGTGGGATTCCTGTTAGCCCTGATGGCACAGCGCTTCGTCTTCCGCGAGGCCGAACTGAAGAGCGAGATTGTCAGCGGGCTCATTCTGCTGCTGGCCGTATTCATCATGATCTACACCCGCCCACTGCCCGTTGTGTGGTATATTGCGCCCTTGCTCTTAGGCTTGTCAGTAGGCATCATCTGCTCGCGCTTCCTGCTGTTTTTCATCAAGCTGAGCCGCCACTGCCAGCGGGGCACTTCGCAGAGCACATTCTTCCTGGGATGGGAAACAGGCATCGCCCTTGGCCTCGGCATGGGCTACGCCTTCTTCCTCAACGACGACAAAGGACTGCTGTGGACGACGATGGCGCTGACGGTTGCTGCCCTGATGATGTATAACCATTACACGCACAAATGGTTTCTCACCCACAAGAACCGCTGAGCGTAAATCTAAAAAGATTTAAATTATAGACGTTGCGCGACGAACTATGGATTTATTTTCGTAACTTTGTGTCCGCATTTAGGAAATACCGTATAACAAATAGTAAACAATAAATCGTAAATCAGTAAAACGTAAATCAACATGGTGACTATCAACGAATTCAACTTTGCCGGTAAGAAGGCAATTGTACGTGTAGACTTCAACGTACCCCTCGACGAGAACGGAAACATCACTGACGACACCCGCATCCGCGGTGCGCTGCCCACGCTGAAGAAGATTCTGGGCGACGGCGGTGCCGTGATTATCATGTCGCACATGGGCAAGCCCAAGGGTAAGGTGGACATGAAGAAATCGCTCGGCCAGATTCGCGAGGCCGTCGAGAAGGCTTTGGGCGTGCCCGTGGCTTTTGCTCCAGACTGCGCCAAAGCTCAGGAGCAGGCTGCCCAGCTGAAGATGGGCGAGGCCCTGCTGCTCGAGAACCTGCGCTTCTACCCCGAGGAAGAGGGCAAGCCCGTAGGCGTAGAGAAGGGTACCCCCGAATATGACGAGGCCAAGAAGGCCATGAAGGCTTCGCAGAAGGAGTTTGCCAAGACGCTGGCCAGCTATGCCGACTGCTATGTGATGGATGCCTTCGGTACTGCTCACCGCAAGCATGCCTCTACGGCTGTCATCGCCGACTACTTCGACGCCGACTCCAAGATGCTGGGTCTGCTGATGGAGAAAGAGGTGACGGCTGTCGACAATGTGCTCTCCAACATCAAGCGTCCCTTCGTGGCCATTATGGGCGGTTCAAAGGTCAGCTCCAAGATCGGCATCATCGAGAACCTGCTGGGCAAGGTTGACAAGCTCATCCTCTGTGGTGGCATGACCTACACCTTCGCAAAGGCTCACGACGGCAAGATTGGCAACTCCATCGTAGAGCTTGACAAACTGGACGTGGCCCTCGGCGTTGAGGAACTGGCTAAGAAGAACGGTGTGGAGCTGGTGCTCGGTACCGACTGCACTGCTACCAACGGCCTGGACTTCGACACGATGACGGTAAAGCCCGGTTCGAAAATTATCAACTGCCCCAGCAACGATGTGCCCGAAGGTTTCGAGGGTGTCGATGCCGGTCCTGAGAGCCAGAAGGCTTTCCGGGAGGCCATCAACGGTGCCAAAACCATTCTGTGGAACGGCCCCGCCGGCGTATTCGAGTGCGACGACTTCACGGCCGGCAGCCGTGCTATCGGCGAGGCTATTGCCAAGGCTACGGCTGAGGGTGCCTTCTCGCTCATTGGCGGTGGCGACTCTGTAGCCTGTGTCAACAAGTTCGGCCTGGCCGACCAGGTGAGCTACATCTCTACCGGCGGTGGTGCTCTGCTCGAGGCCATCGAGGGTAAAGTGCTGCCCGGTGTGGCTGCCATCAAGGGCGAATAATCAAGCTATCACAACACAAAAGGCTGCGCCATCATCGTAGATAGCGCAGCCTTTTTTGTTGTTATGTCCTTCTAACTTAGTTGGCCTTCTTGGCAGCTTTGGCAGCCTTCTCGGCAGCTTTCTGAGCAGCCTGCTGAGCCTTGATCGACTTAGCCTGCAGCTTCAGGTCGCTGGGGTTCTTGGCGGCTTTCTCCATAGCCTTCTGGGCTTTCTTCTCAGCATCCTGGGCCTTCTCGTGAGCCTTCTTGGCCTTCTCGGCCAGCTTCTGCTTCTTCTCTATCTCCTTCTGCTTCTTTTCGGCTTCCTTCTGCTTCTTCTTGATTTCCTTTTCCTTCTTCTTCTGAGCCTTTTCAGCAGCCTTAGCCTCCTTTTCAGCCTTCTTCTGAGCGGCAGCCTGAGCCTTCATGGCGGCCTGCTGCTCCGGCGTGAGCACGTCCTGTGCCTGCACGCTCTGCGCTCCCATCAACATGCTGACGGCGAGTGCCATAGTCATAAAAAATTTCTTCATAATATCTGCAATTTTATATGTTAAACCGCTGCAAAGTTACAAAAATATAGTTTAACGGCGAAATATATGCACGGTTTTTAGTGTTGCGCCAACTTTTTTAACAAATAATTGGACTTCCCCTCCATTCTGATTACGGCACTGCAGTGTGATGAATCACTGGAAGTCATTGAAAATCTAACACATTGGAACAAGGCCAAAGGCAAGGCCAAAGGCAAGGCAGAGGGCAAGGCAGAGGGCAAGGCAGAGGGTCTGGAGGAGGCTAAGCGTGACAATGCTCGCCGCATGAAGGCTGATAATATGCCTACGGAACTGATTGCCAAATATACCGGACTTTCTGCTGAAGTGATTGACGAACTATAGCGTCTATTACGACAGAGGGAACAACAAACTTTTTCATCCTCGCGCGTTGGATGGCTATCTGATAATCTCGCGGTCATCGCGAGATTTTTTTTTGCTATAAGAAGAAACAGGCTGATGAAACAAATACAAAAGTAACAAGGACGAAGTGCGAGGAAGGCAAAAGGGAGTCGGTTTTTCACAAAAGGGAGTCCCTTTTGCGTAAAAAGGACTCCCTTTTGGAAAATCCAAGGCCTGGATTTTTGTGGGCGTGAAACCTGGGTAACAAATAATGCTACAATCCGCGCATACTGAGCGAGATGCGGCCCCGGCGGCGGTCCACCTCCAGGACGCGCACCCTGACATGCTGATGGAGCTTTACCACCTGGTTGGGGTCTTTGACATATTTGTCGGCCAGTTGCGACACATGTACCAACCCGTCCTGATGGACGCCCACGTCAACGAAGGCCCCGAAGTTGGTGATGTTGGTCACTATGCCAGGCAATTCCATCCCCTCTGTCAGGTCGTCGAGCGACTCCACGCCCTTGGCAAACTCAAACTCCTCTATCTGCTCGCGGGGGTCTCGGCCCGGCTTTTCCAACTCTTTCATAATGTCGGTTAGCGTCGGCAGGCCTACGTCGGCAGTCACGTAACGCTTCACGTCGACGGCTTCGCGCTTGGCCTTGTTGCCAATCAGTTCGGCCACGCTGCATCCCTGGTCGTGAGCCATCTGCTCCACAATCTTGTAACTCTCGGGATGGACAGCCGAATTGTCGAGCGGATTCTTGGCACCGGGTATGCGCAGGAAGCCGGCACACTGTTCAAAGGCGGCAGGCCCCAGGCGGGGCACTTTCCTGAGCTGTGCCCTCGATGTGAAGGGGCCGTTGTCGCGACGGTAGTCCACAATGTTCTTTGCAAGTGCCGGTCCCAGTCCGCTGACATACTGTAGCAGGTGCTGCGAGGCCGTGTTCAGGTTGACGCCGACACTGTTAACACAGCTCATAACGGTCTGGTCCAGTTGCTGCCGGAGTTTGGTCTGGTCAACATCGTGCTGATACTGTCCCACTCCGATGCTCTTCGGGTCAATCTTCACTAACTCGGCCAGCGGGTCCATCAGGCGCCGACCTATAGAGACAGCGCCGCGCACGGTGACATCCTCGTCGGGAAACTCCTCACGGGCTGTCTTGGAGGCGGAGTACACGGAGGCACCGTCTTCAGAGACGACAAACACCTGGGGCTTCTTGCTGGCTGACGGCAAGGCGCTGACGGTCTCTTCCACAAAGGCGCGGGTCTCGCGGCTGGCAGTGCCGTTGCCAATGGCTATGGCTTCCACCTGGTAGTCGTGTATCATCTGCTGCAGGTGGATGGTAGCCTGCATGCGGTGGTTCACCGGCGGATGCGGGAATATGGCTTCGTGGTGAAGCAGGTTGCCCTGGGCGTCAAGACACACCACCTTGCAGCCCGTGCGGAACCCTGGGTCGATGCCCATGACGCGCTTCTGTCCCAAGGGTGCTGACAGCAGCAGCTGGCGCAGGTTCTCGGCAAAGACACGGATGGCCTCGGCGTCGGCCTCCTCCTTACTCTGATTGGCAAACTCCGTCTCTATCGACGGTTTCAGCAACCGCTTGTAGCCGTCCTCCACGGCCTCGTCCACCAGTCGTCCGCAGGGGGTCTGGCCATAGACGTAATGCCGTTTCAGGTGCATCAGGCACTCCTCGTCGTCGGGCGATATGCTGACGCGCAATATGCCTTCGGCCTCACCCCGGCGCATGGCCAGCAGGCGGTGGCTCGAACAGCGGCGCAAGGGTTCGCTCAAGTCAAAATAGTCGCTGTACTTGGCTGCCTCGTCGGTGTCGGCCTTTCCCCGGACCACCTTCGACGTGATTATGGCCTGGCGACGGAATACCCCGCGCACCTGGCGGCGGCTCTGCTCGTCCTCGCTGACGGTTTCGGCTATAATGTCCTGAGCGCCCTTGATGGCGGTTTCAACGTCCTTAACATCGCCCACGACGAAGGACTTTGCCGCGTGCTCGGGGTTACGCTCACGCTGAAGCATCAACAGCTGGGCCAACGGCTCCAAGCCCTGCTCGCGGGCCACCTGTGCGCGGGTGCGGCGCTTGGGCTTGTAGGGCAGGTAGATGTCCTCAAGCACCGTGGCGTCCCACGTCTCACTGATGCGACGCTCCAACTCTGGCGTCAACTTGTCCTGCTCGCTGATGGTCTTTACGATGGTCTCCTTACGTTTCTGCAGCTCCTTCAGCCGCTCGTACTGGTCGCTGATGGCGGCTATCTTCACCTCGTCCAGCCCCCCAGTGCGCTCCTTGCGGTAGCGGGCTATGAAGGGTATGGTGCAACCCTCGTCCAGCAGTGCCAGGGTACCCTCTACGCTCTTCTCCGCTATGTTCAGCCTTTCGGCTATCAGTCGTGTAAATATGTTCATAGGTCTTTCAGTATAGTTGTTTTGCAATGATGGCTACCATCTGTTCCAGTCCCTGGCGGTCCGTGTCGTCGAAGGTTGACAGTTCGGTGCTGTCAATGTCAAGCACGGCCCTTATCTCGCCCTTGTCGTCGCTGACGGGCACCACAATCTCGGAACGCGAGAGCGACGAGCAGGCTATATGGCCAGGAAAGGCTTCAACGTCGGGCACCACCTGCGTGCGCCGCTCTTTCCAGGCCGTGCCGCACACGCCCCGCCCGAAGGGTATATGGAAACAGGCCACCGTGCCCTGGAAGGGACCTAACAGCAGTTCGTCGCCACGTACAAGGTAGAAACCAGTCCAGAACCACCTGAACGCTTCGGCCAGGGCTGCCGACACATTGGCCAGAACGGCCGTCTCGTCGTGCTCACCCTCTATGAGTGCCGCTATCTGTGGCAGCAGCGCCTCGTATTTTTCCTTTTTACTCTCCATGCTATTTCATTGTCACTGCCGTGAACCGTTCACGGCATGGTGATGCAAAATTACACAAAATAATTGAATTAAGGTCATATTTCACAAAAAAGTTGAGTTCACGCCCTGCTTTCTTGCTGCAAAACGGCATACTGCGTCTACTTAACTGAAGTTCACTCACCTCATACAGGCTCGTTTCCAAGCATACTATGATTTCACTCGCTCGGCTCTGCCAAGAACAAATCATTGTCAGGGGGAGGTATTCAGTCTTTTCGCTTTGCATCCAAATGATAGGTGAACCTAATGCCGACGTAATGGTGGCGGAAGTCGTGCCACGAGGTGGTCTGCTGGTAGGCCGTCTGCTGGCTCCGGCGTCCGTCCTCGTTGTTCAGTATGTCGTCGAACTCCAGGCCGAGTCGGGCTTTGTTCTTCAGTATCTTCCAGCCAACGGCGGCGTCCCAGACGAGGATGTTGCGGTTCATGCCGCCGAAGGTGTAGCCCCGGCTGGTG
>CAMNJY010000092.1 GCA_946541745.1 uncultured Prevotellaceae bacterium
CAATCAATTCGTCTAATTCGTGTAATTCGTAGTTCAGTTGGTCTGGCGCCCGTCCATGTACTCCCCGAGTATCTTCAGGTCCCTGGTCAGCGGGATGATGGCGTCTATCGACTGGCGGTAGCGTGTCAGGTCGTCGTACATCACATCGACGTAAAACAAGTATTCCCACTCCCTGCCGATGATGGGCAGCGACTGTATCTTCGTCAGGTTGATGTGATAAAACGACAGTATAGCCAGCACGTGGGCCAGTGACCCCTGCTCGTGAGGCAGCGAGAAGACGATGCTCGCCTTGTTGGCCTGCGTCAGCGGGCGCAGCAGGTCGGCCTTGTTGGGGTTCGACACCACCAGGAACCGGGTGAAGTTGTGCTTGTTGTCCTCGATGTGGTCTTCGAGCACCTTCAGTCCGTAGAGCCGTGCGGCCTCTGCGTGGCAGATGGCCGCCCATCCGCGGTGATGCCCCTCGGCTATCATCATGGCCGAGCCGGCGGTGTCCTCGGCCTCTACATTTTTCAGCCGGGGATGCTGGCTGAGAAACTGGCGGCACTGCATCAGCGCCACGGGATGGGAGTGTACCTCCTGCAGCGTGTCCCACGAGTCTTCGGGCAGACAGCAGATGCAGTGGGTGATGTGCAGCTTGTGCTCGCCGACGATGGTCGTGCCCGAGTCGCGCAGCAGCTCGTAGTTGTGCAGCAGGCTGCCGGCAATGGTGTTCTCTATGGCCAGCATGCCGATGGCCGTGGGGTCCTGTCTGATGCTCTGAAACACCTGCTCGAAGGTTGAGCAGCATATCAGCTGTATCTGCTCGCCCTCGTAGTAGAGGTGGGCGGCAATGTCGTGGAACGACCCTGTGAGTCCTTGAATGGCAATCCGTTTCATCTTCAACTTTCCTGTTTAAAACAAACTCCGCTTTCACTTTGCAGTGAAGCGGAGCCTGATGGTTTCTATGGTGTGTCAAAACTTCTGTCTTACATACAGCCTACCGCTTCACAACTCGTTGCAAAGTAAAAGTAATAGCCGTAAAAGTAAGCATTCCGTATTGACATATTTCTCTTTTTTAGTTTATTCGGCTGCAAAAGTAACACTTTTCTGCGAATCAAACAAATAAATTGAAAGAAATTTTCTGTTTTTCCTGACATTTTTCCCAAGGGGTAAACGTTTGCGTTAAATTTTGTACAAAGATGGATGGCGTTTCAGAATAATTGATTAACTTTGCAGTGGAAAAAATAACTTAAAAACTCGTAAAACATCAAACACTCATGAAAGCATTCAACGACAAGAACTTTGTGCTGGAGACAGAGATTGCCCAGGACCTGTACCACAACCATGCGGCCAAGATGCCGATCATCGACTACCACTGCCACCTCATTCCCGAGATGGTGGCCAACGACCACAAGTTTAAGAGCATCACCGAATTGTGGCTCGGCGGCGACCACTACAAGTGGCGTGCCATGCGCACCAACGGCGTGGACGAGCGCTACTGCACCGGCAAGGACACCACCGACTGGGAGAAGTTTGAGAAGTGGGCTGAGACCGTGCCCTACACCCTGCGCAACCCGCTGTACCACTGGACCCACCTGGAACTGAAGACGGCCTTCGGCATAGAGAAGCTGCTCTCGCCCAAGACGGCCCGCGAAATCTTCGACGAGTGCAACGACAAGCTGCAGAACGACCCCAACTTCACCGCCCGCGGCCTGATGCGCCACTACAACGTGGAGTGCGTCTGCACCACCGACGACCCCGTCGACGACCTGCACAACCATATAGAGTATGCCAAGGTGAAGGGCGAGAAAGACCCGCTGATGATTCCCGCCTGGCGCCCCGACAAGGCCATGAACATAGAGAAGCCCGAGTTTGCCAAGTATGTGGAGCAGCTCGCCGAGGTCAGCGGCGTGGGCATCACCAAGTTTGCCGACATGGTTGACGCCCTGAAGAAGCGCCACGAGTTTTTCGAGCAGCAGGGGTCTAAGCTCAGCGACCACGGCATAGAGGAGTTCTACGACGAGGAGTACACCGACTCGCAGATAGAGACCATCTTCGAGAAGGCCATGCGCGGCCAGCGGCTCTCCGACTTCGAGGTGCGCCAGTACAAGAACTGCTTCCTGACGGTGATGGCCGAGATGGACGCCGACGCCGGCTGGACACAGCAGTTCCACTATGGTGCCATCCGCGACAACAACACCGCCATGTACAACCAGCTGGGTCCCGACACGGGCTTCGACTCCATCGGCGAGTTCAACACGGCCAAGGCCATGTCGAAATTCCTCAACAAGCTCAACATGAAGGGCAAGCTCACGCGCACCATATTATATACGCTGAACCCCTGCGCCAACGAAGTCATCGCCACCATGCTGGGCAACTTCCAGGGCGGCGAGCCCGGCAAGATACAGTTCGGCTCGGGCTGGTGGTTCAACGACCAGATGGACGGCATGATACGCCAGATGAACGCGCTCTCGGTGCTGGGTCTGCTCTCGCGCTTCGTGGGCATGCTCACCGACTCGCGCTCCTTCCTCTCCTACCCGCGCCATGAGTACTTCCGCCGCATACTGTGCAACCTCTTAGGCAACGACGTGGAGAAGGGCCTGCTGCCCGACGACCGCGAGCTGCTGGCCAAGATGGTGGAGGACATCAGCTACAACAATGCCCGCCGCTACTTCAAGTTCTATTAAGAAATTGGGAAATTGACAATAATAAGGCCGAAAGTTTTGTACTTTCGGCTTTTTTTGATTACCTTTGCAGGCCGAAAACTATTATATATATATAAATAATGTATAGAACCAATACTTGTGGTGAGCTACGGCTCACCGATGCCGGCCGGCAGGTGACGCTGGCCGGATGGGTGCAGCGCACCCGCAAAATGGGCGGCATGACCTTCGTCGACCTGCGCGACCGCTACGGCCTGACGCAGCTGGTGTTCGACGAGTCTAAGGATGCTGCCTTGTGTGAGCGTGCCAACAAACTGGGGCGCGAATACTGTGTGCAGGTCAAGGGCACGGTCAGCGAGCGACAGTCGAAGAACCCGAAGATGCCCACCGGCGACATCGAAATCCTGGCCGACGAGCTGAACGTGCTCAGCGAGAGCCTCACGCCACCGTTCACCATTGAGGACCAGACCGACGGCGGCGACGACATCCGCATGAAGTACCGCTACCTGGACCTGCGCCGCACGGCCGTCCGCAAGAATCTGGAACTGCGCCACCGCATGACCATCCTCATACGCAACTATCTCGACGCGCTGAACTTCATCGAGGTAGAGACCCCTATCCTCATAGGCTCCACGCCTGAGGGTGCCCGCGACTTCGTAGTGCCCTCGCGCATGAATCCCGGCCAGTTCTACGCCCTGCCCCAGTCGCCGCAGACGCTGAAGCAGCTGCTCATGGTCAGCGGCTTCGACCGCTACTTCCAGATAGCCAAGTGCTTCCGCGACGAGGACCTGCGTGCCGACCGCCAGCCGGAGTTCACTCAGATAGACTGCGAGATGTCGTTTGCCGACCAGGAGGACGTGCTCAACATCTTCGAGGGCCTGGCCCGCCACCTGTTCAAGGAGGTGCGCGGCGTGGAGCTGCCCCCGCTGCAGCGCATGACGTGGCACGAGGCCATGCGCCGCTTCGGCAGCGACAAGCCCGACCTGCGCTTCGGCATGGAGTTTGTTGAGCTGGCCGACGTGCTGAAGGGCACCGGCACCTTCCCCGTGTTCAACGACGCCCAGTACATCGGTGGCATCTGCGTACCCGGCTGCGCCAACTATACCCGCAAGCAGCTCGACCAGCTGACCGACTTCGTGAAGCGCCCCCAGGTGGGCGCCAAGGGCCTGGTCTACGTCAAGTTCAACGACGACGGCACCGTGAAGTCGTCCATTGACAAGTTCTACACGCCCGAGGTGTGGGCCAGGGTCAAGGAGGCCATGGGCGCCAACGACGGCGACCTGGTGCTCATCATGAGCGGCGACAATGCCAACAAGACGCGCGTCCAGCTCTGCGCCCTGCGACTTGAGATGGGCGACCGCCTGGGGCTGCGCGACAAGGACAAGTTTGTCTGCCTCTGGATTGTAGACTTCCCCCTGTTTGAGTGGAGCGACGAGGAGCAGCGCCTCATGGCTACCCACCACCCCTTCACGCTGCCCAATGCCGACGACATACCCCTGCTCGACACCGCTCCTGAGCGCGTGCGCGCCGTGGCCTACGACTTCGTGTGCAACGGCGTCGAGGTGGGCGGCGGCTCACTGCGTATCCACGACGGCCGCCTGCAGCAGAAGATGTTCGAGATACTCGGCTTCACGCCCGAGAAGGCCATGGCCCAGTTTGGCTTCCTCATCAACGCCTTCAAGTATGGCGCGCCCCCTCATGCCGGCCTGGCCTTCGGTCTCGACCGCTTCGTCTCGCTCATGGCCGGTCTCGACAGCATACGCGACTGCATCGCCTTCCCAAAGAACAACTCCGGCCGCGACGTCATGCTCGACGCTCCCGGCTACCTTGACCAGAAGCAACTCGATGAGCTCTGCCTCAAGGTTGAACTGTCGGAATAGTAGATAACAGACAAAATTGAAGAATTGAAGCTGCCCGCCAGCTTCGTGGACTGGCCGCGTTTAACAATGTAATAATGTAACAATGTAACGATACAGGGCTTCGTGGTTTCGAGGAACGAGAAACTATGAAGCCCTGTATCGTTACACGTTGACAAAGAATTACCACTTGGCAGAGAAGAGGCGGGGCGCAATGACTACCGACAGCCACGCCCAGCGCAGCCTTCCGTCATTGCTGGCCCGCTTCAGGCGCTCCATGGTCTCAGTGCCCGTCATGTAAGAATATCCGCCAGCCACCCTGACGTCTCGGGCCAGTGCGTATGCCGCCTCCAGCTCTATCTCATGCCCCAGCGTCCGGTTGAGGTCGTCGAGCTTGGTGCCTGTAGCCAGGTAGTGGTAGGATGCCTTCAGGCTTAGGTTTTTCATCGGCCGGTAGGTGGCGCCGACGTATGCGTTCTGCAGGCCAGGAGTGAAGCCGTTGACATAGGTGCTGAGATAGAAAAAATCCATAGCGCCATAGAACTTGTGGTGAGAGCCGTAGACGGGGTTGAAACCCTTGTTGACTTCATGGCGGGGCATGCCCAGTCCGCCCTTATTGACCACGGCCACATAGTCGTCACCGCTCAGATAGTCAAACCCCGCCTGCAGCGAGCAGTTGCCGGCGGCGTTCCATTCGGCCTTGATGCTGGCCATCCAGGCGTCGAGCTTGGCCATATACTCATCGTGGCCGGCCTGACGATAGTAAGACCCCTCAAAGGAGAACGGGCGCGGGGCAAACCTGGCATAGCCGCCATAGACCAGCTGCCACTCGGTGTGGGGGGCATTGTCGTCCACCCCGCCCACCGTGCCTGCCTGCATGCCGATGTTCATCAGGAGCAGCGAAACACCCAGGGGCACCTTGGGGACATCGTAGTGATACCACACGGTGTGCATGGTCTTGTAGGGTCGGCTCCCGGCAGTATAGTAGGAGCCCGGCGAGTTGAGGGCACTCATGTTCTGGTTGTAGGCCAGCAGGGCATGAGCTTTATGGCCCCCGCCCTCATACCCTACCCGCAGGGCGTCGTGGGTCATGGCTGCCATCACCCAGTCATCAGAGCCTATGATGCGCTCGTCGTCGTAACGCAGTGCCAGGCGGCCCACCTGCGCAAAGAGCCCGCCCGGCGTCGTCAGTCTGCCCCAGGCCTCATAGACGCTCGTGCCGGCGGCCCCCTCGTGCCCCCACGTACCTACGTGCTGCACCGAGGCCCTGGCCTCCAGCCAGTTGCGCCGATAGTCCAAAGTCAGCCTCTCGCGGTCGAGGATGAAGGCCGACTTGTCTTCCGACTGGGCGTTTTCGGCCTCAAGCGACATTCCGCCATGACGCATCTCACCACGCGTCATCAGCTGCACGTCGGCAGTGAAGAGCGTGTCCTGCGCCCAGCCGTGGGCTGGCAGCAGCATCAGCAACGACAACAGGCACCTCATTTAGTCCTCAATGTCGAAAAGGCTGATGAAGCCTGTCATCTTGAACACATCCTGGATGTCGTCGTTCACGCCGTGGAGCACCACCTTGCTGCCGGTGGCCTTGGCGGCCTTGACGATTTTGACGAGGATGCGCAGTCCGCTTGAGGCTATGTACTCCAGACGGGTGCAATCAATGTCCACATCCTTGCCCTTGGCCGTGTAGAGCGGCTGTAGCGTGTCGTTCACCTCGGCAGCTGCTGTCGTGTCGAGTTCGCCTTCAAAAGTCACGAGGTACTTGTCCTCAGTTTCGTTAATGGTCGTTTTCATATTTCTATATATTTTACGGTTACTCAGCGTTAAGCATTATGCATTAAACTTGATGGCCAGCAGCGTCAGGTCGTCGCTCGGCTCCACTTGGCCGGCGTACTGCTTTATCCCGGCAACGACCTTGTCGACCATTGCCTTGGGCGCCAGTCCATTGCAGCTGTCCATGAGCTGCATGACGCGGTTGCGCCCCAACAGCTCGTTGCGGGCGTTGCGGGCCTCCGTCAGTCCGTCGGTATAGAGGAAGAGCGTTGCGCCGGGAGCGATGGTGGTCTGCTGCATCTCGTAGGCGAAGTCGTCGAACAGGCCGATAGGCATGTTGGGCGTACACTGGAGCACCGACCACCGGGCGCCGTCCGTCAGCAACGGTCTCTCATGCCCGCCATTGCAGTAGTCGAGGTGGCCCGTACTCAGGTCAAGCACCCCGATGAACAGCGTGACAAACATGCCGGCCTCGTTGTTGCGACAGGCCGTAACGTTCATGCGCTCCATGATGCGGGCGGGGTTGCTCTCCTCGGCGGCAACGTTGTGGAACAGGGTCTGGGTGACAGCCATGATGAGTGCCGCCGGTACACCTTTGCCGCTGACATCGCCGATGCAGAAGAACAGCTTTCCGTCGCACACGAACATATTATACAAATCGCCGCCAACCTCGCGGGCCGGTATCAGGCGGCCCTCCACCTGCACACGGGCGTCGTCGCGCAGCAACGGTTCGTCGAGAGGCAGCAGGGCCTGCTGAATGCCGTTGGCTATCTGCAGCTCGTTGTTGGTGCGCTGCTGCTGCAGCAGCGTGTCGTGGAGCTTACGGCCATTGTGGGCAAAGAGCATGATGATGAGTCCCAGCACCAGCACGCCGGCGATTGTCAGCCATAGGATGTTGCGCTGCATCTGTGCCAGCTCGCCGAAGGCCTCGTCGTCGTAGACGCCTTTCACCATCATCCACTTCGGCGCATTCGTCTTCCGTGCATAGTACACGCGCCCTGAGCGCCCCTTCGCCTTATCGTAGAACTCAAAGCTTGTCACCCCGTTAGCCTTTTCTACTTTCTTCACGGCCGGGTTGATCATCTGGCTTGCTATCGTGTCAACCAGTTCCCGGCTGCAGATGCTGTCGTCAGGGGCAGCCACCACGTCGCCCTCTTCCGTCAGCACCAGGCAGAAGCTCGACGGATAGAGGCTTATCTTCCTCAGCGACTCGCTGATCCAGTCGGTAGCCACATCAATGCCGAGGGCGGCAACGGGGCAGCCGCGGCTGTCGCGCAGGGGCAGTGAATAGGTAACCACCATATTCTTGGCACCCATATTATCCATATAGGGAGTCGTCCAGTGCAAGGTGTCGCCCTTGATGCTCGACTTGTAGAAGCCCAGCTCGAGATAGTCGTGGAGCTCTGAGCCTATCTGCTCCACTTCTACGGAGTCACCCGTCCGCCTGGCGTAGGGTTCATACCAGCGGCCCTTCTCCGGATAGTAGTAAGGAATGAAGCCCACGCCAACGCCCAGCACGCTGTGTCCGCCACTCTTCACCAGGTTCTTGACCATCGTTTCCATATAGCCAGGGTCGTCTATGTGCTGCTGGGCGTGCCATACCTGGCTGGAAGCCTGGTCGGCCACGGCGTTCAGGTGGCCATCCAGCCTCATGGCCGCTGAACGGAGCATGATGAGCACCTGTTTCTCGAGGCTACGCTCCAGTATGCCCCGTGTGTAGTAGTACTGCACGGCCGCCATCGCCTCAAGCAGCACGGCCGCCAGGATGACGATGGCCAGTCCGGTCCGTCTGCCTCTCCTGTCAAACTGACGCTTGGCGTCCGGGTGTTGGCTCTTTACCTTTTCGCTCATTACTTTTTTTCACTTTTTCACTACAAGTCGCGTGTCAGCATGAGGCGATAGTCCACGGGGTCGGCCACGAGCCTGTCCTCTTGCTGGTTTATCGTTATTTCCATTGTGATGCTTATTGTTGTTTGGGGGTTAATCTTTCATTTTTCCAAGTGTCAAGACGTTGTGCCCGTCAATGCGCTCATAGCTCAGGGAGTCGGTCATCTGGTGCATCAGGATGATGCCAAGCCCGCCCGGCGGTCGCTCGTCTGCCGGCACCGAAAGGTCGGTGGCCGACTCTTCCGTGGGGTCGAAGGGCACACCGTCATCGTCGATGGTGAGCGCCAGCCGGTCTTCTTCCACCGATGCGCTCAGTGCTATGGCCGTACACTGGCTGTAGTTTATCACGTTAGCCACCGCCTCCTCCACGGCCAGCCGCAGGTGGCGGGCCTGCTTGCCGGTAATGCCGGCAGCCTCGGTAGCCTGGGCGATGAAAGGCTGCAGGCGCACGAGTTCGCCCTTCGTTGGTTTTAGTGTCAGTTGGTATTGCATTATGGCTGTCTGCTTTGGTTATTCCCATTTTCCGGCCATAATCATGCGGGCGGCGGCCGGGGTCGGCGTGGCCATGATGCCCTCTGTCGACACCTCATGCTGCGTGCCGTCAATGTCGAACTGCAGGGTGGCACCGTCGCTGCTGACGTCGATGGTGACGGGAGCGCCCATCACCAACGGCAGGTTCACGTCGCCGTGACCGGCGGGAAATCCGCAGAGCACGGGTATGCCGTACTCCTGGAGCATTTCGTGGAGCATGGCCTCCACACTCTCGTAGCTGAACTCAGAGCCGCAGCTGGTAAACTCGCCCAGAACGACGCCCTTGCAGCGGTCGAGCACGCCGTTCATCTGGAGGATGCGCATCTGGCGGTCAATATTGTGCATCGACTCGCCTACCTCCTCCACAAAGAGTATCAGGTCGTTGCCCATGGTGGCATCGGCCTTGGAGCCTAAGTTAGGCGCAAACGTACAGAGGTTGCCGCCCACCAGGGTGCCGCTGGCCCTGCCCTCAATGTTCTGCGGATGGGCAGGCAGCACGTAGCGGGGCACGCGGCCTAAGAGCAGGTCGCGCATCAGCGTACTGGTAGCGTCGCTGCCGCCCTTGGCCAGAAACGTGCTCATGGTGGCGTGCAGGCTCATCACCCCCGCACGGGTCAGCAGCCCGTGCAGCGTCGAGATGTCGCTGAAGCCCACCAGCCATTTCGGCGAGGCCGCCAGCTCTTCCAGCGCCAGATGGTCAATGAGCTGTATGGTGCCGTAGCCGCCACGGTTGCAGACAACGGCTTTGATGGAGGGGTCGCTCAGCGCCCAGCGTAAGTCGCTGACGCGCTCGTCCACGGTGCCCGCATAGCGTCCCGCCACGACCTTGCCCACATTGGGTCCTACCACCGGCTCCAAGCCCCACCCGCGCAGCACCTCGGCCGTCTTCTCCACGTCCTCCATGGGTGCGAAATAGGAGGGCGAAATCAGGGCCACCCTGTCGCCGGCCTTCAGGTAGTCGGGTTTCACACTGGCCGTTACCGCCGGCTCGACGGGCGTCGGCGTCACGTTGTTGTCGTCATTGCTGCACGCTGTCAGCATG
>CAMNJY010000093.1 GCA_946541745.1 uncultured Prevotellaceae bacterium
ACCAGATACGCGACCTGGTGAAGAAGTACGACCTCTACCTGTTCTCCGACGAGGTGTACCGCGAATACATCTACACCGGCTCGCCTTACATTTCGGCCTGCCACTTGGAGGGCATCGAGCAGAACGTGATACTGATAGACTCCGTGTCGAAACGCTACTCCGAGTGCGGCATCCGTATCGGCGCCCTCATCACCAAGAACGCCGAAGTGCGCAAGGCCGTGATGAAGTTCTGCCAGGCTCGCCTCTCGCCGCCACTCATCGGCCAGATAGTGGCCGAGGCTTCGTTAGACGCTCCCGAGGACTACCTGCGCGACGTCTACGACGAGTATGTGGAGCGCCGCAAATGCCTCATCGACGGCCTGAACCGCATACCCGGCGTCTACTCCCCCATCCCCATGGGGGCCTTCTACACTGTTGCCAAGTTGCCCGTCGACGACGCGGAGAAGTTCTGCCGATGGTGCCTGGCTGAGTTCAGCTACGAGGGCGAGACGGTGATGATGGCCCCCGCCGCCGGATTCTACACCACGCCGGGAGCCGGCATCAACCAGGTGCGCATAGCCTACGTGCTGAAGAAGCAGGACCTGGAGCGTGCCCTCGTCGTGCTGCGCAAGGCCCTCGAAGCCTACCCCGGGAGAGTGGACGATAATTGAAAATTGATAATTGATTAATTGACAATTGAACCTTCCACTATTTATAGCCCGCCGCATCTATACCGACCAGGGTGACCGCCGCAAGGTGAGCCGCCCGGCCATCCGCATAGCCACCATCGGGGTGGCCGTGGGCCTGGCTGTGATGATAGTCACCGTGAGCGTAGTGCTGGGCTTCAAGCACACCATCCGCGACAAAGCCGTAGGTTTTGCCAGCCACATCCAGCTGATGAACATCATGTCGATGGGCAGCAGTGAGTCGTACCCCATCTGTATCGACGACAGCACCATGAAGGCGGTGGCTGCCATCGAGGGCGTCAGCCACGTGCAGCGCTACGCGCTGACACGCGGCATCCTCAAGACCGACGAGGACTTCCTCGGAGTGGTCTTCAAGGGGATAGGCCCGGAGTACGACCTCAGCTACCTGCGTGAGCATATCACCGAAGGCCAGATACCCGCCTTCAGCGACTCGGCGGGCACCAACAGGCTGCTCATATCGCGCATCATGGCCGACAAACTGAAGCTGAAAGCCGGCGACCGCATCTTTGCCTACTTCATAGGCAATGACGATGTGCGCACCCGAAGGTTCACCATCGAGGGTATCTATCAGACCAACATGACCCGCTTCGACGAGCTGTTCTGCTACACTGACCTCTATACGGCCAACCGCCTGAACGGATGGTTCAACGACCAGTGTTCGGGAGCAGAGCTGACCGTCAGCGACTTTGACCACTTAGACGACACCTACGCGCGTATTATTAATAAGGTGAACCGCCAGCAGGACCGCTATCACGACATCTTCACCTCGCAAACCGTCTACGAGGCCTATCCGCAGATATTCACATGGCTCGAACTGCTCGACATCAACGTCTGGATTATTCTCGGCCTCATGATTTGCTTAGCGGGCATCACCATGACCAGCGGACTGCTCATCATCATCCTGGAGCGCACGTCAATGATTGGCGTGCTTAAAGCCTTAGGAGCCCGCAACCGCACCATCCGCCACACCTTCCTCTGGTTCTCGGCCTTCATCATCAGCCGCGGACTGCTTATCGGCGACGTGCTCGGCATAGGGCTGGTGATGCTACAGAAATACACAGGGGTGGTGACGCTCGACCCCCAGACCTACTACGTCAGCGAGGCTCCCATGGAATTCAACCTGCCACTCATCATTGTGCTCAACGTGGCTACTCTATTAGTCAGCATTTCTGTCCTAATTATCCCCAGTTTCTTCATTTCTCACATCCATCCGGCAAAATCTATGCGCTACGAATAAAAAATTGCACAAAAAATTTGCGGATGTGCAAAAAACGTTATATCTTTGCACAAAATTTCAAAAAATGTGCAATGGATACTGCGTCAAGCTTTAACGAATACATCCAAAAAGCGATAACCAACAACTGGGACTTCGACGCCCTGACCGACTATCAGGGCATCACGCTACAGTTCCACGACGTAGCTCGGAAAATAGAGAAACTCCACATCCTCTTTGAGAATGCCGGAGTACAACGGGGCGACAAGATAGCCATCTGCGGCCGCAACTCGGCCCATTGGGCAGTAGCCTTTCTGGCTACGCTCACCTATGGGGCCGTCGCCGTGCCTATCCTACATGAGTTCAACGCCGAGCAAATACACAACATCGTCAACCACTCCGAGTCCAAGCTCCTGTTCGTAGGCGACTACATCGTCAAGGCCGTCAAGGCCGATGCCATGCCGCAGTTGGAGGGTATCATCAACCTGCCCGACTTCTCGCTCTTTCTGTCACGTTCAGAGAAACTTGACTATGCCCGTGAGCACCTCAACCTGATGTTTGGTAGCAAGTATCCGCGCGCCTTCCGTGCCGGCGACGTCCACTACCACGTAGACCAGCCCGAGGAACTGGCACTCATCAACTACACCAGCGGCACCACGGGCTTCTCCAAGGGTGTCATGCTGCCCTACCGGGCCATCTGGGGCAACCTCGACTTCTGCATGCGCCGGCTGCCCGTCAAGCCCCACGACAACATGCTCTCCATCCTGCCTATGGCCCACATGTACGGCATGGCCATAGAGTTTATCTACGGTTTCTGTCAGGGCTGCCACCTCTACTTCCTCACCCGCCTGCCGTCGCCGGCCATCATTGCCGAAGCCTTTGCCACCGTGCGCCCGGCAGTGGTCATCGCCGTGCCACTGGTGGTCGAGAAGATTATCCGCAAACGGGTGTTCCCCAAGATTCAGAACAATCGCATGCGCCTGCTGCTGCAGATGCCGGTAGTGTCGAAGAAGGTGAAGGAGAAAATCTGCGAGCAGGTCTGCCAGGCCTTCGGCGGCCGTGCCTACGAGGTCATCGTGGGCGGCGCGGCCCTCAGCCGCGAGGTGGAGCAGTTTCTCTACGGCATCAAGTTTCCCATCACCGTCGGCTACGGGGCCACCGAGTGCGCCCCGCTGATTACCTACAGCGACTATAAGGATTTCGTACCCGGCTCATGCGGCACGCCCGTCGACCACATGGAGGTACGCATCGACTCCATCGACCCGCAACGCAAGCCCGGCGAGATACTGGCCCGGGGCACCAACGTCATGCAGGGCTACTACAAGAACCCCGAAGCCACCGCCGAAGCCCTCGACCGCGACGGATGGTACCACACCGGCGACCTGGGCACGCAGAGCGCCGACGGCCACGTGTTCATACTGGGGCGCATCAAGAACATGCTGCTCAGCGCCAACGGCCAGAACATCTACCCCGAGGAGATAGAAGACCAGCTCAACTCGATGCCGATGGTCAGCGAGAGCCTCGTCATGCAGCGCGACAACCGGCTCGTAGCCCTTGTCTATCCCGACAAGGACGAGGTAGTAGACTTCAGCGCCGACGAGCTCAAGGCCGTGATGCAGCAGAACCTCAGCGAACTCAACCAGCGGCTGCCCCACTACAGCCGCATCAGCGATATTGAACTCCGGGAGGAAGAGTTTGCCAAAACACCTAAGAAAAGCATCAAACGCTATCTTTACACCTAAATGCCAATAAACGGGAAAAAAACTATGGAACAAATACCGAGCTTTAACGCACTGCTTGAAAAGTCGATCGTAGACAACTGGAACCTCGATGCCCTCACAGACTTCAAGGGGCAGACCCTGCAGTTTCACGACGTAGCGCGAAAAATAGAGAAACTGCACATACTGTTTGAAAACTCCGGCATCGACAAGGGCGACAAGATAGCCCTCTGCGGGCGCAACTCCAGCCAGTGGGCGGTAGCCTTCCTGGCAACGCTCACCTACGGGGCCGTCGCCGTACCCATACTCCACGAGTTCAACGCCGAGCAGATACACAACATCGTCAACCACTCAGAAGCCCGCCTGCTCTTTGTAGGCGACCACGTGGCCACCATCATCGACCCGCAGCAGATGCCCCACCTGGAAGGCATCGTCAACAACCCCGACTACTCGCTCATGGTAAGCCGCACCGACAAGCTGACCTACGCCCGCGAGCATCTGAACGAGCTCTACGGCAAGAAGTTTCCAAAGTACTTCCGCAAGGAGCACGTCAGCTACTACAAGGAGCAGTCGCCCGACGAGCTGGCCCTCATCAACTACACCAGCGGCACCACGGGCTTCTCCAAGGGCGTGATGATACCCTACCGCGCCCTGTGGTCGAACTACGACTTCGCCTGCGACGTGCTGGGAAAGACCATCCGCCAGGGCGACCGCGTCATCTCCATGCTGCCCATGGCCCACATGTACGGCATGGCCTTCGAGTTCGTCTTCGAGTTTCTGCACGGCTGCCACGTCTACTACCTCAGCCGCGTGCCATCGCCCGCCATCATTGCCCAGGCCCTGGCCGAAATCAAACCCGTCATCGTCATCGCCGTCCCCCTCATCATTGAGAAGATAGTACGCAAGAAGGTGTTCCCCAAGATACAGAACAACCGCATGCGCCTGCTGCTGCAGATGCCCGTCATCTCACGCAAGGTGCGACAGATGATATGCCAGGAGGTGCTCAAGGCCTTTGGCGGAAAGATGTACGAGGTCATCATCGGCGGAGCAGCCCTCAACCAGGAGGTGGAGCAGTTCCTCAGCCGCATAGAGTTCCCCTACACCGTAGGCTACGGAGCCACCGAGACGGCCCCCATCATCTGCTACGCCGACTGGCACACCTTCGCCCCCGGCAGCTGCGGGCGCGCCGCCCTCCACATGGAGGTCAGGATTGACTCGCCCGACCCGCGCAACATTCCCGGCGAGATACTGGCCCGCGGACTCAACGTCATGCTGGGCTACTACAAGAACCCCGAGGCCACCGCAGCCACCATCGACAAGGACGGATGGTACCACACCGGCGACCTGGGAACGATGGACGCCCAGGGCAACGTCTACATCAACGGCCGCTCGAAGAACATGCTCCTCGGCCCCAACGGCCAGAACATCTACCCCGAGGAGATAGAGGACAAGCTCAACTCCATGGCGATGGTGGTAGAGAGCATCGTCGTGCAGCGCGACACCCGTCTGGTGGCCCTCGTCCATCCCGACCTTGACGAAGCCCGCAACCTGGGACTCAGCGACGACGACCTGCGCAGCGTGATGGAGCAAAACCGCAACGGCCTGAACCAGACGCTGCCGGCCTACGAGAAAATCAGCGAGATAGAGATTCGCCACGAGGAGTTTGAGAAGACCCCCAAACGCTCCATCAAGCGCTACCTTTACAGCTGAGTCCTGATAGCAGCAAGACGCCCGGCCTGCTGCTCGGACTTCGTGCTGAGTGCGCCCTTCAGATACTGCTCCATGATGAGGGCAGCCATAGGGGCGGCCAGGTCGGCTCCGAATCCGCCGTGCTCCACATAGACGGCAACCGCAATCTTAGGCTCGGCCATCGGTGCGAAACCTATGAAGGCAGAGTGGTCGCGACCGGAATTCTCGACGGTGCCCGTCTTGCCGCAGATGGGGTAAGAGGTCTTGATGGCGTAGGCCGTACCGTGTTCCACAGCCCGATGCATACCCTCGATGACGGGGCCGTAGGCATCGGGCTTCACCTTGGTGGTGCGGCGTGTCAGGTAGCGCTGCTGCTGCGTATTCTTATGGATATGGGGCACGTAGTACCAACCCCGGTTGGCAATGGTAACAGCCAGATTACAAAGCTGCAGCGGCGTGCAGGTCACGTCGCCCTGCCCCATGCCAGCCCACCAGATGGTTTTCCCGTCCCATCCGTCCTTGTAGCGGCGGTTCAGGTAGTCGACACCGGCCAGCAGCCCGCCCTGCTCACCGCTGATGTCAATGTGCATAGGGCCTCCCAGGCCCATCGACTGCATGTAAGAGCGCCACGTGGTGATAGCCTCGTCGCGGCTGTCGTACATGAAATCGTCATTGATCATCGAGGCAAAAGTCATCAGAAACCAAGTATTGCACGACTGGGCCAGCGCGTCGACCAGCGTCAGCGGCGAGCGGTGCTTATGGCAACCCACGCGGATAGAGCCGTCGGTGATGCCCTCATTGCACTCCACGGCCGTTTGCAGGCCGACACTGCCCTCAGAGAGCAGCACCAGGGCCTGAGCCGTCTTGAAAGTGGAGCCGGGAGCCTGCGGGCGGCCTATGGCCTGGCGCACGTCGCTGCCCTGAGGCGTATTGGTGGCTAAGCACAACAGCTCGCCGTTCTTAGGGTTGATGGCCACCACGCTGCCCGTCTTGCCCTGCAGCAACCGCTCGCCGAGCTGTTGCAGCTGGGGCCGCAGGGTCAGCGGCCCGTCGGCAGGCAGCGACTGTGCCCGCAGGGCCTCACCCCCCATGACGGCACAGAGCATTAGAAGGAGTAATCGTTTCATCGGGGTGCAAAAGTACGAAAATCTTTTTGAATTAAGCACTACGATGCCGGTATTTTTCAAAAAAAGAGTGACCAACAGTCCGTAGAGATATTCGTTTTTTTCCAAAAAAAAATTTTGATTTTTGCCTACACACCTACATTTTCCCTATAAACAGTTGAGCGTCAGCGTGATTACAAATATTTTGCATACACTTTCCCTACATTTCCCTACACTATTTTGGCCGGTTTTGTAAACAAATCCGAAATTTCCGTCACATCAACGGCCAAATGGTGTGCAATCAACGTATAAAATTGTGCAACAAACCGGGTTTTCCGAACTAACCAGGCCGATTAGTTTCACACAAAACGAGCCTCGTTTGTGACGAAAGGGACTCCCTTTTGCCAAAAAGGGACTCCCTTTTGAGCAAAACTAAGTTTGTAATATTGCCCAAAAAGTCCTTCGCCCGCCTTTTCAAAATTTTTAATGCACCAATCGCTCGTAATTTAAAATAAAGTTGTACTTTTGTACCCGAAACATGGCATAAACTATAATAATGGTAGACTTAAATATCGTTAACACAGCAAAAAGAATGACCGAAACATTTGGCCATTCCAATATTTTTGCTACCCCCCCCCCAGATACTTAACCACCTGACCACCTTTTTTGATATTATACGCGCCTGCGCGCGTAAATTTACGGCTTTCCATGCCTTCTGCCATGGGAAGCCTCACTGTTTTTTGGCTATATCTAATCCAATTTCTGAACACCATTAGCTTATGAAAAAAAGACCGTATCAAGAACCGACGACGGAAGTCATCAAGTTGGAACAACCCCCCGGGCTGCTGGCCGGCACCAATGGCGAGCTGGAGCCGCTGTCGCCCTTCACGCCTGGCGAAGACCCGCTTGGGGAGGGGTGAACACACAGCATGTTGAATCATAAAAACTGAAAGAACGCAATGAACGCATTCAGACTACTCAGCATGGCTGCGGCGGCCCTCGTGACGGCGGCCTGCAGCAACGAACAGGGTGAACCGGAAACGCCGAAGGCCAACGAGCCGACCGCCATGCGCTTCGCCGCCACCATCGGTGCTCCCGCCGGCAACGACGCGACGCGCACGGAGTACGACGAGTCGAGCAAGGGGCGCATCTACGTGGCATGGACTATCGGCGACGAGGTGGCTCTCATCCACAACGGCGTGAAGGACGTGGTGAAGGTGGAAACGGTCGACGACAAGGGATACGCCACCATCGCCGGAAACATCACAACCGGCACCAACGGCGAGGACGTGGCACTGGTATATCCTGCCGCTGCGGTAGACGCCAACGGCAGCGGCACCGCCTTCACGCCAAACACCGACTATGCGCGGAAGGCCCTCACACAGACGGGCACGCTCGACTACATCGCTTCCAATCTCGACGCGCGACAGGGCAGCGGGACGATGGCCGTCAGCGGCAGCAGTGCCACCCTTAGCAACAACGTGGCGATGCCAAGCCAGATTGCCGTATGGAAACTGATGCCGAACGTGGCGGCCACGCGGCTGACAGTGATGAGCGGCGGCACGCCAGTAGCCGCCACGGCAACCATCGCCGCCACGAACACCATCTATCTCGCACTGCCGCCACTGGCTGACGCCAGCCTCAAGATAGATGTCGTCAGCGGCTCCGAAACCTACACCTTCTCAAAGGAGGGCGTCACGCTGGAGGCAGGAAAGTACTACCGAAGCGCGGTGGACATGACCGTCGCGGGCCACAACAAGATCGAGATTGTCGAGGTGGGCATCAACGACTGGACCGAAGGCACCACCATCGACGGCGGCCAGGCCATGTAGGCCTCCCCAAGCCCCTCCAAAGGAGGGGATGTTGGAATGCTAAAAAACGTAGGAAAATCCGCGAAAGATGCCGCCTCCTCATGTAATCAAACACCCCCTCCTTAGGAGGGGCTTGGGGAGGCCTTCGCAATCGTTTTATTGTATTTTTTATTTTAACTTAAAAGTAATTATGAGATTCAAAAACATTCTTTTCGCAGCCGCAGCAGCCATGGCGCTGACGGCCTGCCAGAGCGACGACGAGCAGCAGGGCTTCGTCTCGCAGTTTCCCGAGGACGGTGTGATGCGCTTCACCACCAACCTCGTTGACCCCGCCGCCGCGCTGACGCGCGCCAGCATCACCGGCAACGACCTGAACCAGCAGGGACAGCAGTTACAGGTGAAGGTCGTCAACGACGCCTCCGCCACCTACAGCTATTTCACGACCCTGACGTACAACGGCACGGAGTGGCTGCCCCAGACCACGATGCTCTGGCAGAACGACCAGCAGGCCATCACCGTGACCGCCGCCTACAAGCAGGGCAAGACGTTCACCGACGATGAGTTCACCGGCATCACCGACCTCACCGTGGCTGCCGACCAGTCGTCGCAGGCCAAACTGAACGCTCAGGACCTGCTCACCATGCCCACCAAGAACATCAACCCTGCCACCGAGCAGACGCTGCTGCAGGGCGGCAAGCTGGTTATCAACTTCTACCACGCCCTCTCGAAGCTCGACGTGACGCTCGACCTGGCCAGCGAGTTCTACAAGGCTACCCCGAAGCTGAACAACGCCGCGGACATCACCGAGTTCACCATCAAGGGCACCAATGCCATCTATAACTTCCAGCCGATGCAGACCGCCAATGAGAACTATGGCACCGTGGAAGTCACAGCCTCTACCGTTGCCGACATCCTGGCCTACCAGAGCACCTTCACTGCTGCCACCGAGGAAAACCAGCACAGCAGGGCCACCTACGAGGCCATCATCGTGCCGCAGCAGATTGCCGCCGGCGCCCTGACTGTCTCCTTCAAGGTGGGCACCCGCTCCTTCTCGTGGACCAACACCCAGGCCATCACCCTTGAGCAGGGCAAACACTACACCCTGCCTCTCACCGTAGGCTACAACACCGTGACCGCTCCCGCCCGTGCCTTCACCGCCAGTAATTGGGAGGACGGCAACGGCAGCAACCTCGCCACCGAGTAAAACAATGTTCAGTAAGCTGCAACATCGTCGCAGCCCCCAATCATTAACATAAAAAAAAAGAAAAGAAATATGAAAGCAACAAAATATCTATCCTTGGCAGCCCTCGCCCTCATGGGCACCCTCACCAGCTGCCAGAGCGACGACGAGGCCACCATCGCCCGTCCCGCCAACGCCGTGGGCATCAACGTCACCGTAGGCTCGCTGCAGACCACCCGCAGCAATCCCG
>CAMNJY010000094.1 GCA_946541745.1 uncultured Prevotellaceae bacterium
ATTCAGCAATAATTCTTATTTTCGCAGTCAGATTTAAGTGTTTTTAGATAAGCTAAAGAGGCAAGGGGGGTCCTTGAATCCCTGAATCCTTGGAATGGTTAAAAAAAGCACCATCAGGAATCGTTTTGTCAGCCTAAGTGTTGTTCATTTGAAAATAGTTTCGTACCTTTGCAGCCGCAAATGATGTCGATAGAGAGCTGTCAACAAGAAACCGACAAATCAACATGTTATTACAGAAATGGCTGACCACCTTCGGTCGCTACGTGATGCTGATGGGGCGCACTTTCTCTGTGCCTGAGCGCTTCCGCATGTTCTGGAAGCAGTACGTCAAGGAGATGGCTCAGCTGGGGGTCGACTCCATAGGCATCGTGCTGCTCATCTCGTTTTTCATCGGCGCCGTCATCTGCATTCAGATGAAGGTCAACATTGAGTCGCCGTGGATGCCGCGCTGGGTGGCCGGCTACACCACCCGCGAGATTATGCTCTTAGAGTTCTCGAGCAGCATCATGTGCCTGATACTTTCCGGCAAGGTGGGGTCGAACATTGCCTCCGAGCTGGGCACGATGCGCGTGACGCAGCAGATAGACGCCCTCGACATCATGGGTGTCAACTCGGCCTGCTACCTCATCCTGCCCAAGATTCTGGGCCTGCTCACCATCATGCCCTTCCTGGTCATCTTCTCCAGCGCCATGGGCATCGTCGGCGCCTACGCCACGGCCTACATCGGCCACATCATTCCGCCCGACGACCTGACCCTGGGCCTGCAGCACTCGTTTGTTCCCTGGTTCATGTGGATGTCGATCATCAAGAGCCAGTTCTTCGCCTTCATCATCTCAAGCGTGCCCGCCTACTGCGGCTACACGGTAGAGGGCGGCTCGGTAGAGGTGGGCAAGGCCTCGACCGACGCCGTGGTGTCCTCCAGCGTGCTCATCCTCTTTTCCGACGTATTCTTAACCCAGCTGCTGTCATGATAGAAGTCAAGAACCTATACAAGAGCTTCGACGGTCGCGACGTGCTGAAAGACATCTCAACCGTCTTTGAGGACGGCAGGACCAACCTCATCATCGGCCAGTCAGGCTCGGGCAAGACGGTGCTGATGAAAAACCTCGTAGGCCTGCTTGAGCCTACCAGCGGTCAGGTGCTCTACGACGGCCGCGACTTTGTGGGCATGAGCAAGACTGAGAAGGTGCGCATGCGCCGCGAGATGGGCATGATATTCCAGTCGGCCGCCCTTTTCGACTCGCTGACGGTGCTTGAAAACGTCATGTTCCCGCTCGACATGTTCTCGGCCATGAACCTGCGCGAGCGCCAGAAACGGGCCACGGAGTGCCTGGAGCGCGTCAACCTGTTGGGGGCCGAGCAGAAGTACCCCGGCGAGATCAGCGGCGGCATGCAGAAGCGCGTGGCCATTGCCCGCGCCATAGTGATGAACCCCAAGTACCTGTTCTGCGACGAGCCCAACTCCGGCCTCGACCCCAAGACGAGCCTCGTCATCGACGACCTGCTGCACGGCATCACCCAGGAGTACCAGATGACCACCATCATCAACACCCACGACATGAACTCGGTCATGGGCATCGGCGAGAACATCATCTTCATCTACGAGGGCCGCAAGGAGTGGCAGGGCGCGAGCCACGACATCATGGAGTCGCCCAACCAGCGGCTGACGGACTTCATCTTTGCCAGCAACCTGCAGAAGAAGATGCGCGAGGCCGTGCTGGCCAACGGCATCAAGATTTAGTACAGGTCGGCGTCGTGGCGGCGGTTGGAGAGTGCGAATACCGAGGTGAGGCGCATCAGCCGGACGTACCACCGGGGGCTGCGCAGCAATAGTTGTAACCTACAGTAATACTTCAGGCCTACCTGCCGGCGGCTTACCGGCAGGAGGGTTGTCAGCTCCTGGCGCACGTCGCATATAAGCTGCCGTGTGGCGTCGTCGATGTGGGGGCTGCGGGCCAGGTCCTTGGTCAGCTTCACCAGGCCGCGGATGTAGAGCAGCCGGTTCTCGTCGGCAAAGCCGGGCAGGGGGCGGTGGGCGTCTATGTAGTGGTAACGCTCCCTGACGGCCTCAAAGAACAGGCACCCCTTGCGGTAGTCGGCCGAGCGGACGGCGCTGCCCCCCAGCTGGCGGTAGTGATAGGGCGCCCCCGGCAGCAGGGCCACGCGGCGGGCGTGCAGCAGCCACTTGAAGAGGGTGGCATGGTCTTCATAGACGGCCATGTCGGGCAGCGGCTCGCGCACCACCTCGCGGCGCAGGAGCATCGTCCACAGATAGCTGCCTATATGCCCGCGCAGCACCTGCTTCACCACCTCTGTGGCCTCGGCGACGGCGGCGCTGCCCTCCCTCACCGGCACGGGCTTGCTGTGGCTGGCATACTCCAGGGTGTAGCCTGCTATTACCACGTCCACGCCGGCGTCGGCGTCCATGGCGTTGACCATGGTCTCATACATGTCGGCCGCTATCCAGTCGTCGCAGTCTACAAAGGTTACATACTGTCCCTCGGCGCGCGCCAGCCCGTTGTTGCGGGCGGCGGCCGGGCCGCTGTTGGGCTGGTGTACCACGGTGATGCGCTCGTCGCGGCGGGCGTAGTCGTCCATGAGGGTCGCTGAGCCGTCGGTGCTGCCGTCGTCGACGATGATGAGCTGCCAGCGGCGGTAGCTCTGGCCGACGATGCTGTCGAGACACTGCGCCAGGTATTTCCGTCCGTTGTAGACGGGCATGATGATGCTGATGAGTGGTTGCTCGGTCATGTGGCTGTTGGGGGCGGGTTAGTGGTGCCAGTAGCTGCGCCACCCCATGTGGCGGGCATACTCCTCCTCGGTGACTTTCTCGTAGACCTTGCCGTCCTTGACGTAGAAGCGGTAGTCAAACTCCTCCTTGGTGCGCGACCAGCGGGCGTGGCTCCACAGGTAGCAGGCCGGCTCGCGGCGTATGGTGCGCTCCAGCTCCTGCATGTAGCGCTCGGTGAGCTGGTAGTCGGCCATCTGCTCGCTGTGCTCCTCTATGAGCCTGAACTCGCACTCGTAGTAGCCGCGGCGCACGCGGCGCACGTCGCCGTAGAAGAAAGCCTGGCGCGTGCGCTTGATGATGCGCTCGGAGCCGGTGAACACGGGCGTCTGGTGGTTGAGGAAGTCCACCCACAGGTGTATGTTGCGCCAGTTGGGCTTCTGGTCGGCTATGTAGCCTATGATGAGGGGCCGCTCCTCGCGCTGGTATTTCACGATGTGGCGCAGGGTCTCCTCCATGGGTATGCAGACGCTGCCGAAACGCTGGCGTATGTAGAGAAACAGGCGGTTGAAGTCGGGGTTCTCTATGGGGTGATACAGCTCGGCGCACACGGCCCTTGGCGACACGGCCAGCGGCAGCGTGCTGATCCACTCCCAGTTGCAGTAGTGGCCCAGCATGACGCCGCACGACACGCCCTCGCCTACCAGGCGGTTGATGACGTCGGTGCCGCGGAACACCATGCGCCGCTGCATCTCCTCACGGCTGATGGTGAGCAGCTTGACGGTCTCCACCAGATAGTCGCAAAACCAGTGGTAGAACTGCCGCTCGGTGCGTTTCACGTCGGCCTCGCTCATGTCGGGGAAGGCGCTGGTCAGGTTCTGCCTGACGACGCTGCGGCGGTAGCGGGCTATGCGGTAGACGATGAAGCAGATGATGTCTGACAAGATATAATGTACGCGCATGGGAAGCACCGACGTTATCCAGAGGATAGCGAAGCAGCCATAGGCGAGCAGCTTACTGATGTGTCTCTTCATGCGGTTGCAAAGTTACTAAATTATTATCAATTTCAAGCCCTCTGCGCAAAATTATTTTTCGGGCGTCAGCCTATTTTCGGTCATTCGCTCCATATACTGCTGGATGATGGCCTTCAGCTGGCGCTCCATCTGGGCCTGGCGGGGCACGCGCCCCACGAGGTTGTGGCGCATGAGGCTGTCGCTCAGGGCGTAGACGGCGCGGGTCTGCCGGCCGTCAAACTGCAGCACGTGGCCGTAGCGCACGTACTGGTAGATGCCGTTCAGATAGTTCACCGCCCAGGTGGAGTCGGCCGGCGTGCGCAGCAGGTCGACGCCGAAGGTGACGTAGGGGCGGTCGTAGCCCAGCTGTCCCAGGATGGTGGGCATGATGTCGGTCTGCTGGGCCACGGCGTCCCTGATGCCGCTGCCCATCTGCCCCGAGGGGTCGTAGAAGATGACCGGCGAGCAGAAGCCGCCCAGGTCGGTCTTGTACTCGTCGAGGGCCGTCATATTGGTGTGGTCGCTGGTGATGGCAAAGATGGTGTTGCTGAACCACGGCTGGCGGCGTGCCGACTCAAAGAAGTGGCGCAGGGCCATGTCGGTGTAGCGTATCACCTTGTAGATGGGCATGTCTGCGTTCTCCTCCCTGAACACGTCCCTGTATGGCTCCGGCACGCGGAAGGGGTGATGGCTCGACAGGGTGAAGAGGGCCGTCATGAAGGGCTGGCGCATCTCCGTCATCTTCTGGCAGAAGTACTGCATGAAGGGCTCGTCGGCAATGCCCCACCAGCCGTCGTAGTCGCTGTCGCCGCGGGTGCGGGGGTCGGCCACGAAGTCCTCGCGGCCGTAGTATCGGCTGAACTTGGTGGCGCGGGCAAAGGCCATGAAGCCCATGGAGCCGCGCTCCGCCCCGTGGAAGAAGGCCGTGGTGTAGCCCTTCTGGTTCAGACAGTCGGCCAGCCCCGACACGTGGTTGATGCTGTAGGGCGACAGGAAGAAGGGCTCCACAAACATGGGTATGGACGACAGGATGGAGGGCATGCCGTCAATCGACTTGCGGCCGTTGCAGTAGCTGTAGCGGTAGGTGAGCGCCCCGCCGCGCTCTATGAGCGAGTCGGTGAAGGGTGTGTAGCCCCGGTAGCCGGCCACGTGGCGGTTGTAGGCGCCTATGTACTCGCGGCCGAAGCTCTCGATGATGATGACGACGACGTTCTTGCGCCGGCCGCCGGCCGCCCGCAGGCTGTCGGCCCTCAGGCCGGGGGTGCAGACGGGGTTGAAGACGGCCTCCAGCTCCTCGCGGCTGCTGAAGTAGGCGGGCACCTCGAAGTTGTTCTTGCCGATGGTGCGGATGAGCGAGAAGGGGGTGTTGAGCACGATGCCGGCCTCCGTGGGGCGGTCGCAGTAGTTGTTGGCGTTGGAGATGGTGATGGGCCGTATGTCGCGGGTCCAGCCGCCGCGCATGCCTGCCACGCAGAACGGGGCGAAGGCTGCCAGCGAGAGCAACGCGGCCACGTCGTAGAGCCGCCAGTCGAGGCGCTCGCGGCGGAGCGGCGGCGCTACGTAGCAGCGCCACAGGGCCCAGGCCGCGACGCCTGCCAGCAGGAAGAAGTACCAGTGGCTGAGGGCTTCGGTCATGAAGATGCCGCCCAGGTTGTCCTCGTTGCGGAACTCCTGAAACACGGTGGTCGTCGTGCGGCGCGCCGCAAACCTGAAGTAGACGGCGTCGGCCAGGTTGACCGCCAGGCAGAGGGTGTTGACGCCGACAAACGTACAGCGGCAGGCGCGGTGCCAGGCCGGCGTCTCCTTCAGGTGCAGGGGGAAGAGCACCATGACCACCCACAGGGCGTTGGTATAGAGTATGGCCGACGTGTCGAAGGTGAGCCCGCCCCCGAGCAGCTCCATGAAGTGGGTGGCGGTAAGGTCGGGGTAGAGGCTGCGGTTCTCAAGCACAAAGGCCAGCCGGGCCACGCCGTAGACCACGTAGGCCAGCAGCAGGTTGACCAGCACCGAGGCTAACGGCCAGAGCAGGTAGGCGTATTTCTTCAGTTTCATAGTTGTCTTTTGGGGGGCAAAGTTAATCATTTTTTTGCAGATTGCTTAACTTTGCGCCGACTTTATCATTCTTTTGCACAACAGAGCCATTTGCGGAGCTATGGGCTACACAAGAAAATGTTTGAAAAATGCCTTCACTTTGTCACTTTCTATGTAACATGCTGAATTTCAATACAAAAAAAGTGACAGTAAGGTGACAATACTGTCACTATTGGCCGTTTACTGTCACTTTTTAGGCTCATTTTGCCTCCAAAACCCTCATTTCAATCACATCGACCCACCTTTTTGGGGTGATAGTCGCAGCGTGTAGAAACATGCGCCGCCAGACACGGGCCTGCTGTCTGCCCAAAACAGCCTCCCGGCAATCGCTCCAGGCCCCGGAGCGTTTTGCTCCGGGGCCTGGAGCGATTGCCAAGCCGCCACCTTTTGCCCTGTTGCCGCCCTCTCTCCGTCCGGTTGCGTGCCTTCTTGCTGATGTCACGCAATCGTCAAAACAAGCCGTTTTCTGATGGTCCCAACCCCTATTTTGGCCGTTTTTGGGGGTCATCCTACACCTCCTACACCCTATCCTACACCCTTCAATACGCTGGATTACAGCATGTTACAGCCCTGGTGTAGGAGTGTAGGCAAAAATCAAAAACTTTTTTTCCTATCGGTTGCATATCCTGCCTCGTCAGTCGTCGTCAAACCATTTTATCTCACGCGACAGGATGCCATCTTTACTGCCTATACCAAAGTCGACATAACCCTGATCAGCATAAGGGGCTGCATCGTTGTTACTCGACATGTTGACCGAAACCCTCTGCAGCAGAGGCGAAATATGGCATGCTACGACCCGCGTCCGCGGTTTTTCATATCTGCGCTTATCCATCATCTTACCTCCTTTCCACATTATTTCATTACCACTTTCCTACCGTTCACTATATAGACACCGGGCTTGCGTAAACCGTCGAGCTTGCGCCCTTGCAGGTCGTAGACGCCCTCCATGCCGGCCGCCGACGGGTGCGTGGCGGTGGTAATGCCCGTCTCGCCGTCAGCCACAAACTCGAAGTAGATGCTGCTCCTTGCTTCTGAAGTGCGGTCTATCTGGCGGTAATAAGCCTTGTTGCCAGGTATGTAGCTTGCCACACTGCCCGTCCGCTTGAAGAAACCGACGCGGCCCGTGTAGCTCCTTACGTCACCTTTTGCGGCCGACTCCTTGCCGAAGAGGCGTATCTGCTTATCAGCCACATTGTCTTTTTCCAGATAGGAGCCTTCCAGCGTGTTGCCGGATATGGAAGCCGAGGGCTCGTTGCCGGGAATGGTAAACCACACCTCCGTCATGCCCTTCAGCGAACGGTAGATGACCGGCGTTGCGGCAGGAACATAGTTGTTGCCGCGAGAGGAAACCATATCCATCGAGTAGCATATCAGCGCATACTCGCCGGCGTTGTAATAGGTGTCCGCCGTCTCGCTGTAACTGGGGTGCAGGTTTTCCGTCATGCCTACAAACGGCACGGCATCGCTGCCGTCTTTGCCCCCTACCACCTCCAGGTCGAAGGGCACATAGACAGAGGTGTAGGTGGCGGGCAGTGCGGCCAGCGTCGTGTTGAGCGCGTTGGCGTCGTGGCCCTTGTTCAGCCTCACCTTAAACGGCATCTCGCTATCATTCTCATTACCCACCTTCTGCAAGTAGAAGCGGGTCTTGTATTGACCGCCCTGCTCGTCGAAGCACTGGTCGGTACTGGTCTCAGTGGCATTGCTCGAACAGCTTAAGTAGTCGTGAGGTGCATCACCGGTGAGGCTGGCAATCTTCAGCTGCGTGACGGCAGCTCCGAGGTCTTCGTAACGACACTTGTAATCGCTCTCAGCATTAATGGTGTTCAAGCCTTCGTGGTTCAAACTGAGTCCCTGCGTCTTGATGAAGTAACGCGGATAGTTACCCTCCATTGTTCCTTCAAACCAGAAGATGCTGGCGGGGTCATACTCGGCATCGGTCTGCGTCTCCACCTTCATGTTCCGGTTGTAGCCATTATCACCCCTCTGCTCGTGCTGCTTAAGGTAGCCGCGCACGTAGCTGTGGCTGCTTCCCGTCTCTTGCACGTAGGGAATGATGCGGTAGTAGCCCTGCGTCATCCGCTCGATGTTATCAGGGGTGTTGATGATATTGTGCAGCTTGGTCTTCTGCTCGTCGTTGGCCGTACCTTCGAGCAGTGCGGCCTTGATTTCGGCCACGTCTACCGACTCATCGTCGAGCATGACGCTGCCGTTAGCCACATCATACTTCAGCGAGCCTACGAATCCGGCATACTTCACGTACTCCGACAGCGTGGCATCCGACTGGATTTCCAGACGGAAGTTGGCTGCACTGTTCTTGTTCAGATAGGCCATCGTCTTGGGGTCATTCGGAATAATCGCAGCACTACCGTTGTAGTTGTTGCCGACATATTCAAACACAGAAAGAGCAGTGCCAAACTCATCCTCCATCGCCATCTGTTCTTCCGTATAGACAGGATGCATCCAGAAGTTATAGCTGTACTGTCCGGGCATCATCTCGAAGATGTTCTGCGAGTCCGTGCCGCTCTGCTCCAACTGCAAGCCGTCGCCGTGCGAGTCTTGGTCACCCGTCACACGGATGTACTCGTCGAAACGGCGGTCGGGGTCGTAGCGGTTCAGCATCTTGAAGCCGTACGGGTCGCCGATGACGCACCACTCGAAGTTGTTCAGGTAGAGCTTGTTTTGTACCAGTGCCTGGCTGACGCGCAGCTTCGGACTACTGTCGCGGTACACCATCTTGCCTTGCTCGCCGTTCGGGCGGTGGTTGTTCACCAAGTAGTACCAGTGCTTGCCCTTGTAGGGCTTGTTCTTGTCATCATTGGTACTCCACTTGAACGGAGCCTTCGTCTCGTAGTCGTAGGTGACGTGGACATTAAGATAGTCGTCTTTATGTGAATTGTAATAAGTCACCATATTTTCAGATACAGTAGTAGGTGTTTTGCCTTCCTCTGTCCCGGCCTCATTCCAAGTGTAGGTATAGTTACAGAAGGCACGCTTCCATCGCTCCGGCAGCACATCGTCCAGACTCTTGCCTAACTTCTGATAGGTGTCAACCTGAATGGTTTTATCAGCTTTATCCGAGCGCAGCGTCTTGCCAGAGAAGTGTAGCACGAAGGCTATCTTCACTACGCCGTAAGTGTTGGTGAATTCGCAAGGCGTGTAACTATGATTGAAGTTGTTGACTACAGCATTCCTGTCCACAAAATGGCCAGTAGCTACATCGCGGATATCGCAAAATTCACCAGTGTCATCATCGGGCAGGTCAAAGATCGTGCCTGTGTCAGATAGCTTCGTGAGATCTCCCACGATCCCATCAGAAGTCAGGTACTTGCCCATCTTCTTGTTATAGAACATCACATGATAAGGCGTGCCCACCAGTGCCCAGCGGAAATACTGGTACTTTTCATTGCCTTCAGTAGTATCATAATCTCTTATGATATCAATGTTCATAGCATCCTTATCCATTTCCGCAGTACTGCTATTATAATAGATGTGGGTGCCGGCATTCACAAAGTGAATCTCATACCAGTTCTTTTCCACAATGTTACTTGGTACATCTGCCTCCGTGACGAACTCCGGTGCACCACTATCTAACGTGTAAGGTACGTAGATGTTGGTGGCACTGGTGACGGTATGTTCGGTGATTTCCGTCGTACATGCAGCATCGCTGTACATCTTCTC
>CAMNJY010000095.1 GCA_946541745.1 uncultured Prevotellaceae bacterium
AGAGTAGGAGGCCGCCATCTTTATCAGGGCTGTAGTCTGAAATTCAGATTACAGCTTTTTTTAATTTTAGGTTGAACACGATATTTTTATCATCATAATTCTAATGACGGCCAAAGAGGTTTTTGAACTGCGTAAGAACGGATTTGTTGAAGAGGCTTACGATGCTTGTCGGAAGCTTTATGCAACAGATAAAGGTTCTTATGCCTCATTGGCTATGTTCTGGACAGCCTCCGATATTTTGAGAAAACGACTCAATGATGGCCAGCGTGATGAGGCATTGAAAATATTTCGGGCTATTGAGCGTATGCTCCCTAACGTACCTGATGATAAAGGATGGGTGAAGAGTACATTTAACCGTTGTGAGTCCTTGATAAGAAATGAGGTTGGTTCAGAGCCAATTGCTGATACAAGAAATGGAGAGCATATCACGATGGGTGTGTGGGGCGAAGAATTGGCAGCAGCTTACTTGCGGGATAAAGGCTATTTGATCATGGAGCGGGACTGGCATTCAGGTCACCGTGATATCGACATTATAGCACGGCATGATGATTGTCTCGTTTTCGTGGAGGTTAAGACTCGAAGAAACAATGATATTATAGAACCAGAAATGGCTGTCGGTTACAAGAAACAGCGAAACCTGCGTCTTTCCATCAATCATTACATCAAATTTAAACATTTTGACGGTCCATATCGCTTTGATGTCATCACCGTTGTTGGTTCTCCAATGACAGAACCAGTTATCACGCATATCGAGAATTTCCAGCTCTTACCGGGTTAGTAAAGTTCTTTGGCTTCTTTGGGGGCTGTCAAGTACTGCCGTCCATGAATTCCCCCATCTCTTTCGCGTACCTCTTTTTTTCTTCGATACCACCCTCCCGGTTCTCATAGTGCTCATCGTTATTGGTTTCTGCTGTATTACGAGCAGCATCCTGCGTGTGAGCCCCTTCTTCAAGAAGTGGTTCTTCGGTTGCTCCTCACGCTGGATGTTAGATGGTTATCTCGCCGCTACCGTAGCAGCGGTGGTGCTGGTCGTCGTAGACTACGCAGAACTGTCCCGGAGCCACGCCGTGGATGGGCGCGTCGGCCTTTACCGTGAAGCAGCCGTCGGCGGCCGCCTCTATGCGGGCGGGCAGGTAGTCTGGGGTATGGCGTATCTTGATGGTGCAGCGCCCGTCAGCCATGAGGTGGCGGTCGTTGAGAATGGTCTCAAGCGGCATGGTCAGCGCGTTGAACTGGTGAAGGTCAAACACTTGCCTGTAGGCTGTCTGCGGGTCGTAGCCGTGGCTCACGTAGAGTATGTTAGCTTCGACGTTTTTCTTCACCACAAACCAAGGGCCACCTCCGAAGCCCAGCCCCTTACGCTGGCCGATGGTGTGAAACCATAATCCCCGGTGTGTGCCTATGCGGTGTCCCGTCTCCAGTTCTATCACGTCGCCCGGCTGCTCGCCTAAGTAGCGTCGCACATAGTCGTTGTAGTTCACCTTGCCTAAGAAGCAGATGCCCTGCGAGTCCTTGCGGTGGGCACTTACCAGGTGTTCCTGTTCGGCCACTGCCCTCACCTCGGCCTTCGTCATGTGGCCTATGGGGAAGAGTGCTTTCCTGAGTTGCCAACCCTCTATCTGGGCCAGGAAGTCGGTTTGGTCTTTCACGGGGTCGGGGCTTGTGGTCAGCCACTTGCGGCCCTCGGCGTCGGTCTCCGTCTGGGCGTAGTGGCCCGTGGCGATGAGGTCGTAGTCGTGACCCCGTTTCTCGTCGAAGGCTCCGAACTTGATGAGCCTGTTGCACATCACGTCGGGATTGGGCGTCAGCCCAGCCTTGACCTGGCTCATAGTGTAGCGCGTCACTTGGTTCCAGTATTCGTGGTGACAGTCAACCACCTCCAGGGAGCATCCATATTTGTGGGCTACTGCTGAAGCCATCTCCATGTCCTCTTCGCTCGAACAGTCCCACTCAGCCTCCTCCTCGGGTCCTATCTTGATGTAAAAGCAGTCAGGATGCAGCCCTTGGCTCACCAGTAGGTAAACCACCACCGATGAGTCCACACCGCCAGACAGCAGCACGGCTATACGCTTGTTGTCCATAGATATAATGAGGTATGAAAACTACTTGTAGTCGCGGATGAGCACCTTGATACCCGAGCCGTTGAGCTTCATGAGCACCTGCGAGATGGGCGTCTCTGAGTAGTGATAGGGGAACAGTACACGGGGCTTGATAGTCCTGGCGGCCTTGCATAGCTGGTCGACGGTCATGGTATAAGGCTGATTGCAGGGCATGAAGGCGATGTCGATGTCCTTCAGGTTGGCCATTTCAGGTATGTCTTCAGTATCGCCGGCAATGTAGATGCGGAGGCCATCGATGGTGAGCACGTAGCCGTTGTCGCGGCCTTTAGGGTGAAACTTCTCGCGGCCCTCGGTGGTGTTGTAGGCAGGCACGGCCTCTACTTTAATATCGTGGCGGTACTCTATGGAGTCGCCGTTTTTCAGGGGCAGGCCGTTGTGGAACATGGTGTAAACGGCCGGGTTGGTATAGATGGCAGTGGAAGGCGTGCGCAGCATGGCAATGGCCTCACGGTCGAAGTGGTCGTGGTGTTCGTGGGTGACGAGTATGAGGTTAGCCTTTGGAAAGAGTGTGTAGTCGGTAATGGGTTGTGCGCCGTCGGTGACGGGGTCGACATGAATCTGCAGTCCGTCGTACTCTATTTGTATGCTGGCGTGCTTGATGCAGGTAAAGGTGACCTGCTTGCCGCTTTTGGTGGTAAACGTGTCTGACTTCTGTGCGGCCATCATGCCCATGCTGCCAATGAGGCTCCAAAGGGCGAAAAGGAAAAACTTTTTCATAACTACGATATAAAAAACTAAAATTATTATTACAAATTACTCCACAATCAACTTGACCACGAAGCGTGCTCCTTGGCGGTAGCTGGTGTCGAGAGTGACGGTGCCGTTCAGGCGGGTGGCCATGATGCGGCAGATGGCGAGGCCAAGACCGAGGCCCGGCTTGAAAGTGTCGAGCTTGACGAACCGCTCGAAGATGTGCTCGGCTTCCTGGACAGGAATGCCGCAGCCAGTGTCCTCGACGGTGAGCGTCAGGGTGTTGTCGTCGCGCTCGGCGCGAAGGCTGATGGAGCCTTGGTTGGTATTCTTGGCAGCATTGTCGAGGAGGGTGTCGAGCAGCCGTTTGAGCATGGCGGCATTGCTCTTGATGGTGAAATTGTCGGCCAGGGTGGTCTGCAAATGAGTGGTGACGCCCAACTGGAGGTTTGGCTCGCAGTTGGCAAGTGCCTCGGTAAGCACCTTGTTCACATTGATGACATCGTCCTTGGCGGCCACCCCTGACGACTCGTTGAGCGCGAGGATGAGCATCTCGTCAATCTGCCGGGTGATGGTGTTGGTATTCTGCATGATGAGCTGTGCCATCTCCTTGCGGCGCTCGGTGTCGGTAGTGAGTTCAGGGTCGGCCAGCACCTGGGCGAAACCTGAGATGACGTTCAGCGGTGTGCGCACCTCGTGGCTCATGTTGCGTATGAAGGCGGTCTTCATCTTGTCTGACTCCAGGGCATGCTCGTAAGCCTGCTTGATTTCCTCCATGTGGCGGCGGCGGCTGAAGAGTATGTAGCACATGGCGACGATGAGCAGCGAAAGCAGTATGATGGTGATAGCCAGTGTGAGGGTGCGCTGGCCGGCAGCCTCGCGCTCCATGTCGTAGATACGGAGCTGGTCGCGCAGCCCCTCCATGGAGTTGCTCAGCACCACGTTGTTGATGCTGTCGCTGGCTTCTGCCTGCGCTTTGAGCGACTCGTAAGCCTCTTTCCAGCGGCCGGCACGCTCGTAGATCATGGTGACCGTCTCGTGCCCCTCGTCGTTGAGGTCTTTGCGGGCCATGTCGACGGCCTTGTCGGTGTGCCCCATGCAGGCCTCATAGTAGATTTCCATGCTGCGGCCATGGACGCTGCTCTCGCCCCGGGCCACCCCCTCGCGATACTTCTTATAGCCCTCCAGGAAAAGGGGTATGTTGCCGGCATTGAAGTAGCTTAGTGAGCGCCTCGTCTCAATGTCGAACACACGGTCGGGCGCATACTTGGCGGCTATCTCTGCGGCCCGGTCCAGCAGCTGGCGGGCCTCGTCGGGGTTGTCGGTGAGGGTGACGTTGACAATGTTCATGTAGATGGGCGGCATGCTCTCGTAGTAGCCCGCGTGCTCCATCATCTCGATGACCTGTTTGAAATTCTGCTTGGCGGCCTCTTTGTTGCCACAGTATCGGTTGATGTGTCCAAGCATGTTGTAAGCCATGTACATTTCCTTGTCAAGCTTGCGGTCCTGCAGCTCATTCGACAGCTGACGCGCCAGCTTGAAAGCCTCGAAGATGCGCTGGCGGTTCATCAGGAACACTATTTCGTTGCATCGCTGTGTGTAGTAGGCGTGCAGGTCGCCCTGCGCCAGCAAATAGTCTTCCAGGCGCGACAGGGCAGGGTAGAAGCGGGCACTGTCTCCGTCGTTGAAGGCGTGGCGCATAGAGTCGCGCAGGGCCTGATATTCCGGGCGTTGCTGATAGTCATCAGCAGCACGCAGGGGTAGCGCGATAAGGAGTAGTATGACGAAAGGTATTAGGTGTTTCATATCTATAGCGGCTTATAGTCAAGTTGTTCTTTTTAAATTGTCTGCAAAAATACAAAGAAATTTTGTATTCTCCAAATTTTTTGATTAATTTTGCAGCCATGAAAATCGAACCCGTTGCTTTTTTTCATTCCCCGCTGACCTCCAAGTTCGGCATTCCCCGTCAGAGCGGTTTGGCCAGTTCCCTCAAGGGGCATATTGTCTTCACTCCCGACTATCGCCACGACGAGGCTGTCAGAGGACTGGAGGCGTTTGACTATGTGTGGCTGATATGGCAGTTTCATGACGCCCGTCCCGGGCACCGGCTCACGGTGCGCCCGCCGCGGCTCGGCGGCAACGAGCGGGTAGGGGTTTTTGCTTCGCGTTCGCCTTTCCGTCCCAATGGCCTGGGGCTGTCGTGCGTACGCCTGGAGCGGGTAGAGACGGGAACGGCCGTGGGACCTGTCATCCACGTGCTGGGGGCTGACCTTATGGATGGTACGCCCATCTTCGACGTGAAACCCTACGTGGCCTATGCCGATGCTCACGCGGAGGCGCGCTCCGGCTTTGTTGACCGTCGTGAATGGCAGCC
The DNA here is from genome assembly GCA_946541745.1 of uncultured Prevotellaceae bacterium. Taxonomy (GTDB): domain Bacteria; phylum Bacteroidota; class Bacteroidia; order Bacteroidales; family Bacteroidaceae; genus Prevotella. The sequence continues at coordinate 5,185 of CAMNJY010000095.1, forward strand.
GCTGACTGTAGGCCCTATTCCAGACGGCGTGGCCAGTCGCTACAGCGCCAACCAGATAGAAGCTCTGCGCCAACTGCTGGCTCAGGATCCGCGCCCCCCTTATCACGACGACCCGACGCGCGTCTACGGCCTTGCCTTTGGCGGTTACGACGTGAAATTCCGAGTGGAGAACGGTGTCTGTAGGGTGATGGATCTTTGAACATGGAACATTGAATGTTGAACATTGAGCGTTGAACATTGAGCGTTGAATCAGTTTAACCTGCTTAACTCGCCGCTGCTCTTGCCGGCCTTGGCCGTAGCGCTGGGCATCGTTCTGGGCGACCGGTGGCCGCTGTCGGCATGGTGGTGGACACTGGCCGCCGGGGGACTTGTAGCCGGAGCATGGCTGCACCGTCCGTGGTGGGTGCAGACAGCGGCTGTTTTCGTGGTGGCATTGGCTGTGGGCGGGCTTAGGGCCACGTCCGTCAGAGTGGCTCACGATCAGGTGGCATGGCCTGCGGGCGAAGTAGACTTCGAGGCTGTCGTCGTCTCAGAGGTCAGCGAGAAGGCTCGCACCATGGGCATGGATATTGTCGTCATCGGTGGCGGTCACTATCTGAAGTGCTATGTGGCCAAGGACGACCGAAGCCGCCACCTGGAAATCGGCGACCGGCTGCTGATACATTCACGCATAGAACCCAATAGCCAGTGGCGGAAGGACACGTTCGACTATCAACGCTATTTAGAGGTTCACGGCTTCACGGGACAGACCTTTGTGCGTAGCAGCCATTGGCAAGGGGCTGGCCGTTCGTGGCAGGGCCTGACAGCGTGGCAGCGGCTGCGGCTGCATTTCCTGTCCTGGCGCCACCACCTGCTGGCACGCTACCGCGAGGCGGGTGCCGACGAGGGGCAGTATGCAGTGTTGGCGGCTATGACCCTGGGCGACAAGACGGCCCTGACTCACGAGCTGCGCGACATCTACGCCCTCAGCGGCGCCTCCCACGTGCTGGCGCTCAGCGGTCTTCACATCGGCATTCTCTATATGGTGTTCACCCTGTTGGTTGTTGGCCGGCGCCTCCGTCTGGTCATGCAGCTCATAGCCGTGTTCGCCATCTGGGCCTTTGCCCTGCTGGTGGGGTTGCCCTCCAGCGTGGTGCGCGCCTCCACAATGGTTACCACCTATGCCCTTGTCACCATGACGGGACGCAGCAGGGCCTCGGTCAATGCGCTGGCTCTGTCAGCCCTCCTCATCCTCGTGGCCGCCCCGTTATCGCTCTTCGACGTGGGATTCCAACTGTCGTTTGCCGCCATGCTGGCCATTTTGGCACTGCAGCCGCTGTCTGAACGGATAGTGAGCCGTGAGTGGCTGCTGGAGCATCGCTTCACGCGCTGGCTGTGGGGACTGACCACGGTGTCGGTTGCCGCGCAAGTGGGCACGGCACCGCTGGTGGCTTACTACTTCGGACGGTTGCCGGTTTACTTCCTGCTGACCAACCTGGTGGTGATACCCGCCGCTTCTGCTATCCTTTACTTAGCGCCAGTGGTGCTTCTGGTGCCTGCTGCAGGCGGGGTGCTGCTGTTGGTGGTGGGTGTGCTCAACCGCCTGCTCACGCTGATAGCCACCCGTCTGCCCTGTCCCAGCATTGAAGGCCTTAGCCCAACGCCCGTGCAGACGGCTATGGTCTATGTTGTCCTGATAAGTGCATACATAATTATAATAAGATATGACAAGCACGTTTGACCTCTTCCTGCTGTCCTTGGCCCTGGCTATGGACTGCTTTACCGTCAGTACGGTAAGCGGCGTCATTCTGCGCCGCCGTCTCTCGCTGGCGGTGGTGCGCATGGCTGTGTTGTTCGGATTGTTTCAGGGTGCCATGCCCTTTCTGGGGTGGATGGCTGCGGCCACCTTCAGCAGCTATGTAGAGGCTGCCGGCCACTGGATAGCTTTCCTCCTGCTGTCGTTGATTGGTGGAAAGATGGTTTGGGAGTCGCTCTGCGGCGGCAGCGAGGAGCATTCGCCGTTCGACCCTCGGCGGCTGACGACCCAGCTGCTGCTGGCTGTGGCTACCAGCATCGATGCCCTGGCTGTGGGGGTGAGCATGGCTTGTGTTGGCTATAATGCCGTGGCGCAGTTATGGCTGCCGCTGCTGATGATAGCCGGCGTGTCGCTGGTGTTAAGCCTCGTTGGATATGGACTTGGCGTGCGCTTTGGCCGCACGATAGCCCAGCGGCTGAAGCCTGAGCTCATGGGCGGCGTGGTGCTTATAGCTATAGGACTGAAGGTGCTGTTTGAGCACCTGCTGTCATAGCTGTTTGCGGTAGCAGCGGTGGCGGCGGTGCTGGCGGCTGTCAAGGTATTGCCACTGCGCCAGTACGGCTTCGTTGCGCTCCATCTGCGGCATGGCGTCGGCCCAGATGAAGCCGTAGTGCTGGAACTGATGGATGAGGTCGTCGAAGATGAGGGCCACGGCCCCTTTCGAACGATATTCCGGCAGCACGCCTATGAGCAGCAGGTCAACGGTGTCGGTCTTGTGCCACTTCAGTATCTTCAGCACGTGCCACCAGCCAAAGGGGAACAGTCGGCCGTCGCGCGTCTGCTGAAGGGCACGGCTGAAGGAGGGGAAGGTGATGCCGAAGCCCACCATGCGTTCGCCGTCCATGATGGCCGTCACCAAGTTCAGGTCGGCTATCTTGATGTAGTCGTTTACAAGCTTGTCAATCTGCGGCTGCGACAGCTGGCTGAAACCATAGAGGTCTTTATAGGTGGCGTTGAGCAGGTGGAACACCTCGCGCCCGTAACCGCCATCGAGCAGCTCGCTGCGCGTGAACTTATGGACGCGCAAGCCGTAGCGGCGGCTCACCATCTCGGCCACCTTGTGGAACTTGTAGTTGTCGTCCTGGGGTATCCTGACCTTGAACTCCACGTAGTCGTTGTCTTTCAGGAAACCGCCTAAGCGCTCCATGTGCTGCGGGTAGTAGGGGTAGTTGTAGTTGACATACATCGTCGACAGCTCGTCGAAACCCTCTACGAGCATGCCTTCGCGGTCGGTGTCGATGAAGCCTAAGGGACCGGCCATCTCGGTCATGCCATGCTGGCGTCCCCACTGCTCTACGGCATTGAGCAGGGCGCTGCTCACCTCCTGGTCGTCGATGAAATCGAGCCATCCGAAGCGCACCTGGTTGACCTGCCACCGCTCGTTGGCACGGTGGTTGATGATGGCAGCCACACGCCCTACCACGCGGCCCTCCCGGAGCGCCAGAAAGTAGTCGGCCTCGCAGCACTCGAACGAGGGATTCTTGTCGCGCCTCAGTGTGGCCATTTCGTCGAAGAACAGGTAGGGGACGGCCTGTTCGCTGCCGCGATAGAGGTCGTAGTAGAACTGTACGAACTGTTTCAGTTCACTCTTTGTAGTGACTTTGCGTATTTCAACCATGATGAATGACAGGTTAGGTAGGTGCAAAGTTACACTTTTTTCCTGAAACTTGCAAGATTTTTCTTATTTCCTTGTTGAAAAATTGGTGATAACCGAAAACTGTGTTACCTTTGCACACATGAAAAACGTGTTGATGGTCATGGCGATGATGGCTTGCACAGATGTCGGGGCACAGAAGCTGGCCGACGTTGCTCAGTATGTACCGGCGGCGGCTGCCGTAGGGTTAGAATATGTGGGACCTACTGCACGCCATCCACTGCGTGAGCGCATCCTGATGACGGCGACGGCCTATACTGCGCTGACAGCCACAGTGGGCTCACTGAAGCTTACCGTCAGCGAGCGTAGGCCCGACGGCAGCGACCACCGCTCTTTTCCCTCAGGCCATGCAGCCAGGGCTTTCATGGGCGCCGAGCTTGTGCGCACGGAGTATGGATGGTCTTGGGGGCTTGGAGCTTATGCGATGGCCGCTGCTGTCGGCATACAGCGCGTGGCGGGCGACCATCATTTCCTGCACGACGTGGCTGCGGGGGCGCTTATCGGCGTGGCGTCGGCCCGTGTGGCATGCTGGCTGCTGCCGTTAGAGCGTCGGCTCCTGGGGTGGGACAGCCCTTCGGTCACTGTGACTGCCATACCTGCCTATGCTCCTGACACCCATACCGTGGGTGTGGCCGTGGCGGTCACGCTGCACTGAAAACCAAAAGCGGTTCCCTTACAGGAAAGTGTAGGGAACCGCTTATAAAAAATATTTGATGGTCAGCTTATTACTCGGCAACGAGCGTGAAGCGCTTGAAGGCGCAAATCTTCAGCTCCTTGTCCTGCTGAGCGAGCCACTGAGCCACAGTAGCCTTGTCGCCGTCGCCGAACTGGAACTCCTGGTCTACCAGGCAGTTC
>CAMNJY010000096.1 GCA_946541745.1 uncultured Prevotellaceae bacterium
TCCTCGATGCGGGCCGGATGGATGCGGCCGTCGCTGACCAGCTGGTGCAGGGCCAGGCGGCAGGTCTCACGGCGCACGGGGTCGAAGCCGCTGATGACGATGGCCTCCGGCGTATCGTCGACCACAATCTCAACACCGCAGGCAGCCTCCAGGGCGCGGATGTTGCGGCCCTCGCGCCCAATGACGCGGCCCTTGACGTCGTCATTGTCGATATGGAACACAGAAACGGAATTTTCAACAGCCGTCTCGGTGGCCACACGCTGAATGGTCTGTATCACAATCTTCTTGGCCTGGGCATTGGCGTTGAGCTTGGCCTCGTCCATGATTTCGTTGATGTAGGCCTGGGCGTCGGTGCGGGCCTCGTCCTTCAGACTCTCCACCAGACGGTTCCTGGCTTCCTCGGCACTCAGCCCAGAGAGTTCCTCCAGTTTCTCACGCTCCTTGAGCTGCATCTTCTCAAGTTCGTCCTGCTTGACCGACAAGAGCTTCTTCTCGTTCTCCAAACGCTGCTGCTGGTTGTCAAGGTCGTTCTTGCGGCGGCCCAGTTCTTCCTGGCGCTGGTTAAGGCTTATCTCACGCTGCTTGAGCTTGTTCTCGCTCTGCTGGAAATGCTGGTTGCGCTGCTGCACCTCCTTTTCAAGCTCGGCTTTCTTGTTGAGGAATTTCTCCTTCACCTCCAAAAGCTTTTTCTCCTTAATCACTTCGGCCTCCTTGCCGGCGGCCTCCACCATCTCGTTGAACTTCCCCTTCAGAACGTAGCGGAAGACCATGTATCCGCAAATGCCGCCAATGATGAGGGCGACCGCGGCAATAATAATAGATAGAACCATAATTTTAATCTATGAATATAAAAACATTAATAATCTTCGTTACTGCCTATTTCAGTGCCTCGTCAATATCAGAGGTAAGACGCTGCAGAAGACTATTATAGGAGTCGGTTTCCTTGTTGGCTTGCTCCATCTGGAACTTTACACCTATCTCCAACAAGGCGGTGGCGGCTATGAACCGCTCGCTGCGCCGACCCCGGAAGAGTTCGGCGTACTTGCTATAGGTGTTCTGTGCCAGCTTGGCGGCGTCGCGGTAGAAGGCCTCCTGGTCGCCCTTGACGTAGATGTCAAGCTTCTCGTCACAGATGTTCAGGCTGATATGTTGTTTCTCCTTGTTGACTTCTGCCATTGCGTATGTCTCTGTTACTTTTCGTCACTCAGTACGGCAATGCACTTGTTGACTTCGCGAATCAGCCTCGACAGGCGGTCCTTGGCTCCCTGCAGGTCGCCGTCGGCTATCTCCATCATCTTGGCTGTCTTCAGCGCCGTGTAGTCGTTCTCAGCCTGAGCCAGACGGCCTTTCAGCCGGTTGATTTCCTGCTCGTTCTTTTCCACCATCTCGTATAAATCGGCATTCTCCTTCTTCAGTTCCTGAAAACGGAGAATCATCTGCCGTACGCGGGCTTCAAAGGCGGCTAACGTCTGCTCATTCTGTGTCATAACTACACTTTCATCCTACAAAAGTAGGCAAAAGAAATGAGAAAAGGGAAAAGGGAAAGGGGAAAAGCCGTCAGCTTAACATGTTTTAACCACTGAAGGCGACGTTTTTGGTTTCTTTATCTTTCCGCATTCCGTTTTTCACTCACTTCTTACTGGTCGTTGTTCTGCGGCTGCTTCTCCTTCTTGGCCAGCATCAACACCCGGTAGACAAAGTTGGTGACCCACTGCTGCGAGAAGCCTAACTTCTGGTTGTACTTACGCACGTCGACCACGGCCTTCATCACGCTGGGGTCGGTATAGTCGTTCTTGTTGAAGATGTCGCTGACGGTCTTCTCGGTCATGGTGTAGATAGTCTTCTTGAACATGCTGGGCACCCTGAGCTTGAATTTCATCAGGTTCGATGTCAGCATCATCAGCTCCTGGGTGAACCCCTGAAACTGGTACATGTAGGTCTGTACATCCTGCGGCGACTTGCAGCGGCGGCGCAGGCTCTGGTCAATCTCCTTGGTGAACGACTCGTCCATGTCGTACATATCGACCATCATCTTGGTCACGCGCTGTTTCTCGCCCACGCCTAATCGGTTGTTCACCGTGGGCACCTTCAGGGTCTGCTTGAACACCCTCAGGTCGGGCAGTGCTGCCAGGTTAGTGATATGCAGGTCGGCAGCCATCACCGCCTGGAAATACACACGGATAAGGGTCATGAAATCTTCCATGCCGCCTACTTTCTCTGTATCTTCTTTCTTTCCGAAAAGTTTACTGATAATACTCATTTTGATATTATATATTAATTTGGATGTGTCAAATGGTTCACCATCCCCACGACTCGTACTCCACGTCGTGACCGGCCAGCTTGAACCAGTCGGCCAGGGTCTGCTCATAGAGCCGAAGCAGGTAGACGGGGGCTGCAGCCTGACCGTCTGACAGCGAAGGCGCGTCGATGCCGCGGCTGGCTGATGAGGTCAGGTAGTTGTAGGCCTCCAAGATGTCGGTAATGGCGATGCCTGAGTCGTCGAGCATCTCATAAAAGTCCGAGATGGTGAGATTAACCTTGGCCAGCGTGTCGGAAATCTTAATGATTACGTCGACGAGGTTGGCACGCCTCATGGCAGACAACTGACGCACGCTGCCCTCGGGCTGCAAGGAGCCGTCGCTGACAGCCGCCGACAGGTCGCCGGCAAAGCTTCGGCTGTTGCTCTCACTAATCATCTTGCGCAGGTCTATGCCCCAGCTCTCAAGATACTTGATGGCCTTTATCAGATTCAGGTCGCGTACCACGTCGTGGTAGTAGCGGTTCTGCTCGCCCTCGTAATAGACCACGGGCCAGAACTGCACGGCGGCAAGGGTCTGGATGGCCCACACGATGCCCGACTGCTGGTGATTGAGCTTGAACACCATCATGTTGGTCTGCAGCGACGTCTTGCCCGGCACGAGGCTGGGCTTGAAGCCCTGCTTCTTCATCCACTGGATGATGGAGCGCCCGCACTGTACGGGTACAAAGTGGTCGTGGCGGCTGTGCTCCAAATAGTATTGCTTGGTGATGTCAGGGGTCCAGCCATTGGTGACGTTGATGGTGCGCAACGCTTCTCTCATGGCCTTGGCAGGCTCGCTTTTGAGGTCCATGTAGGCAGGCTGCAGCAGCTGGTGGAGCGAGTCGATGCCTGAGGTGCCCAGGTCGTCCTTGTCTTTCGACTTGATGACCTTGGCCACGTTAGAGGCCACAGGTTCCTGGAACAGGTCGCTGTAGCTGATGCCTAAGTGCTGTTGCTCGTTGACGCTGATTAAAAACATAGCCACGTCGTTGATGGCAGCGCACTCGTCGCGGCGCACAAATTCTTCGTAGGCTTTCTCGGGGTCCAGCATGCCGCCACCGGCAAAGGTCTTGCTGAAACGGATGCTTTTGTATTTAGCGTCAGTGTCGCAAAGCTTGGCGGCATACATGCTCTCGGTGCCGCCCTGCGAGTAGCCCATGTTGAAGAGGTATTTGCCCTGAGGGATGTTCTCGTCGGCAAACAGCTGGCGGGCGGCCAGCAGGCCGTCGAGCGCGTTGCGGGCGTTGGTGTCGCCACTTAGGTAGGCCACGGGGGGGTCGATAGACGAGCCGTAGCCTATGTAGTCGCTCATGACGATGATGTAGTTAGGGCGCAGAGGGTTGGCCAGCACCGCGCTGGGCATATCGAGGCCGCCCTGCGAGGGTGCCTGCGACGGGCTGCCGATGGTGGCGTGGTTGAACATGATGACGCCGTCGCAGGGCTCACTGCCGTCGACGATGGCCGACGGTGCCATGATGATGCCGCTGATGGTGACGGGCCGGCCATCGGGGTCGGTTGACGGATACTCATACACATAGAAGCGCACGTCGCGGGAGCCAAAGCTGATGCTGCCGAGCTTGGCTTTCACCGTGGTGTCGGCACGGTGGAGTATTTTGTAGTCATAGTCGGACGCCTGGCCATGAGCAGTAACCATGGCCACGGCAAACAACATCGCTAAAAGTATTCTCTTGATCATAGGTTCTGACATTTTTTCTGGTAACAACACATTCATACACACAGGCCGCTATTTCACCATCAGTTTGCGGGCCTGCCGACCGTCGTGCTCTATCAAGACACCCTTGGCCGGCTGGTCGGTGTGCCGGCCCTGAAGACTGTAGTAGTCGGGGGCAGCCCCCCGAAGCGTGCCCTCAACGGCGGTGGTCTTGGTCTCGTCACGCTTCATCACCTCAAAGGTGGCCACCAGTGGGAAATGGTCGCCCAGCGCCTTGCCGTCGCGCTTATAGCCCTCTGTGTCGAGGCTGTAGGAAACGGCCTTCAGCCTGATACCCTCCGTGGGGTTGATGTAGATAATCTTGTCCAGCGTCTCACCACTAAGCAGGTAGCCGTCCTTATTCTCGCTCTGATAGCCATCCTGAGGGGCAGGATACTCGCCCTTCAAGGCCAGTTCTACAAACACGTCGGAGGCTGTGCCCTTACCCGATGCGGCTATGGCATCAATGAAGTTGGCCTTCACCGGGTCGCGGTAGTAGTAGCTGTTCACGTCGCCCACCACCAGCACGGGGTGGCTGTCTAAGTGGGCTAAGATGTCATCCAGCAGCTGCTGCCACTCCGACAGGCGGGCCTCGCGGTCCTTGCCGTCTTTCTGTTCGGCCTCGTCAACGGTGGCACTGGCGTCCATGTGCATGTTGTAGACCGTCAGCGGCGTACCGTCGGCAAGGGTCAGGTCATAGCGGCGGTAGCCCTTGGTCACCAGCTCGTCGTTGGCGTGGCTGAACTTGCCAAAGGTCATGTGCCACGCCGTACGCTCGGGGGTGCCCGCCGTGATGCCGTTTTTCCAGCACGCACCTAAACCGTCGCAGTCAAAGCGCTCGTTCTGGGCGTGCAGGAGGTCAATCTTCTTGCCTGGCACATCGAGGCCTACGGCACCACTGTGCTGGTCGAACGTATAGCTGTCTTCCAACAGCGCCGTCAGCTCGTCGTGGTAGTTGAAATCTTCCTGGAAGAACATCAGGTCGTAGCCTCGCTGCAGCAGGTACTTCCCTATGCGCACCGTGCCGGCACTCCCTGGCCCGTCGGCATTGACATTGAACATGAGCAACTTCTGAGGCAGACCGTCCACGTTGAGCGTGGCCACACTGAAGCGGCCGGCCTGCTGGGCCTGTATAGCAGCCGTCGCATATAGCAGGCTGCTTATCAATATTAAAAGCAATTTTCTACTCATATACCATATTAAATTACGAAATCAGCTGCAAAATTAAATAATTTTGGGAAACCAGCCAAATATTTGGCGATTATTTCGTAACTTTGCCGCCAAAATCATCATCAATTTTTACAGTTTTATGAAAGGCATTGTATTAGCAGGAGGTAGCGGCACACGCCTCTACCCTATCACCAAGGGCATATCGAAGCAGTTGATACCCATCTTCGACAAACCCATGATTTACTATCCCGTGTCGGCACTCATGCTGGCCGGCATACGCGACATTCTCATCATATCGACCCCCCACGACCTGCCGGGATTCCGACGCCTGTTAGGCACTGGCGAGGAGTTGGGCGTCAACTTCCAATATGCTGAGCAGCCCTCGCCCGACGGGTTGGCACAGGCCTTCATCATCGGCGAGGAGTTCATAGGCAGCGACTGCGCCTGCCTCGTACTGGGCGACAACATCTTCTATGGCTCAGGCTTCACAGGACTGCTGCGCCAGAGTGTGGACAACGCCGAGAAGCACGGCCTGGCCACCGTCTTCGGCTACTACGTCAACGATCCCGAGCGCTACGGCGTGGCAGAGTTCGACGCCGAGGGCAACTGTCTGAGCATTGAGGAGAAGCCTGCCCAGCCCAAGTCGAACTACGCCGTCGTGGGCCTCTATTTCTATCCTAACAGCGTGGTGGAAATAGCCAAGAGCATTAAGCCCAGCGCGCGTGGCGAACTGGAGATTACAACCGTAAACCAGGAGTACCTCCGCCGCCAGAAACTGAAGGTGCAGACCCTGCAGCGCGGCTTCGCATGGCTCGACACCGGTACTCACGACTCGCTGGCCGAGGCCTCGACCTTCATCGAGGTCATTGAGAAGCGACAGGGGCTGAAGGTGGCCTGCCTCGAAGAGATCGCCTACAAGAAAGGCTGGATAGACGCCGAACAACTGCGCCGTCTGGCCCAGCCCATGCTGAAAAACGGCTACGGCCAGTACCTCATGCAACTGGCTCAAAGTAAATAACGCTATTGCCCCACAAAGCTATTTTTTCCCCTCCTGAGCTCAGGAGGGGACAGGGGTGGTGTGTCACTACCGCTCAGGCCCAAATGCACCTCGACACTACTTTTTGGCCGGTACAAAACTCTCCCAGGTCTGGTCATCATAGAAGACACGAATCTCAGTTACACGACGAGGCGGTTTGTCAACTATTTTTATCTCCTCGCGGACAGGATTTTGATGTGTAACTTTAACACTATTAACAGAAGGGGATGCCGGAACAGCTGGTTCGACCACCGGAGAAGGCGACGGCTCGAACTCCAGCATCGGACTCTGCACTATCGGAGGGGTAGGAGCCGAATGCTGCACAGGTGCGGCTTTAGAGTCTAAGTACATCGAACCGGTGCCAAACATTAGCCAATCAATGTTGATGTTAGGAATTTTCTTTTTGATGGCCTCGATAATGTTAAGCGTAGGTTTGGTCCTGCCGTTGAAGACACTGCTCAACGACGCCGGCGACATTTCTATGAACTGAGCGAACACTTGCTGGGTCATGTGTTGCGACTCCATGATCAGTCTTATTCTATCTTTCATGTACTTTAAGTGGACTTTAGGGGGTATTTAGCCCGTTTTCGTTACAGTTTACAAAGGTAAAACAAAAAATTGAATTACGCAACATTTGTAACATAAATTTTGATTTTTAAAGTTTACATTTAAAGTTTAAAATTCAAAATTTAAAATCATAAATCACCGTTAAGTTAAAGTTTTGAATTACAAACCTAAATTTACACCAGTAAACTTTACAAAGAATATTTTGAAGCTTAAAACATAAATAATTGGGTATAAATAAGGTATTTACATCAAACACCTATAAATAGTAGCGTTTATGCATGTTTAAGAAGCTAAACCTTGCTATTCTGGCTTCATCATCTTCAATATTTACATATAAATATCAGAGTTTCAGTTGTTTAGTTCAGTGTTTAGTAACTTGCATATTTATAAATTTACAAATCAAAACAACTTAATTTTGGTTTTGATTTTTGAATTGTAAACTATTAAAGTTTTGTTTTGCTTTGTAAATTTACATCTTGAAACCACTGTTATGTATATCGCTTTGAATTGGTTTAGACTTCTAAATTCGGAGTTTTAAATGCTAAAAAACGTGAACGCCGAATTTTGGGGTCGTATAATTACCGGATTTCAGCATTTCTCGATTTTTCTGGACGATGGGCGGGACAGCTTCCAAATACGCGAGTTTTGAACACCCCATACTGGCCTGAAACGCTTGATTTCATGGGCTTTTAGCCATAAAAAAAGCGTCCACAAGAGACGCTCTTTTAGCAGATTCTGGAATGCTGAATCAGTGCAAAATGTAAAAAATCAGTTCTTTCATCAACTCTCCTGGCGGCGTATTTGGGTTGTCAAGGCCCTTACTTTTGGCGTCAATTTCTCTAATTTTGGAAATTATCTGCATCACTTTCATGCCCGAGAAGTTTCTCATGCCTGTCATGTAGTCCTTCGCCGCCCACGGCGACTTCAATTCCAGCCATTCTGCAACGCCCTCCTGGCTTTGTCTTTTTGGCGCGTAAAACGCGATCATCAAATTTTGGAAGTAATTAAATAGCATCGGGAGAAATGAGTAGATGCTGCCCGCCTTAGGATTTTCGTCAAAATATTTGATTATCTGATTTGCCTTGAAAACATTGCGGTTGACGATGGCATCGCGCAGCTCGAAGGCGTTGAAATCCTTGCTCACCCCTATCTGGTCTTCCACCACCTGAGGCGTCACCCGGCGGTCGTCCGCAGGCAGCGAGATGATGACTTTTTCCAGTTCGCCGGTCAGCCGGTTCAGGTCGGCTCCTATCGAGTCGGCTATCAGTTGCGTCGACTTAGGGTCGATGCTCACCTCACGCTCATGCAGGTATTTTTCTATGAACGAAGGCAGGTCGCGGTCGCGCAGTTTCTTGCTTTCAAAGAGCACCCCCGCCGCGCGGATAGCTTTCACATATTCGCGCTTTCGACCGTCGATGGTGCCGTTTTTGTGACACATCACCAGGACGGTGGTCGCCAGGGGCTGCTTGAAATATTTTTCCAGCTGGTCGGTCTGCTTCAGGTTCTGCGCCTCCTTGACGATGACCACCTGGCGCTCGGCCATCATGGGGTAGCGCCGGGCGGCGTCGGCCACCTGGGCCGCCGTCACGTCCGATCCGAACATCACCGTCTGGTTGAAGTCGCGCTCCTCAGGCTGTAGGGCGTGGTCGGCTATGTAGTCACTGATTTTGTCGATGTAGTAGGCCTCGTCGCCCATGAGATAGTAAACGGGGGCATAGCGGCCCGCCTTCAGGTCGCTCATGATGCCCTCATAGGTAGTGGTTTTCTGTTCTGCTGCCATTTCTGTTTTGAAAGTCGTTTATAATCTGATACCCAAAGAGGCATTGACAAACCACTCGGTGAGTCGGCCGTTGTTCTCGTCGTGCCTGAACCGGAAATTGTAAAGCTGGCCATAGGCATTGACGTAGGCCCACTCGCCCAGGTTGTAGGTGAGAGAGGCACGGGCGTTGAAATTGACCCTCATGCGGCTCGTTACACTTTCCTCGGGATTCTCGGCATCGGGCCGCAGCCCCATCGCCCCGGGGTCGATCAGTGTGTCCATCATCAGCCTTATCAGATCGTCCTCACTGTATAATCACCCAGGGTGAAAAGCGAGGCCGAACCGGCACCCGACACCTGCTTCATATAGCCCAGGCCATAGCCTCGGTAGCCGCCCCACACGCCGACAAGCATGCCGTTCTCGGAGGTGATGTTAGGCTCTGTCAGCAGGTCGCCCTGCAGGCTGAGAAACTTCTGGGAAGCGTCAATGGTAGAGCTCATCTTGAGGTTGGCCTGGTTCACATTGCCGCGCACCATCAGCTGCCACGGTCGCCGGGGCACGCCGATGTAGCTGCGGTCAATGCCGCTGACGGCCATAGAGTCAATCAGCGTCAGCACGCTCTTGGCGGCACGCAGCAACGACTGTCCCGCGCCGGTGCCAGCCAAGGCTGGCACCGGCAGCACTGCCTGCGTCAGAAAAGCCAGAAGAAGCCTCTTCATCATTGTCGTTACCTTTTGGTTGGTGCAAAGTTACGAAAATTTTTGTAATGAGCAATGCTTTTAGGAAGATTAATACTGTGCTCAACACAAAGTAACTGTTCAGCGAAGCACTCTTCAGATGTGTGAAGCATCGGGGATAATTATCACTTTACTGCTCGAATTATTTCCTTCCTGTATCACCTGAATCTGAATGGGGAT
>CAMNJY010000097.1 GCA_946541745.1 uncultured Prevotellaceae bacterium
ACCAAGCGCCCCTCCCTTGGGGAGGGGGTGGGGGTGGGCTTATTATGGCAAAAGATATTAAATTCAATATTGACGCCCGCGATGCTATGAAGCAGGGCGTTGACCAGTTGGCAAACGCAGTAAAGGTGACACTGGGTCCGAAGGGCCGCAACGTGGTCATCGAGAAGAAGTTTGGTGCTCCCCAGATTACCAAGGACGGTGTGACCGTAGCCAAGGAGATAGAGCTGGAGGACAAGTTTGAGAACACCGGCGCACAGCTCGTCAAGAGCGTGGCCTCGAAGACTGGCGACGACGCCGGCGACGGCACCACCACCGCTACCATCCTGGCCCAGGCCATCGTGGCTGAAGGTCTGAAGAACGTTACCGCCGGTGCCAACCCCATGGACCTGAAGCGCGGCATTGACAAGGCCGTGAAATGCGTCACCGACTTCATTGCCAAGAACGCTGAGCAGGTGGGCGACAACTACAGCAAGATAGAGCAGGTGGCCACCGTCAGCGCCAACAACGACAAGGAGATTGGCGAACTGCTGGCTGAGGCCATGCGCAAGGTCAGCAAGGACGGTGTCATCACCATCGAGGAGTCGAAGAGCCGCGACACCCACATCGGCGTGGTCGAGGGTATGCAGTTTGACCGCGGCTATCTGTCAGCCTACTTCATGACCGACAGCGACAAGATGGAGTGCGTGATGGAGAACCCCTACATCCTCATCTACGACAAGAAGATCAGCAACATCAAGGACTTCCTGCCCATCCTGCAGCCTGCTGCCGATAGCGGCCGTCCGTTGCTGGTGATAGCCGAGGACGTAGACTCTGAGGCTCTGACCACACTGGTTGTCAACCGTCTGCGCGGCGGACTGAAGATCTGCGCCGTCAAGGCTCCTGGCTTCGGCGACCGTCGCAAGGCCATGCTTGAGGATATCGCCACACTGACCGGCGGTGTGGTCATCAGCGAGGAGAAGGGCCTGAAGCTGGAGCAGGCTACGCTCGAAATGCTCGGCACATGCGACAAGGTGACCGTTTCCAAGGACAACACCACCATCGTCAACGGCGCCGGCGACAAGCAGGCCATCAAGGACCGCATTGCCCAGATCAAGAAGGAGATAGAGGTGACCACGTCAAGCTACGACAAGGAGAAGCTGCAGGAGCGTCTGGCCAAGCTGGCCGGTGGTGTGGCCGTGCTCTACGTGGGTGCCAACAGCGAGGTGGAGATGAAGGAGAAGAAAGACCGCGTCGACGACGCCCTCTGCGCTACCCGCGCCGCCATTGAGGAAGGCGTGGTGGCCGGTGGCGGTACCACCTACATCCGCGCCCAGGAGGCTCTGGCCGAGCTGAAGGGTGACAATGCCGACGAGCAGACGGGTATCAACATCATCTGCCGCGCCATAGAGGAGCCGTTGCGCCAGATTGCCATCAACGGCGGTGCCGAGGGTGCCGTTGTGGTGCAGAAGGTGCGCGAGGCCAAGGGCGACACGGGTTACAACGCCCGGCTCGACGTCTACGAAGACCTGCGCGAAGCCGGTGTCATCGACCCCGCCAAGGTGGCCCGTGTGGCTCTGGAGAACGCCGCTTCGATAGCCGGCATGTTCCTCACCACCGAGTGCCTCATCTGCGACAAGCCTGAGAAGGAACCCGCCATGCCGATGGGCGGCGCTCCGGGCATGGGCGGCATGATGTAACATTTGTAATAGCAGGAAACATCTATAGCATAGCCGGTTTTTGCAAACCACGCTTACCAAAAAGCGGTGAAACAATAGAAAAGTTGTTTCACCGCTTTGATATAAATCAAAATCGAAATGTTTTGAGACATAAAAATTTGGCCATGACGCTAAAAGGTCGTAACTTTGCAGGCAGAAACATAAAGAGACATTTTTTGATTTGTTTTAGTAGATTAGTTTTTAAGTAGTTTGTTTTTGAAAAACGGGACGTCGTGATGACGCCCCGTTTTCGTTGTTGGCTGTTAGCTATTGTAGTGCTACTTGATTTTCGACGTCATCTCACTGCGCACTCCCTTATAGTTCTTCAGGAAGGCCTTGGCCGACCCGAACGAGAGGTTGAGGTCCAGGCGGACGGGGATGTGGTTCTGGTCGTCGGTGATATAGAAGCGTATCAGCTCGCTGTTCTTACCGTCCTCGCGCTCAATAAACGAGAAGACGAGGCAACGGAATTTCTCCTTTGTGTCGTCCACCTTGAACGTCTCCCGTCCGCGGAACTGCAGCCACGAGTTGCTCAGCCGCTTGGCGTCGCTGATGGGCAGGGCTATCTTGTCGCCCTCTTTCATGTTGGAGGAGTCGAAGTTGCGGGCGCGTAGGAAGATGCTCATCATGTCGTAGATGCAGTCCTGATAGCGGGCGGTTTTCCAGTGCTCCTCGCCGTCGGCATCGATGCGGTGCATGCGCAGCTGGCAGGTATTATTAGGATAGGTGTACCACAGCTCGTCCACGTAGTAGCGTTTGCCCTCGCGTGCCCCCTTTCGGAAGTAGAGGGGCGAGAGGTCGGTGTTGCAGTAGGAGAGCAGCGTGTCGCGCATGGTAAAAAACCTGTCCAGGCGTTTGTTGCCACCGGTGATGAGGCTGGAGCGCCAGGCGCGCTTGCCCTCGAAGGTGGTCAGGTCGGTGTTCATCGTGGCCTGTCCCACCTTGAACCACACAAACTTCCAGTTAAAGTAGAGATTGTAGGTAAGCCGTTCGCCGGTAGAGAACGCCTTGTTGTCAATGCCGCAGCCCTGCGCTGCGGTATTTAAAGGTAAAAAGGTAAAAAGGTAAAAAAGTAAGAACCCCTTTACCGTCCCCGTTACCTTATTATTAATCAATATAACTTTTCTCATATCATTGTTTATTTTACCTTTTTACCTTTTTATTTTCTTCCTTTTTTACATTTTTACATTTTTCAAAGCCTCACTCCCGTCGTTTTCTGGATATACTCCTTGCCCAGTTCCTGGGCACGCTTGGCGTTGCGGTTCTGAAGTTTCTTCTCTTTGTCGGCTTTCTGCTTGGTAATAGCGCCAGGCTTCTGCTCGAAGCGTCGGCGGGCGATGACGTTCCAGTCGCACTGCCTGTCCCACTTGGCTTCACACTTCACCTCCTGGTTATAGTAGTACATGTCTTCGGGCTGGCGGTCCTCGTCGTAATCGCCGGTATCCCACAGCCCGTTGCCGTTGGCATCGATGAAGGCCCTGAGGTAGTACGTTCCTGGGGTTACATAGTAGAACATGGCCTCGCCCGCCGAAGCTTTCACCTGTTTCACCATTGCGCCCTGGCTGTTGAGCAGATGCACAACGACGGCAGTGTCGGCCGACACTCCGCTGAGGTTCACCTGCAGGGTGGCGTAGTCGTCCTCCTTCTTCACCTTCAGGCCCTGCTTCAAGGTGTTCATCTCAAGGCCATAGATGTCAGCTAAGGCCGCCGAGTCAATCTCCAGGCTGTACTCCGTATCCAGTTTCCAGTCGGCGAGGATTTCATACTGGCGTATGCTGCCCGCCCGTTGGCGGAACACGTATTTGGCCTCATACCAGAGGCTGTCCACCTTGCTGTAGAGATGGATGCCCGCCGTGTCGAGCCAGGCGATGGGCGTCGGCGACTCAAGGGTGACCATCATGTCGGGGTCTATCGACCCTGAGGGCGACACTTTCAGTTTCAGGTATTCACGGGGCATGATGGAGTCGTAGGGGTCGCCCTTCTTTTTCTTCTTATCCTGTTCCTTCTCCCATTGTTCACGTGTTTTCTCTATATCCTTCATGCGCCGCTCGTAGCTCACCTTGGCCAGCATCTCCAGCGTGTCGGTCT
Source organism: uncultured Prevotellaceae bacterium (assembly GCA_946541745.1). Taxonomy (GTDB): domain Bacteria; phylum Bacteroidota; class Bacteroidia; order Bacteroidales; family Bacteroidaceae; genus Prevotella. Next base: position 3,783 of record CAMNJY010000097.1, read on the forward strand.
TGTTGACGAGCACCTTGGTAGAGTCGTCGGTCACGCGGTAATGCACCTCGACAGTGAGTGTATCGCGGTTGACAAGGGCCGTATCGCGCAGCCAGTAGAAGATGGTGTCGTTCTTGGCCGATGACTCCACCAGGAAGGCGTCGGTATCGTCGAAGTCGAGGCCCCTGAGCACCGGTGGCAACGAGTCGCCATAGCTGAAGTAGAAGTCGAGCCGGTTAGGCTCCCTGCGCTCGTTTTTGATGAGATAGCGATTGTCCTGCACCGGTGTGAAGGCCATCAGCGTGATATCGTCGGGCAGGAAGTGTGTGTAGGGAATGCGCAGGATGTTGTCGATGTGCAGCGAGTCGCGCCAGATGGTGTCCTGCCGCGTGTCGGGTTTCCACGACGGCTCGAAGGTCTGGTGGCTGAAGGCTACGACCTCGCTCTTCTGGTTATAGACGAAGTTGCCGTCGGCGTCCTGCAGGGCATAGGCGCGATAGGTGCCGGGGGCAATGCCCTTGACCACAAAGCGCCCGCGGCTGTCAGTGCGCGACACTCGGATCATGGGTTCATGCTTGAAGATGGTGTCCGACAGGTTGCTGTACAGGCCTACGAGGATGCCCTTGATGGGTTCCAGGTCCTCGGCGTTAAGCACGTAGCCCGACACCTCCAGGGTGTCTATCTGCGTGCCTGTAGAGAAGCTGTAGGTATAGTTGCCCATGGGGTTGCCCTCGTTGTTGTCGCTGATGGCGTCGCTGAAGTCTATGGTGTAGGTGGTATTCTCCTTCAGTGAGTCCTTCAGGGCCACGATGATGCGCTTGCCGCTGGCCTTGATGTCGGCCATCTCTATCTGCGGCGGCGAGACGATGACCTTGTTCTGGGCATCTTCCAACTTGATGAACTCATTGAAGTTGATGACCACACGCTTGGAGGTGATGCCGGTAGACTGGTCGCCCGGCGTGGCGCTCACCACGTAGGGCGGCGTGTCGTCGTACCACCCGCCGTCGGGACTGCCCATGCGGGCGCAAGCCGTAAAAAGAAGCAGAACACCCACCACCACCCCTCCCCAAGGGAGGGGCTTATTGAGACTCATGATGAGGGATATTATCTTTTTTATCGTCGTTCTCATATTTTGTTTTTAAACATCCCTCCCTTTGAGAGGGATTGGGTGAGCCTTTCAGTTAATCTTCAGCAGCTGCTCTATGTGCTCACGGCTGTTGCTCAGCCGGGGCACCTTGTGCTGCCCACCCAGCTTGCCGTTCTGCTTCAGCCAGTCGTTGAACAGGCCCTTACGGGCAGCAATGATTTCCAGAGGCTGCAGGGTGATGTCCTTGTAACGCTTGGCTTCGTAGTCGCTGTTCAGCTGCTGTAGGCGCTCGTCCAACAGGCGTGCAAACTGCAGCAGGTCCTGGGGCGGGCGGTTGAACTCTATGAGCCACTGATGGCGGCACTTGGCCTGAGCGTCCATGAACACCGGCGCTGCGGTGTACTCCAGCACTTCGGCCCCCGTCTGCTGGCAGGCCCACTGCAGGCCCTGCTCAGCGTTGTCGACGATGAGTTCCTCGCCGAAGGCATTGATAAAGTGCTTCGTCCGTCCCGAGATGACAAACTTGTAGGGGTTGCGACTGGTAAAGCGCACGGTGTCGCCCAGCATGTAGCGCCACAGTCCGCCCGACGTGGTGATAATCATGGCGTAGTTCCTGCCCGGCTCCACGGCCCAGAGGGGTATTACCTCCGTGCTCCCCATTTCCATAAACTCGTAGAACACGTCGTAGTCGAGCATCAGCATCATCGACTTGTCCCGGGGGTCGTTCTGTATGCCGAAGAAGCCCTCACTGGCGTTGTAGGTCTCCATGTAGTGCATGTTGGGACTGGTGATGAGGCGCTCATACTGCTGACGGTAGGGTGTGAAGGCCACGCCGCCGTGGAAGAACACCTCCAGGTTGGGCCACACCTCCTCCAGGTGCTGCTTGCCGCTGAGTTCCATCATGCGACTCAGCACGGAGAGCATCCACGAGGGCACGCCGCTGATATTGGTCACGTTCTTGGTCATTGCCTCGCGCGCTATGCGGTCACGCTTCACCTCAAAGTCGCTGAGCAGTGCCGTACTCTTCTTAGGTACGCGCACGAGGTTGGCCAGCGGGTTCATGTTTTCAATGAGGATAGCGCTGAGGTCGCCCACCAGCGAGCCCGGCAAGTTATAGTTGGGCGCATGGCTGCCGCCGAGTATCATGGCGCGGCCGTCGAAGAGTCGACTTTGGGGATTGTTCTGCAGGTAGAAAGCCACTGAGTCGAAAGGACCGGCATAGTGAACGTGGTGCAGGCACTCGTCAGTGACGGGAATAAACTTCGACTTGTCGTTGGTAGTACCGCTCGACTTGGCATACCACTTCACGCGGCCGGGCCAGAGCACGTCGCGCTCGCCGTGGCGCATGCGGTCAATGCTGTCCTTCAGTTCCTCATAGCTGTTGACAGGCACGCTCTTTACAAACTGCTCGTAGCTCTTGATGCCGGCAAAGCCGTGCCGGTGGCCATATTCCGTGTCGCCGGCCCGGTTGACGAGGCGCGTCAGCACCCTGCGCTGCATGGCCTCAGCCTCGGTGTTATGGCGTTCCAACTCCTTCTGCCGTGGCAGGAAGATTTTGCTTGCTATACTTGTTAAACTCATTGTATGCTATACTTTTGCCTGCAAAATTACCCTAAACTTTTGACACTGCGCAATAATTAAGCATTTTTTAATTAATGTTTAGGGTGTTATAGGGTTTCAAATTATCACTCAAAAGTCAGACGGCTGTTCGAACGTCATGCGCCGTCCCGTCACGGGGTGGGTCAGCTCTAAGCGCTCGGCGTGCAGGTAGAGGCGGTCGGCGGAATGGCCGTAGAGCTCGTCGCCACGGATGGGGCAGCCCAGGCCGTCGGGGTGGGCACAGTGCATGCGCAACTGGTGGGTACGTCCGGTGTGGGGATAGAGGTGTATGCGGCAGGCGGGTCCCTGCTCATCGTCAACGATGTCTATGACCTCATAGTCGGTGACGGCCGGCTTGCCACGGTCGTAGTCTACCACCTGTCGCGGACGGTTGATGGGGTCGCACAACAGAGGCAGGCTGACGGTGCCTTTTTGGTGAGGGGTGAAGGGTGAGGGGTGAAGGGTGAGGTCCAGCAGGGCGACATACGTCTTACGGATGGTGTGGTCGCTGAACTGCTGCTGCAGGTGGCGGTAGACGTCGCGGTTGCGGGCCGCCACCATCAGGCCGCTGGTGCCCATGTCGAGGCGGTGGGCCAGCAGCGTGCCCGGATAGCGCTGGTTCAGGATGGTGGCCACCGAGTAGCTGCCCACCCGCCCGGGCACACTGAGCAGGCCCGAGGGCTTGTTGACCACTATCAGGTCATCGTCTTCGTAGACCACCGTGATGTCCAGTCGCGGCTGCCCGTTCACCTCCTCGGGGTTGGGGTCTACCTGCAAGCCCTGCAGCATCCACGTCAGCACGGGCTTGCACTTGCCGCGGCAGGCGGGATAGAACCGTCCGTGCTGCCTCACCTCGGTCTTGGGCGACGGCCCCCACCAGAACTCAGCCATGCAGAGGGGCTTCAGGCCTTGCCGGTAGGCATACTGCAGCAGCTTGGGCGCACAGCAGTCGCCCGTGCCACCGGGCGGCAGGGGGTACTTGCGCCTGATGCGCGCCGAGCAGTGGTAGTCCTGCCACACGTCGACCAGTGGGCGGCGCTGCCCCCGGGCGTTGAGAAACTGGTACTGGTCGAAGAGCCAGCGCTGCAGCTCCTGCGACCGCCGTCGCCGCTCCTCGTGCTCACCGTCGGCGGTCATGGCCGAGATGCGGCGCTCCTCCTGCTTGAAGTGGCCGTCGGGCTGCTGGGCATCGTAGACGGGGGGCACAAAGTAGTCCCAGTCGTTGCGGCCTTCCAGCAGCCCCGAGTAGGCGGCCAGGAAGCCCAGCGCGCCCTCCGTCGTCTCCACCACCAGTACGCCGAACATCTTGCCCTCGGTGAGCGTCATGCGCCCCAGTTCCTGCTGCACCTCGCGGGCTGCTGCCACGCAGAGCGGATGAGGCTCATAGCAGAAGGGGAAGGTAAACCGCCGGGGCCTTTCTGTCTTGCTGTCTAATGGGTGTAGTCTCATAAACGGCGGCAAAGTTACGCTTTTTGCGGTCAACAACTCATCGCAAATCTACTTTTTAACTTTTTTTGTCGTATTGCCGCTCCTGTTTTCGCCGACTTAATCGTACCTTTGCACCCGATTTTGCGCAACACGCATACACGAACAGAACAAACATAAGAATCATTCGATGAGAAAGAACTTTGTAGAAGAGCTCCGCTGGCGCGGAATGTTGGCACAGATGATGCCCGGTACAGAAGAATTGTTGCAGAAGGAGATGGTGACGGCCTACTTAGGCACCGACCCCACCGCCGACTCGCTCCATATAGGTCACCTGTGTGGCATCATGATGCTGCGCCACCTGCAGCGCTGCGGCCATAAGCCCATCATCCTCGTCGGCGGTGCCACGGGCATGATTGGCGACCCCAGCGGCAAGTCGCAGGAGCGTAACCTGCTGAACGACGAGACGCTGCGCCACAACCAGGAGTGCATCAAGCAGCAGGTGGCCAAGTTCCTCGACTTCGAGGCCGAGGGCGAGAATGCTGCCGAGATGGTGAACAACTACGACTGGATGAAGGACTTCACGTTCCTCGACTTTGCCCGCGAGGTGGGCAAGCACATCACCGTGAACTACATGATGGCCAAGGACAGCGTGCAGCAGCGCCTCAACGGCACCGCCCGCGACGGCCTCAGCTTCACCGAGTTCACCTACCAGCTCCTGCAAGGCTACGACTTCCTCTACCTTTACCAGCACAAGAACTGCAAGCTGCAGCTGGGCGGTAACGACCAATGGGGCAACATCACCACGGGCACGGAGTTGATTCGCCGCACCTTGGGCTTCGAGAATGAAGCTTTTGCCCTCACCTGCCCGCTCATCACCAAGGCCGACGGCAAGAAGTTCGGCAAGACCGAGAGCGGCAACGTGTGGCTCGACCGCAAGCGCACCACGCCCTATAAGTTCTACCAGTTCTGGCTCAACGTCAGCGACGACGATGCCGAGAAGTACATCAAGATTTTCACCTCGCTCGAGAAGGACGTCATCGACGGCCTCGTGGCCGAGCACCAGCAGGACCCCGGCCGTCGCGTGCTGCAGCGCCGCCTGGCCGAGGAGGTCACCGTCATGGTACACTCGCAGGCCGACCTCGACATGGCCATCGAGGCCTCCAACATCCTCTTCGGCAAGGCCACGAAGGAGTCGCTGGAGAAGCTCGACGAGCAGACGTTCCTTGATGTGTTCGACGGGGTCGAACACCACGAGATAGGCCGCGACCAGCTGGGCCAGCCCGCTATCGAGCTGCTGACGGCAGCCGCTCCGGTGTTTCCCTCGAAGGGCGAGATGCGCAAGATGGTGCAGGGTGGCGGCTTCAGCCTGAACAAGGAGAAACTGACCGACCCGCAGCGCCCCGTAACCGCCGACGACCTCATCGACGGCAAATATCTGCTGGCGCAAAAAGGCAAGAAGAACTACTATCTTCTCATCGTAAAATGAGAATTTAGGTGAAAAATTTGGCTAAATGCCAAATTTTTCTTACCTTTGCAGCCGCATTGGACGATGGTGTAATGGTAACACTACAGGTTTTGGTT
>CAMNJY010000098.1 GCA_946541745.1 uncultured Prevotellaceae bacterium
CGCGTATCTTCATCGCCAAGATGGGTCAGGACGGTCACGACCGTGGTGCTAAGGTTGTAGCTACGGGTTATGCCGACTGCGGATTCGACGTCGACATGGGTCCGCTGTTCCAGACGCCCGCCGAGGCTGCCCGCGAGGCCGTCGAGAACGATGTCCACGTGGTGGGTGCTTCGTCGCTGGCCGCCGGCCATAAGACGCTCATCCCGCAGCTCATTGAGGAGCTTAAGAAGCTGGGCCGTGAGGACATCATGGTCATTGCCGGCGGCGTGATTCCCGCCCAGGACTACGACTTCCTCTATCAGGCCGGCGTCGCTGCCATCTTCGGGCCTGGTACCTCGGTGGCCAAGGCTGCCGTAGAGATGATGAAGATTCTGCTCGACGAGGCTTAACCGGCCCCGTCTGACAGTCAAATAGTTCCCCCATGAGTATTTCTGCTCATGGGGGAACTTTTTCTTCTTCGTCCCCGTTATCCCCTCCCCTGCAGGGGAGGGGGTGGGGGCTGTCTGTTACTTCACCAGGAACTTACGGCCGTTCTGGATGTAGAGACCCTTGCCGGCCTTCTTCACCTGGCGACCCGTCAGGTCGTAGATGGCACCGTCGGCCGGCTTGGCAGCCGTCACGGCGTTGACACCCGTGTTGTAGCTCTGCTCGTCAACCAGCTGCACGTTGTAGACGTAGTGCCAGCCGTCCTTGACGAACACCAGCTTGGTGTTCAGCGACTTGCCTTCCGGCCAGTCTATATCCATGTTGGTGATGGCAAACGAGGCCGTACTGCCCTCGATGGCGTCTTCCTCCATCGTCAGGATGATACCCTTGTCGCCCTCAGTGAAATATCCCTGTTCGTCGATGATGACACCCGTCGTGGCCTGCTGGGCGATAGAGTAGTCCTCCTCAGTCAGCACCCGCAGCGTGTTGTCATTGGCAAATTCCACCAGGTCTTCTATACCCAGGGTCTCTATCATGGCACTCAGGTCTACTACGGCCTTCGCGTCGTCGGCACCGTTGGCGGGAACGGGCAGCTTGATGTCCTCAGTGGCCAGTATGCGGTCGCTGTTGGTCACGTCGGCAGAGTTGGCCGAGAACTCCTCAATGCGGAAGTAGTAGTTGTTAACGTCCTTCAGCACGTTGCAGTTGAAGGCTATCGTCGACATGCCGTTCTGGTCGGAGGTTACCTCCTGCTCAAACTCGTAGGTCTGCCACTCCTCGGTCACGTTGATGTCGCCCAGCAACTGGTAGAAGATGTAGTCGCCGGGAGCGCGGTGGGCCTGCGTCTGGATGGTGGCGGGCTTGTCGGCACGTACCGAGAATACCACGCGGAACTGCTGGCCGGTAGACAGCTTATGGGGCATGCTGATGAAGAACTGCGTCTGCCAGTCGTCAATGCCGAAGCCACCGTTCTGCACTGTCAGCGTGTCGCCGTTCTCCTTCACGTACACGTCCTGATAGGAAATCTCGTAAGTGGGTTTGCCCTCTTCGTCGAGTACGGCATTGCCCTCTTCGTCAACGACGGCGGTCTTGACCTCCTTCTTGCCGTTGAAGCCTATTGACGTGACGCAGAGGGCGGGCTCGCCGTCGGCATCGGTCACCATGCGGGCGGGACCGTCAGTGCCGTTGGCACCGTCGCGGCCGGTGAAGTTGGTGCGCTCCACGTTGTTCACCAGGATAGGATAGTCTGAGAGCGTCTCCTTCCTCAGGAAATTGAACCACGACTCAAACTCCTCGGGGGCCTTCTGGTCCATCACCTCAAACTTGATGTCGTCGAAATAGCACACGTAGCCGTCGCGATAGTCGGCCAGGTTGAGGGCAATGGCGTAGAAGCCCTTCTCCTCGGGCGACTGCTCGGCGCTGATGATGCCTTCCCACTCAAAGAGCTGCCAGTCGGTGTTGAAGTTCACGCTGCCGCACATCGACCAGTGGTTGTAGTCGCCGGGCTGGGCGTGTGCCTGCGTGCCTGCCGAGACGCCGCTCTTGTCGGCCTTCACGCGCATGCTGACCCTGACCATCTTGCCGGCGGGCACAGACTCCTTGACGCGGATGAAGAACTGGCTGTCCCATCCGGCAATGTGGTCGCCGTCGGCAATCATGTTGCCGGCTTCCAGGGCCTGCTCCTGGCTGCGCACGATGACGCGGGCACAGTGGTTGGCGGGGTTGGCGGGGTCTTCTACGATGAGGGCCGGACCGTCGAACTGAGCGGCGTCGCCGTCCTCGTTGGTGTAACCCTCGCGCCATTCGTGGCACCAGAAGCACGAGAACTCAGGGTCCTGCTCGCCTTCCATGTCGCCGTTGATGATGACGTTGGTGTACTTCGTTTGTGCGAAGCTACTGCTTGCCAATAGCAAGCCTGAAATGAGCGTAAATAGTTTTTTCATAAGATTTTTGTTGTTAATGGTTTATTATAATAAGGTGAGTAATAACTGTTTAAACGTTGTCGGTGCAAAGTTAAAAGATTTTCACATTATTGTTTTTTGGGTTTGTTTCATTTGTTTTCTGCTATGTGTCATGGCGTAAATCTTGCCAAAACATTTGACGGTTTGCAGTTTTATTTGTACCTTTGCACCCTATGAAGAAGATATGTATAGTGGTGGGCGCCCGCCCCAATTTCGTGAAGGTGGCGCCGTTGATGAGGGCTTTCGGCCAGTGCCCGGAGGCTGAGTTTCAGTTAGTGTATGCAGGCCGCGAGGACGACCCTACGTTGGAGCCCTCGCTCTTCGACGACCTGCAGATGGCGCGCCCCGATGTCTGCTTGGGCGTTGTCAGCCAGAGTCTCAACGAGATTACGGCGCAGGTGATGGCCTCCTTTGACCGCTACCTGCAGGATCATCCCGCCGACGTGGTCATTGTGGTCGACGACCTGGCCTCGACGATGGCGGCCGCCATCACGGCCAAGAAGCGGGGCACGAAGCTGGCCCACCTCGTGGCCGGTACGCGCTCGTTCGACATTAACATGCCCAAGGAGGTGAACCGTCTGGTCATCGACGCCCTGTCTGACTATCTGTTTACGGCTGGCGTCAAGACCACCAGCGTTGCCACCCGTGAGCAGCAGTCAGAGGCCTCCCAGACCTACATGGTGGGCAACATACTGATGGACACCCTGCGCTTCAACCTGCCCCGTTTCCGTCAGCCCGCCATCGGTGTCGCCGACGGCCGTTACATCGTTTTCACCCTGAACCGCCGCGCCCTGCTGGCCGACGAGGCACTGCTGGAGCAGATGTTGCAGACGCTCATCAGCGAGACCGCCGACATACCCATCGTAGCCCCTCTGCGCCCCGAAGCCATCGCCGTCGTCGTGCGCCTATTGACGAAGTTCAATGTTCATAGCGCAAAGTTCAAAGTCGAGAACTCCTTGCCCTATCTGGAGTTCGGCTGGCTGACGGCCCACGCCCTCGGCATCGTCACCGACTCCGGCAACGTGGCTGAGGAGGCAACGTTCAACGGGGTGCCCTGCGTCACGCTCAACAGCTACACCGAGCACCAGGAGACGGTCACCGTAGGCTCCAACGTGCTCATTGGCGGCGACACCGACAAGCTGGCCGCCGCCCTGCGCCAGATGGCAGGCCGGCAATGGAAGCAGTGCGCCCTTCCCGACCGTTGGGATGGGCGCACTGCTGAGCGCATCGTTCAGATTCTCCTGAACGCCTGAGGTGACATGAGGAGTTTATGGAGTTAGTAGTTCTCGGCCTTCACCTGGAAGTACGCCTGCGGGTGGTTGCATACGGGGCACTCCTCGGGCGCCTTCTTGCCGATGACGATGTGGCCGCAGTTGGCACACTGCCAGATGACGTCGCCGTCCTTCGAGAATACGCGCTCCTTCTCAATGTTGTCCAGCAGCTTGCGGTAACGCTCCTCGTGGGCCTTCTCGATGGCGGCCACGCCCTCAAACTTGGCGGCTATCTCGTCGAAACCCTCCTCACGGGCCTCGCGGGCCATGCGGGCATACATGTCGGTCCACTCGAAGTTCTCGCCGCCGGCGGCGGCCGCTAAGTTCTCGGGCGTCGACTTAATGGCCCCGCCCTCCAACAGCTTGAACCACATCTTGGCGTGCTCCTTCTCGTTGGCAGCTGTCTCCTCAAAGATGGCGGCTATCTGCACGTAGCCGTCTTTCTTGGCCTTTGAAGCCCAGTAGCTGTACTTGTTGCGTGCCATCGACTCGCCTGCAAAAGCCTCCTGCAGGTTCTTTTCGGTTTTTGTTCCTTTCAGTTCTTTCATTGTCGTTTCTGTTTATTAGGGTTAATATCTGATGTTTTTCTCGCTTATTCAAAGCGGTACAGCCTTCCAGTGGGTGATATTGCGCTCCTTGGACGAGAAGCTGATGCCAATCTTCGTGACTGGACGCCCGTCGAGGCGGTATTTCTCGGCGTAGCCCTTCTGGTCAATCTGGGCCAGGGCCTCGTCAGGCGTGTGCTCGTATTTAATTTCCATCACGTAGATGCCTTTGGGCATGAGCAGTGTCAGGTCGGCCTGACCCTTGGCCGTTGGCTCCTCGGCGCGGATGTCGGCGCCGAAACTGGTCAGCAGCGTGTAGAGCAGGGCGTGGTAGTAGTGCTCATTCTTGTTGTCCTGCTGCCACTGGTAGGGCATGCTGGCGAAGAAGCCCTTGAACGACTCGATGAAGGCATCGAGGTCGTAGTTGCGGCGGAACTGGCTCCAGGCCCTGTAGAGCCCGTTGCGCTGGCTGGTGCCCCACTTGGCGGCCACGTGCTGGTAGAGACATTGGGCAAAGCCCTGACGCACCTCCTGGTTGGGCAGTCCCAGGCGGAAATCGTTGTACTCCGGTTCATAGCTCTTCAGGGTCAGATAGCCGCTCTGGTAGAGAATGGGCAGCGGGTCGTCGTAATTCTCAAAGGGCAAGTCGAACATACTGCTCTCATAGGTCTCCGACTCGATGGTGGTAGTGTCCACGGGTGGCAACAGAGCCAGCAGGTTGATGAGCGCGCCGCTGGTGCCGCGGTCAAACCAGTAGTCGGCCAGTTTTCCAGAGGCGAAAGCATTGAACAGGCTGAAGGGGTTATAGATGTCCGCTAACTTCTCGCTGAAGTGATAGCCGTCGTAGCGGGCTTTCATCCGTGCGAACATATCATCGTAGTTCGTTCCGTTGCGTTCTGCCATCAGCTCGATATCCTGGCGCAGCTGTGTGGTCAGCTCCTCTTCCGACACGCCGCAGATGGTGGCATAGTCATCTCGCATGGAGATGTTCTGCAGGTTGTTGAGCTTCGAGAAGATGCCCATCTGCGAGAATTTCGAGATGCCGGTGATGAAGGCAAACTGCAGGTGGTCGTCCTCGGCCTTCAGCGGGCCGAACACGTTCTGGAACCGCGAACGGGCCTGGGCCACCTTCTCGTCGTCGCCCAGGGAGTGGAGTATGAAGTTGTCGTACTCGTCGCAGAGCACCACCACGCGCTTGCCCGTCTCCTTGTGGAGCGTGCGCATGAGGTTAATCATGCGGATGTTGGCATCTTTCACATCGGGCGTGATGCCATATTGCTGTTCATAGCCATTCAGCGTCTCGTCGATGAGGGTGTCCAACTGTTCGATGGTCGAGAGGTCGCCCGCGCTGAAGTCGAAACGCAATACGGGGAATTTGTCCCACTTCCAGTCGGTGGTGGCTATATAGAGCTGCGGCTGCTCTATGCCGTACTCGGTTGTGAACGCCTCGAACAGTTCGCGCCGTCCCTCGAAGACGGCCTGGAGGGTGGAGATGAGCAGCGACTTGCCGAAGCGGCGGGGCCGGCTGAGGAAGTAGGGCTTGCCCTCGGTGATCATCTTGTAGATGAGCGGGGTCTTGTCTACATACAGATATCCATCCTGCCTGATGCTTTCAAAGCTCTGGATGCCTACTGGGTATTTTCTCTTTGCTGCCATATTCGATAGATTTTTCTTTAGTGCAAAGATACACTTTTATCTTTGAATGGCACTTGGTCGATGTCGTATTTTAATATAGTTTAAGTTTGTTCTTGTTGCGTGTAACAGTTCAGCGAATCCTTCATTAGATGCGCTTCGCGCAGAAATTAAACAAAACTATAAACAAAATTAAACAAAGGTTTTGTATTTTGGATAATTTTGAATCCAATTTTGTTTAATTTCTCGCCAAAGGCGATTCTTTTAGCAAGGGTACTCAGAAAAAAAGTTTTTGATTTTTGCCTACACTCCTACACCAAAAACTTAACAAACTGAATATCAGTGTGTTAAGTGGCGTAGGATAGGTGTAGGATGGGTGTAGGATGGTGTAAAAACCGAACGGCAAAACATTCAACGAAAGAATTTTTCTTTGCGCGCGAAGGGTGGCGATTTTTGTCAGTTCACCCCTAAAGAACAACTACTGCCGGAGTATTCTTCGCATATCTTCAATCATCAGCTCAGTTCTCAGGTTAGCACCTTCTTGCGTCATGTGATACGGAGTGTCGAAATAGAGCGTATCCGGGAATGAGTATCTTGAAGTTGAAGCTTGATAGGGAATGCCGTTTCGATTCAGACAGTCGGCGACAGAGTCTATCTGATAGGCGTTCTTCTTATAACTGCTCTTAATAAACGTTGGAGGCAGGAACAACAGTGTGATGCCGTTTTCCTCTGAATACGTATGAATGTATTTGTAGTAGGCAATCAACTCCTTGTCCATCTTGCCCTCTAAGTTATAAGGCTTGATGCTGTCCTGGTGGGGCCTTTCCCATTCAATATCTCCAAACTCGTTGAGGGCATCTACAGAATACGGCCCTGTAAAAGCTTTGGCGTTTACACTCTTGACATCTTCAGAATGCTTTTCGCCGAAGTACTTATACACATGATACCATTGTTTCAGCGATATTTTCTTATACATTGACGGACAATGTGTGCTCAATATCCTCAGTAGTGACGTTTCTCCGTAAAGCCTGCTCGGCTGACTTCCATATTCCGGGCAGAACACAACAACGTCGCCTTCTCGGAGAAGTTCCTTGTACATTTCGAACTGCATCCTGACGCCAATACCCGCATGTGTGGACGTGTTGACAACCGGCATGTGAAAGGCTTGGCTTATCAGTCTCGAGTTGATGCTGAAGCCGCCGTTGGAACCGGCAATGATGACTATCTTGTTGGTGTCCTTCAATGCCTGAAGCCTGTTATAGGCAATGATGACGTTTTTCTCATGTGAAAACATACTATGCTGATTCTTCCCGCTGAGCATGACAAAATTCGCCATCATGACGGGAATCAGCACCAGCAACAATGTCTTTAGCAGAAATCTTTTCACGGTCATTCAGAATTGGAAGTAAATGAACTGGTTGTCGTTGTCTATTGTTTCCATGTAAGATATATAAGCGGCATATATCATAGCCGCATAGACCAGATGCCGAAACATACTGTTGGGAATGACCCTTTGGAATCCATACTCGTATCTCCTGTTGAACCATTCAACAATAAGGAGTGCAATCCCCGGGAGCAGTGCCAGGACCATCACCACAACCCCGCTGTTGGAGCCAATGCCGCCGTAGGGTAGGGGATTCCGGAACATGTGCCCCAAATACCCTGCCGCCTGCGTCATTGTCTCGGCCCGGAAGATGATCCAGCCGATGACGGCGAGGACGAAGGTGAGGGCCATTTGGAGGGCTTCTTTGACGGTGGGCAGCAGGCGACCGTAGGCGACGACGTGCTGGTACTTGGTGTTGATGCCCAGCAGGTTGTAGAGGGCGAGGAGCGTGGCGTGGAACAGTCCCCAGCAGACGAAGGTCCAGTTGGCCCCGTGCCAGAGACCGCTGACGGCCCAGACGATGTAGACGTTGCGGATGATTTTCCACCTGTCGCAGCGGCTGCCGCCTAAGGGGAAATAGATGTAGTCGCGAAACCAGGTGGTAAGTGAGATGTGCCAGCGCCGCCAGAACTCGGGAATGCTCCGCGAGAAGTAGGGAAAGTTGAAGTTGCGCATCAGGTTGAAGCCGAAGAGGCGGGCGCAGCCGATGGCGATGTCGGAGTAGCCTGAGAAGTCGCAGTAAATCTGGAAGGTGAACAGCACGCCGAGCAGGAAGAGCGTCACGCCGGGCAGGTCGGCGTACTGCGGCCAGTACTCGTTGACCACTACGGCGCAGTTGTCGGCAATGACCAGCTTCTTGAAGAATCCCCAGAGCATCTGGCGGCAGCCGTCAACGGCTTTGGCGTAGTCGAAGGTGCGCTGCCGCTGGAACTGTGGCAGCAGGTTGGTGGCCCGCTCTATGGGTCCGGCCACCAACTGGGGGAAGAAGCTGATGTAGGCAAAAAACTCTATGGGGTCGTGGGTGGCGGGCAGTTTGCGCTGATAGACGTCGATGCTGTAACTCAGTGCCTGGAAGGTGTAGAAGCTGATGCCTACGGGCAGGATGATGTCTGTCGTCACCCAGTCGGGCTGATAGCCCATCGCGCCCAGCAGGGCCGTCAGGTTGTCGACAAAGAAGTTGTAGTATTTGAACACGCCGAGGATGGCGATGTTCAGCACGATGTTGGCCGCGCTGACGGCCTGCTGCCGTCGCCGGTGGTTGTGGAAGTGCTCTATCAGCAGGCCGCTGGCAAAGCTGCAGAGCGACGTGAAGACTATGAGGAAGAGGAACCGCCAGTCCCACCAGCCGTAGAACACGTAGCTGGCCGCTACCACCAGCAGGTTCTGCCACCGCCGTGAGCGAAACACAAACCAATAGAGCAGGAACACTATTGGCAGGAATACCACGAACTCGAAAGAATTGAAGAGCATTGCGTGCCATCATTGTTGCCCGCAGAACACCCAGAGCGGACGGATAACCTTTACCTCGTCGTAGCTGCACAAAGAAAAAGCGGGGTATCTGGCCTCTGCTTGTTCTCCTCTTTAGGTCCTGAGAAAACCTGTACAAATAAACAAGCAGACTATGACACCCACGCCGTTGGTATATGAATACGCCCGTAAAGCGTGCATGAGGACCGGAAATAGCCCTCCGCACGCTGACGGGACAGCATAATATACCTACCCGTAGTGTCCACTTCTGCAATGTCCTTGACTTGTACGTTTGAGTTTCTCAGGTTCAAAGAAGACAAAAACACAGCGTTAGCAAACACTTTCTCCAGTATGTAGCACTCCCTCCTTCATGCCTCTCCGTCCTTCTTGCGAAGGAGGCTCGGCGCGGATGAAGCGGCTGCAAAGTTACAACTTTATTGTGAGTTATGGAAATAATTCTTGGGATATTTTGTTTTTTCTCAGTTGATTTCCTTTTTTTGGCAGAACTGTCCCACCTTTGAAAATCCAGGCCCTGGATTTTTTAAAAGGGAGTCCCTTTCGCTCAAAAAGTACTCCCTTTTGGCGCAAACGGACTCCCTTTCATCGCTTTTCTATTTGTCTCATCTCCCTATAGGTAGGGAAACATAAAAACAGGGGGGGGGCCCGCGTAGGTGGGAAACATTGGCTATTTAGGCATAAGAGTGCATGCCGCCGAGGAAGTAGTTGACACCGAAGTAGGTCATGAGGATGGTGA
>CAMNJY010000099.1 GCA_946541745.1 uncultured Prevotellaceae bacterium
ATGTCCTCCTCGGTGCGCACGATGCGGGGCAGGCCGAGAATCTCGATGGGCGGGTCGTCAGGGTGTACGCACATGTTCATGCCATACTCCTCGCAGGTAGGCATGATGGCCTCAAGGAAATACTTCATGTTTTCGCGCAACTGCTTCTTGTCGATGCCCTTATACAGTTCAAGGAAGTCGCGGAACTTCTGAATGGGGGCTTCGTCGCTCTCGCTGAAGTTGCCGCTGACGAATCCCTGGGTCTTGATGATGATGTTCTCCACCAGCTTGTGCTCCTGCTCGGGGGTCATGGTCTTGGCCAGCTCGTCGCACTCCTGCAGCACGTTACGCCCCTGCCCGACGCCGGCGGGGAAGCTGAACTGGCTCCACTCCTGACGGGCGCCCTCGCGCTTGAGTATGTAGATGTCGAAATAGGCAAACTCGGCATAGTTGAAATACAGATTGGTTGAGCCGTTAGGGTTCAGGTGCAGCAGGTCGGTGCGTGCCCAGTCGAGCACGGGCATGAAGTTGTAGCAGATGCAGTGAATGCCCTCAGCCGAGAGGTTGCGCAGCGACTCCTTGTAAACCTCTATCTGCTCGTCACGGTCGGGACCGCCATACTTGATGGTCTCCACCACAGGCAGGCTCTCGACCACACTCCAGCGCATGCCGTAGCTCTCGATATACTGGCGCAGGTCGCGAATCTTCTCTCGTGTCCATACTTGGCCTAAGGGCACGTCGTGCAACGCGGTGACGATGCCCTCAACGCCGATTTGTCTCAACATGGCAAGGGTTATCTTGTCCTTCTTGCCAAACCATCTCCATGTTCTTTCCATAGTCTTCTTAGTGGGTTTTTAGTGGGTTTTGTTATATTTCTTTTGTTTACGCTTGCTCCATTGGTAATAGTATGGCGGTATCTTGGTGTCCATCGGTGTCAGGTGCCTCTCACTTGGTGAAGGGTGAAGGGTGAAGGGTGAAAGGCCATGGGTGAATACCGGATCGCTCTCGTTGCCGTAGCGGTCGATGGCGGTGACGGCGTAGTGCAGCGTGGCTCCCCTCGTGTGGGGTATCGCTGCCTGCGACTGCATCAGCCTGGTAACCACAAGGTTGCGTGGGTCGCTGACGTCAACGTCGGTGGCCGGCGAAGCATATATATTATATAATAGGTAGGGAGCGCCCGAACGGTCTTTGGCCCCACTCCACTGCAGACGGTCGGTGGTGCTGCCACGTCTGACGGTGAGGGTGGAAGGCGGCACCGGCGCCTCGCTCCACGCCCACGTCATGGGTGGGATGAGCGCCGGGGCAGCATCAAACTGGCGCACGTAGTCGTATATGCCCCGCGTATTGTCGGTCAAGAACCGTGAGCGGAAGTAGCAGTGGCCGAGGCCGTTCTGGCGAGCAAAGTTCAGCTGGCGTGTGACGTCGGTCAGGGGCCAGTTGCCCTCACGTGGCGACAGGAAGTAGATGCCAAGTCCGGAGACGATGGTGCGCCCGTATGAGCGCTCCTGCCAGTCGAGGGCAAAGGGGTAGAAATGGTTGCCCCGGAAATACTGCATGGGGTAGAGCTGATCCATAAGCCCCTCACGCAACCAGCTCTGGGCATCCTGGCTAACGGCATTGGCATTCCATCCGCCGGAGGGATAGCGTGACAGGTCGCCCGACTTGCCTATGGGCGAGCACGACAGCTTCACCCAGGGCTTGAGCCGCTTCACGGCACGGTGAATCTTGCGCACGATGGCCGTGATGTGGCCGCGGCGGGTGGCGCGCTCGGCCGCCTTCCTGGGCTTAGGCCACGTTTCCGGGTAACGGATGTAGTCGAGGTGGATGCCGTCGATGTCGTAGCGGCGGGTCACTTCGGCACAGATGTCGGCCAGGTAGTCGCCCGTCTGTTCCAGCTCTGGGTTCATGTAGCCTTCCTGGCCTATGGTGCGCACCATTTTGGGGTGGCGGCGGCGGAAGTCCCTGAACCGCTGCTCGTGGGTTTTGCCTATCGGCAGCGTCACCATCCAGGCATGGCACTCCATGCCCCGGCGATGGCACTCGTCGACGATGAACTGCAGGGGGTCGTAGCCGGGCGACCGCCCGTGGGTGCCCGTCAGGCAGACGTCGAATGGCTCCATCTGCGAAGGATAGATAGTCGAGGCGCGCACGCGCGTCTGTATCAGTACGGTGTTGACACCTGCCAGCTTCAGCTGGTCGAGGGTGTGTATCATGTCTTGCCGCTGCCTGGCGGCATGGGGCGTCTGCGGCCAGTCAATGCCGCCGATGGTAGCCAGCCAGACGGCACGCACCTCGTGCTTCTGAGCGCACAGAGGAAGGCATATCACGGCCAGAAAGAGTATGAATTTTGCTTTCAATCGTTATTTTGTTTTTAAATTGCCTGCAAAATTACGATATTTTTTTCATATCTCAAATAAAAGTGTTAACTTTGCATCGAAAATGACACACTAAAAAATTTAAAACACAATGATTTCGTTTTCGTTGAGCCTTATAGCGCTCGTCCTGGGGTATCTGCTCTACGGCCGTTTCGTGGAGAGAGTCTTCGGACCCGACGACCGGGTAACGCCGGCCGTGGCCAAGGCAGACGGGGTGGATTTCATCGTCCTGCCGTCTTGGAAGATTTTCATGATTCAGTTTCTCAACATCGCCGGCACCGGCCCCATCTTCGGTGCCATCATGGGAGCGCAGTTCGGCCCTGCCGCCTACCTGTGGATAGTGCTGGGATGCATCTTCGCCGGTGCCGTTCACGACTACCTGTCGGGCATGCTGTCCATCCGCAACGGCGGTGCCAACCTGCCTGAGATTATCGGCCTTTATCTGGGCAATGTCACCAAGCAGGTAATGCTGGTGTTCTCGGTCTTCCTGCTGATGATGGTCGGCGCCGTGTTTGTGTTCAGCCCTGCCAAGATACTGGGCGGCATCTGGGAGCCCGCTTTCTTTGTCGACAATCTCGGCCCTTACGTGTTCTGGGTGGTGGTGGTATTTATATATTACCTCATAGCCACGATGCTGCCCATCGACAAGATTATCGGCAAGATATACCCGCTGTTTGCCTTCTCGCTGCTTTTCATGGCCGGCGCCCTGCTGGTGATGCTCTTCGTGAAGCAGCCCGACATACCTGAGCTGTGGACGGGCGTGAGCGGTCCGCTGCTCACCACCGACAAGCTGTTCCCCTGCCTGTTCATCACCATTGCCTGCGGCGCTATCAGCGGGTTCCACGCCACGCAGACACCGCTCATGGCCCGCTGCGTGAAGCACGAGAAGATGGCCCGCCCCATGTTCTACGGTGCCATGATTACCGAAGGCATAGTAGCCCTGATCTGGGCTACGGTAGCCATGTACTTCTTCTACGACACGCCGGAACCCGGTTATGCAACCATCGCCGGCGGTGAAGCTATCATCAACGATGCGCCGTCCATCGTCAACACGATTTGCAACGAGTGGCTGGGGGTGTTCGGCGGCATATTGGCCATGCTCGGCGTGGTGGCAGCCCCTATCACCAGCGGCGATACGGCCCTGCGCTCATGCCGCCTCATCATTGCCGACTTCCTTCATCTGGAGCAGCGTAGCATCCGCCGCCGGCTGTATGTCTGCGTGCCGCTGTTTGCCGCAACGATGGCCTTGCTCATCTGGCAGATGGCCGACCCCAACGGCTTTAAGATCATCTGGGGCTGGTTTGGATGGAGCAATCAAACGCTGTCGGTATTCACCCTCTGGGCCATCACCGTCTACCTGGTGCGCCACCGGAAGAACTATTTCATCACCCTTATCCCGGCGCTGTTTATGACCGTGGTCTGCACCACCTATTTCTTTACCGAAAAAACATTCTCGCTGCCCGCGGAATGGACGTGGACGGTGGCAGCCGTAACGCTGGCGACGGCACTGGTATGGTTCGTCGTGTGGTATAGGAAAGAAACAAAACAACAATAAGATTATGAAAAAGAAGTTTTTTTTACTCCTGGTTGCCATGATGATGTCATTGGCTTCCAACGCACAGTTTGAGCAGGGCAAAATGTATGCCAATGCCGGTTTTTCGAGCATCGATCTGAACTTCAACTCTACGTCGAAATGGAACCTTGACATCTGCGGAAAGGTGGGCTACATGTTCATGGACAGCTGGATGGCAGTGGGCGACGCCTACTGGGGCATCCACCAGAAGTCGCCCAACGACTTCGGCCTCGGTGCCGGCATACGCTACTATATTGAGCAGAACGGCCTTTATCTTGGCGCCGGAGCACGCTACAAGCACTCTGATAACTACGACGACTTTGTACCCAACATCGCCGTGGGCTATGCTTTCTTCCTAAGCCGCACGGTGACCGTAGAGCCTGAGCTCTACTACGACCTAAGCACCAAGAGCTTCAAGGACTACTCTGGGTTTGGCCTCCGCATAGGCTTCGGTATCTATCTCGACGAACTCTTCTAAAGCTGGCAGGACATGTTAAGTGTTGACGAATTGGTTGACAGGCTCATCGACCTGTCGTTTGCCGAGGACATCGGCGACGGTGACCACACCACCCTGTGCTGCATTCCCGAGGACGCCATGGGGCGCAGCCACCTGCTCATCAAGGAGGACGGCATACTGGCCGGCGTGGAGGTAGCACGCGAGGTGTTCCACCGTTTCGACCCCGACATGCAGGTGGAGGTGCTCATGGAGGATGGCGCACAGGTCAAGAAGGGCGACATCGCCATGATTGTGACCGGCCGTGTGCGCTCGCTGCTGCAGACGGAGCGCCTGATGCTCAACATCATGCAGCGCATGAGCGGCATTGCCACCATGACGGCCCGCTACGTGAAGCGCCTGGAGGGCACCGGCACCCGTGTGCTCGACACCCGCAAGACCACCCCCGGCATGCGCATGCTCGAGAAGCAGGCCGTAAAGATAGGCGGCGGCACCAACCACCGCATCGGCCTCTTCGACATGATACTGCTGAAGGACAACCACGTGGACTTTGCCGGAGGCATCGTGGCAGCCATTGACCGCTGCCACCAGTACCTCAAGGAGAAGGGCCTCGACCTGAAGATTGAAATAGAGGTGCGCTCGTTCGACGAGCTGCAGCAGGTGCTCGACCACGGCGGCGTTGACCGCATCATGCTCGACAACTTCTCGGTCAGCGACACACGGAAGGCTGTCCTCATGATTGACCACCGCTACGAGACAGAATCAAGTGGCGGCATCACCTTCGACACCATCCGCGACTATGCCGAGCAGGGCGTCGACTTCATCAGCGTCGGGGCCTTGACGCACAGCGTCAAGGGCTTGGATATGTCGTTTAAGGCAGAACTTTAGTGGCTTTTAACTTTGAACTTTATGACAAGCTGGAAGGCGGTTTTAACGGTTGTACTATTGGCGTCCTGCCATAACCATTCTGCGAGCCAGCCTCAACCCAATCATAAAGTTCAAAGTTCAATTCTCAAAGTTCAAAGTTTCCAGTCCCCCGTTGACTACGACATTTCCTTGGCGGGAAACTTTGGCGAGCCGCGCCCCCACCATTTCCACGGCGGGCTTGACATCCGCACTGAGGGCGTGGAGGGCAAGCACATCTATGCTATTGCCGATGGCTACGTGAGCCGCATCACGATGGGGAAAAACGGGTTCGGCAACGCCATCTATATCACCCACCCTACGGGGCAAACCTCCATCTACGCTCACCTGAAGGCATTCTCGCCGCGCATCAAGGCCGCCCTGCGACGTTATCAGTACCGGCATAAGACGTGCGAAGCCGATGCACGCCTCAAGCCCGCCGACGTTCCTGTCAGCCGGGGGCAGTTCATAGCACTCAGCGGCAATACCGGCAACTCCACGGCTCCACACCTGCACCTTGAGATACGCGATACGCACACCGGCAACATGCTCGACCCCTACCAGTTTCTCGACAATTTCATCCAGGACACCGTGCCACCGCAGGCTCACGGCTTCATGGCCATACCCCTCGGCGGCACGTTCAACGGCTCACCCCACCCCTCTACGTTCATAGCTAACTGGTCAACACTCAATGCCTCAGGCCCCGTAGGGTTTGCCATCTGGGCTGACGACTACATGCAAGGCTCCTACAACCACTACGGCATCCACGAAACGCTGCTCTATGCCGACGGCCAGATGGTGTTCCACAGTGTGGTCGACGACATCCCTCCCCGGCAGAACGGCATGGTCAACTCCTGGGGCTGCTACGACTACTGGATGAGCCACCGCACATGGTACATGAAATCGTACAGGGAACCGGGCAACACGCTGGGCTGCCTGCGGACAGACGAGCACCGTGGCATCATCACCTTCGCCGACGACCACGACTACCACTTGGAGTACGTCCTGCGCGACTTTAAGGGCAACGAGGCCCGCTATGGTTTTACGGTGAAAGGAGGACCTACGGCCCCCTCCAAACCTCCCCGAGGGGAGGCTTTCTTAGCGGCTGCCATGTCCCCCTCGGGGGACAGCAGGGGGGCTCTCCTCCGCTGGAACCGCACCAACAGCTACAGCCTCCCGGGCGTGCAGCTCGTTGTGCCTTACGGCAGGTTGGCTGCCGACACCCCACTGTCACCCCGCGTCATCCGCCAGCCTGACGCCTGGTCTGACGCCTACCAGTTTGCCGGGGCCTCGCTACCGCTGATGGCCAATGCCGAACTGTCTGTCTACGTCCATCCTTCTGGGAATGTGGCCGGAGGGCTTGACCCCTCGAAATTCTATATCACCGACGAGAACGGCCGATACCATGGCGGCGACTTCCACAACGGCTGGGTGACGGGGCGCGTGCGCGAACTTGCCAGCGTCTACGAAGTGGCCTACGACGATTGCCCACCGCGTGTAAAGCCAGTGTCAACCAAGGGCGGGCGGCTGCTCCTGAGTGTCATCGACAGCGAGAGCGGCATCGCCTCATGGACAGCCACCGTTGACGGTCGCTTCATTGTCTTCGACGCCATAGAGAAGTCTACGTCGTTTGCCTGCGAACTGGGCGAAAGCTGGCTCCAACGCCGCGGCAACAGCCATCGCCTGAGCTTCACCGTCACCGACCACCGCCATAACTCCACCACCTACGAAACAACCTTTGACTATTAAAACTCACACTTATAATATCAGAACGATGCAAGCAAAAAACGTAATTTTGGCCTTGGTGCTGGCAACCCCGGTCACAGCCATGGCACAGGACGGCCCTACCATGGGGTGGAGCTCATGGAACACCTACGGGGTGAACATCAACGAAGCCCTTATCAAGCGGCAAACCGATGCCATGATACAGAAAGGCCTGAAGGGCGCCGGCTACGACCACATCAACATTGACGACGGCTACTTCGGCGGACGCAACAAGACCACGGGCCAGCTGTTGATACACCCCACCCGGTTTCCAAACGGTCTGAAGGGCCTTGTGGACTATATCCACAAGAAGGGACTGAAGGCCGGCATCTACAGCGACGCCGGGCGCAACACCTGCGGCAGCATGTTCAACGGCGACGCCATCGGCAAGGGCGTGGGCCTCTACGAACACGACCAGCAGGATGCCGACTTCTTCTTCAAGGAACTGGGGTTTGACTTCATCAAGGTTGACTTCTGCGGCGGCTCCTACTACCACAATGAAGACCACCTGGTGCTCGACGAGCAGCAACGCTACACGGCCATCGCCCAGGCCATACGCAACACTGGGCGCAACGACGTGCGCATGAATGCCTGCCGCTGGGCATATCCCGGCACGTGGATTGACGGGCAGGCCTTCTCGTGGCGCACCACTGGCGACATCAACTGCAGCTGGGAGAGCGTGCGCGACATCATCAAGGAGAACCTCTACCTGTCGGCCTATTGCAGCCGCGGCCACTACAACGACATGGACATGCTCGAAGTGGGCCGCACGCTGAGCGCCGAGGAAGACAAGACCCACTTCGCCATGTGGTGCATCATGTCGTCGCCACTGCTCATAGGGTGCGACCTGACGACTATCAACAGCACCGCCCTCAGCCTGCTGAAAAACAAGGAACTCATAGCCCTCAACCAGGACCCGCTCTGCCTGCAGGCTTACGTGGCCGGTTTCCAGAACGGCTGCTACATAGTGGTGAAGGACGTGGAGACGCTCCACGGCACCAAGCGCGCCTTCGCCGTGTTCAACCCCACCGACCAGGCACAGCGCGTCGCCGTCAGCTTCAGCGACCTTGACTTAGGGGGCGAAGTGGAACTGCGCGACGTGCTGCAGAAGAAAGCCCTTGGCAGCTTCGCCGACAGCTACGAGGTCAGCGTGCCCCGCCACGGCACACGCATCTATGTGGCCGCGGCTGCAGCGCGGTTGGAGCGCACACGATACGAGGCCGAGGCGGGGTATAACAGCGTCTATCAGGAAATAAAGAACAACCAGTCGGAAAAGACCGCCACCTACGAAACCAACAACGCCTGCTCCGGCGGCTACAAGGCGGGCTGGCTGGGCAGCCGCGAACAGAACGACCTGCAGTGGCGCGATGTCTACAGCCATGAGGGTGGCGAGTATCGGCTCACCATTGGCTACCTCTGTGGCGAGAACCGCAACATCGCCGTCAGCGTCAACGGCCAGCGCGTACAGACACTCTCGTGCAACTCTGGCGGATGGGACAAGGTAGGGCGCAAGTCGCTCACCATACACCTGCAGCCGGGACAGAACACCATACGCCTGTCGAACGCCACGGCGTGGATGCCCGACATTGACTATATCGACGTCGTCAGGACGGTACCGGCAGCCGTAGTGCAGCCAAAGGCTGTCAGCACGTCGGAGGCCCGCTCTAAAGCTTACGACGTGAAGGGGCACAACGCCACGGAAACCTACGGCCGAGGCGTCGTGGTGGTCAACGGCCGGAAAATTTTGCAGTAACCAGAACAAAAGAACAAAAATTTGCTGAAAACGTATAAAATAGTTTAAGAAATATTTTGCCAATTCACTGATTTATTGTACCTTTGCACCCGATTTTCTAAAAAATAGTGGATGAAGAATGACAAAATAAAAAACCAGTATCGCGTCAACGAACAGATACGTGTACGCGAAGTCCGCATTGTTGGCGACAATGGCTCAACCGTAGTACCCACCCGTGAAGCCCTCAACATGGCTCGCGAACAGGGAGTTGACCTTGTCGAAATATCGCCCAATGCCAACCCGCCGGTATGTCGTCTCATCGACTATTCCAAGTTCCTCTACCAGCAGAAGAAGCGCGCCAAGGAAATGAAGGCCAAGCAAGTGAGGGTAGAGGTAAAGGAAATCAGGTTTGGACCTCAAACCGATGAGCACGACTACCAGTTCAAGCTGAAACACGCCAAGGAGTTTCTTGAAGAGGGCAACAAGGTACGCGCCTACGTCTTCTTCCGCGGACGCTCCATCCTGTTCAAGGAGCAGGGCGAGGTGTTGCTGCTGCGTTTTGCCAACGACCTCGAAGAGTACGGCAAGGTGGAGTCGATGCCCTCGCTCGAAGGCAAGAAGATGTTCCTCTACCTGGCTCCCAAGA
>CAMNJY010000100.1 GCA_946541745.1 uncultured Prevotellaceae bacterium
CTTTGCCGAGGTCTCGCGTATGACCAGCTTCTGCGGCACTATCTCCTTGCGCACCCTGACGTCGCCGCCTATGTGCTGCAGCAGCAGTCGGCACGCCGTCTGCCCCATGAGGAACGACTGGTCCTCGATGGCCGACATGCGTGGCGAGGTGAAGCGGGCGTGAACATCGTCGGTGAAGCCTATCAGGGCCACGTCCCCGGGTATGCGCAGCCCCTGCTGGCGGATGGCGTTGAAGGCAGCGAAGAGCAGGATGTCGTTGAAGGCCACGATGGCGTCGGGCCGGTTGTCAGTGCCGAGCAGCCTCAGGGTGTTCTGCAGGGCGGTGTCGTAGTCTATGCTGTCGCATACCACGAGGCTGCGGTCAATGGGTATGCGGTACTCCCGTAGGGCTTCCAGATAGCCGTGCTTGCGTCGCCGCACCATATCGAGGTGGTTGGGGCCGCCAATGAAGGCTATGCGGCGCGACCCTGTGTCTATCAGGTGGCGCGTTGCCTGCAGCGCAGCCTCATCGCCGTTGGCCGTCACGCTGCTGTAGCGGTCGGGCATGCAGGTACGTCCGAAGAATACCAACGGTATGCCAAAGTCGTCCAGCTGCTCAAAGTGGGAGTAGTCGGTGGTGCTCTGTGCCAGACAGGCAATGATACCCACCACGTGGAGGCCAATGAAATTGTCTACCGCCAGCCGCTCGTCGTTGAAGTCCTCGTGAGTGTTGGCGCTGATCACGCTGTAGCCCTCGCGCCGTGCTTCGGCCTCAATGCCGTCGAGCACGGCGGCGTAGTAGTGGGTCACCAGGTTGGGCACTACGACACCTATCACCCTCGGGGCCTCCTTGCGCAGGCTTTGGGCGAAGGGGTTGGGACGGTAGTTGAGTTTCTTGGCCAGTTCCTTGACGCGCTGCTGCATGTCCTTGCCTATCTCGGGCGAGGAGTGCAGGGCCCGGCTGACGGTAGCTATGCTCACGCCCAGTTCCTGGGCAAGGTCTTTGAGCGATGTTCTGTGTTTTGCCATGCTGCAAAGGTATGAAAAAACTGCGAGACGCGCAAACGTTTACGTGTTTTTTTACGTGTAATTGTTACAACTATAAAGAAATATCTGTAACTTTGCACGCAGAATGAGTAATGAATAGTTGATTATAAGTTAGTTAGATTACAAGCCAGAACAGTCGTGATGACTCTTCTGGCTTTTTTTATTGAAATTTGGGAAATTTCCAGGCGTTCAATCTTCAATCTTCAACGCCCCTCCCTTCAGACCTACGGCCTGCGCCTTGAGCGTACCCGAGCCCTTGACCACCACCATGCAGCGGCCGAAGAAGGCCTTGCGCTGGGGGGCCGTAAAGCGCTCCATCGACGTCTGGCAACCGTTGTCGGTGCCTTTTATCGTGACGTCGCCGCTGAAGTACAGCTGGTTTTCGGCCCACGGACAGAGGTTGCCGTCGCGGTCAACCACCTCGGCGGTGACAAACGTTGTCCGTCTGCCCTTATAGTCTATGCTCAGGCGTATGTGGTCAGGCTGTCCGGCGGTGCGCAGGGTCTGCTCGCACACGGTCTGTCCGTCCTTTCGGCTTACCACCCGCACTTCGCCCGGCTCAAACTTGACGCGCCAACCTACGTGATACTCGGTACACAGCTCCACTGCCCCACTCCCCTCGGGGGAGGTGCTGGGGGAGAGGTCGGAGCGCTCTTTGCGCCTTACGCCCTGACTCTTGCCGTTGATGTAGAGTTCCGCCTCGTCGGCCTGATTGTAATAGGCCCAGAGGTCAATCTCCTGTCCCGGCAGCCAGTTCCAGTGGGGAAACACGTGCAGCATGGGCTTCTCGGTCCACTCGCTCTGATACATATAGTAGGTGTCCTTCGGGAATCCCGCCAGGTCTATCAGCCCGAAGTAGCTCGACCGCGCCGGGAACCCGTAGGGTGTCGGCTCGCCGATGTAGTCGAAGCCCGTCCAGATGAACTGTCCGCCGACGTAGGGTGTGTGCTTCACCACGTCCCACGTCTCCTCGTGGGTCGAACTCCACGAGGCGTGCATGTTGTCGTAGGCGGAGCACATGTAGGTGGGGTCGGTGTAGGGCAGCCACCACTCCTTGGGTGCCACGTAGACCGTGTCCGAAGGCATCATATAGTGGCCCCGGGTCTGCAGGGCCGACACGCTCTCGGTCATGATGAACGGCCGTCCGGGGAAGTTCTTCGGCACGTCCTTCACCCACTGGTGGTGGTAGTTGAAGCCTATGATGTCCAATGCGCCGCTTTTGAAGAGGTGGTTGCCCGGACTGGGTTCGTTGCAGCCCGCCGTTACGGGTCGCGACGAGTCGTAGCGGCGGACGATGTCGGCCAGGTGGCGCGTCAGCAGCGACTGCACGCTCTCTTCGCCGTCCTTGGCCAGTGTCGATGCGTCGTGCCCGGCATTGAGTATCAGGTTGGCCTGTTCCAGGGTCAGCGTGTCGGCCTCGGCACTCGACCACTGCTCCAGCACCTCGTTGCCTATCGACCACATCAGCACGCTCGGGTGGTTGCGGTCGCGCTTCACCAGGTCGCTGAGGTCGCGCTCATGCCACTCGTCGAAGAAGCGGGCGTAGTCGTTCTGCGTCTTGCGGCGGCGCCACATGTCGAACGACTCGTCCATCACTATCAGGCCCATGGTGTCGCACATGGCCAGCAGTTCCGGAGCCGGCGGGTTGTGGCTCGACCTTATGGCGTTCACGCCCATCGCCTTGAGCTTCAGCAGCTTGCGATGCAGGGCATCTTCATTGAGCGCGGCCCCGAGGCAGCCCAGGTCGTGGTGCTCGCAGACGCCGTTGAGCTTCATGTTGCGCCCGTTGAGCCAGAAGCCCGTCTCTGCGTCGAAACGGAACGAGCGGAAGCCCGTCACCGTCTCCACCTCGTCCACCACGCGGTCGCCGGCTTTCACCGTCGTCACCACCTTATATATATTAGGCTCCTCACACGACCAGAGTTTCAGCGCCCGGCGCCGGACGCTGAATGCTGAGCGGTAAACGTCGCCCGCCGCGTGCCGCCCGTTGGCCCGGGCTACCACCCGTCCGTCGGGGCCGTAGACAGTGTGGGCGACGCTCAGCTTGGCACCCGTGGGGTTGTCGATGTCGGTATCGATGGTCACGCGGCCGTCGGCCTGGGTCACCACGTGTACGCCCCAGTGCCTGACGTGGGTCGGCTCCGTCGTGGTGAGCCACACGTGGCGGTAGATGCCGCAGCCCGAATACCAGCGCGAGTTGGGCTGGTCAGAGTTGTCGACGCGCACGGCCACCATGTTGTCACCCTCGCGGACGTAGGGCGTGATGTCATACTCGAACGAGCTGTAGCCGTAGGGTCTGAACCCCACCTTCTGCCCGTTGACGTAGACCGTCGAGTTCATGTACACGCCGTCGAACTCCAGATAGAGATGAGAAGTGAGAGATGAGAAGTGAGAGATATGGAACGCTTTGCGGTACCACCCCACCCCGCCGGGCAGCGCACCGCCGCCGGCACCGCTGGGGTGGCCGGCGTAGAAGTCGCCCTCGATGGCCCAGTCGTGGGGCACGTCGAGCCTGCGCCAATGGCCATCGTTATAGTCAGGGCGCGCCATCGTCGCCGTATCGGCCAGCGCAAAGCGCCAGTCACTGTCAAAGTTCACCCGTTCGCGGCCCTCTGCCGCCAGCGTTGCCAGCAGGGCCGTCATTGCCACTACCGTTCGTCTCATTGTCATTGTTTTCATAGTTAGTAATTCAAGTTTCCCATCTTTTTGTGGTGAAAAAGGGTGGGAAGGTATAGTCAGTAACTTAACGGCTGCAAAATTACAAAGAAACGGGGGAAACACCAAACATTCCCGTCATTTTCTTTGGCCGTTAAAAGATAAATCCGTACCTTTGCGAAGAACTTTAAAAATTGTCTAACCCAAAAAACGTAAACAAGCATGATGAACATCGGAGACAAAGCGCCCGAACTGCTGGGCAAAGACGAGAACGGACAGGAAATCCGCCTGAGCGATTTCCGGGGTAAGAAACTGGTGCTGTACTTCTACCCCAAGGACAACACCAGCGGCTGCACCGCCGAGGCCTGCAGCCTGCGCGACAACTACACCGACCTGCAGGCCCGTGGCTACGCCGTTGTCGGCGTGAGCAAGGACAGCGCCGCCTCGCACCAGAAATTCAAGCAGCAGCACCAGCTGCCCTTCCCCCTCATCGCCGACGTCGACCACACGCTGATGGAGGCCATGGGCGCCTGGGGCGAGAAGACGATGTACGGCCGCACGACGACGGGCACCATACGCACCACCTTCGTCATCAACGAGGAGGGCATCATTGAGCACATCATGGCCGGCAAGCAGATTAAGACCAAGGAGCACGCACAGCAACTGCTGAAGATTGAAGATTGAAAATTGAAGCGATATGAAAAGAGTATTGGCAGCTTTATCATTTATCATTGGCTTTTTAGCATTCAGCCCCGCAGGGGCGCAGGGCCTCTATACCCGCGAATACCACGACAAAGCCCTGGTGAAGAAAGCCCAGCGGTGGATGAAGAAGGGCGAGTGGCGGCTGGGATTCGAGAAGGCCGACGCCCACCCCTCGGTGAATGCCGTCGAGTTCTACCGTCAGTACCAGAAGAATCCCGGGCAGTGGCAGGCCATGTTCCGCTGGCTCCAGCAGACCGACCTCACCACCATCGAGAAGGGACGTCACCCCATCCCCGGCACCACCCTTGTGGCCAGCGTCGAGGACTCCGAGAACGGTCCCTTGGAGAAGCGTCAGAGCGAGAGCCACTTCCACCACATCGACTTCCAATGGGTGGTCAGGGGCGTAGAGCGCTTCGGCATCATCGACCATCTCACCAGCAAGCCCAACTGTGCCTGGCGCGACGATGTCGTCCACTACGACTACATCCGCGAGAAAGCCCGCTTCATGGACTCCCGTCCCCAGGAGTTCTTCATCTTCTTCCCCGGCGACTGGCACATCGCCAAGGTTGCCAACGACACCAGCGACCAGCACATCCGAGTCATCGTCGTCAAGGTAGACTACATCGGCGACTAATTTGCACACCAACCAGCCACAGTTATGACCAGAGGTCTTACAGTTATAGGCGTGCTGCTGTCCCTGATGCTGACAGCCCGTGGACAGCAGCCCATGCTCGGCGGTGAACTGAGCAACAGCGCCGTCACCAGCGTCGCCGACATCGACCGCGTGATGCCCCGCATGCAGCAGCTGGGGCTCAACACCGTGCTCGTGCCCGCCTACTGGGAGCTGACCGAGCCCCGCGAGGGCCAGTTCGACTTCACCCTCACCGACCGCGTCATCCAACAGGCTCGCCACTGCCGTCTGAAAGTGGTATTCCTGTGGTTCGGCGCGTGGAAGAACTCCATGTCGTGCTACGCGCCACTGTGGTTCAAGCGCGACGTCAGCCGTTTCCCCCGTGCGCAGACCGCCCAGGGCAAACCCTTAGAGATAGCCACCCCCTTTGCCGAAGCCGTCTTCCAGGCCGACAACCGCGCCTTCGAGGCCTGGGTGAGCCATGTGGCGCGGCAGGGTGCCGATGTGGTAACCATGATACAGGTGGAAAACGAGATAGGCATGCTCGAGTCGGCACGCGACCACTCGCCACAGGCCGAGGCCGCCTACCGCAAGGGTGTGCCGCCGGCACTGAAAGACTATCTGCTCAGCCACCGCCCGTCGCTGCACCCCTGGCTCGCCGCCCGCATACAGTGGGACCAGCTGTCGGCCAAGTCGCCCTCGTGGACGCAGGTATTCGGCAACGACCTCCACACCGACGAAATCTTTATGGCCTACTACTACGCCCGCTACGTAGGCCGGCTCTGCCAGACGGCCCGCCGCCATACCCGCGTGCCCCTCTTCGTCAATGCCGCCATGAACAGCCGGGGACGGCAGCCCGGCCAATACCCGTCGGCAGGCCCCCTGGCCCACCTTATCGACCTCTGGCACTGCGGCGCGCCAGAACTGCTCTGCCTGGCCCCCGACATCTACGACACCGGCTTCAAGCAGTGGACCAGCCAGTATGCGCTGCCCGGCAATCCGCTGCTCATACCCGAGAGCCGCTGCTGCGAGAACAGCGGTGCCAGGGCTCTCTACGCCTTCGGTGAGCACCGCGCCCTGGGCTTCTCGCCCTTTGCCATCGACGAGAGCGACACCACGGCTACCGCCACCGTCAGCGAGGCCTACCGCCTGGTGCGTCAGGTCTACGCCCTACCCCACCTTGACCAATGCCCCACATGGGGACTGCTCTTCGACCAGACCGACCACGAGCGCATCATTGCCGACGGCGAGACGCTCATCACCTGCCGCCACTACTTCACCCTGCCCTGGGACGCGCGCGCCACCGACGGCACCCCCTGGCCCGAAGGTGGCGCCATGCTGGTAAGGCTCGCTGCCGACGAGTACCTGCTGGCCGGAACGGGTGTCGTCGTGAGCTTCGCCACCAGCTACGAGCACCAGTTCGCCGGCGAGACCGTCCTCGGCGAAGACGGCTTTGCGGCCGCCGGTCAGGGCAGCGGCTCTGCGGCGCTCTTACCGGTCAAGCCTTTTCGGGGCAAGCGCTTAGGCATCGGCTTTGTCGACGAGGTCACCATCGACAATGACGGCCGGCTCTGCTACGTCCGCCGCCACAACGGCGACCAGGACCACCAGGGCCGCCACGCCCGCATTGCCGTCGGCCAGTGGAAGCTGCTCCACATCAAACTCTACGAGTATTAAGCCCACCCCTTTTCCACCACCAACAAGCTTAAAAGGCGTGCTCGCCGGCTGGTCACCCTCGCCCGTGACTCGGGGGACGTATGCCACTCCAGGAAATGTTTAAATTTTGCCTTCACTTTGTCACTTTGCTCGTAACTCACTGTTTTTCAGATATGAAAAAGTGACAGTATAGTGATTTTACTGTCACTTTTGGCCGTTTACTGTCACTTTTCAGGCTCATTTCGGCTCCAAACCCTTCATTTCAATCACATCAGCCTGCGTTTTTTAGGTGATAGTGCATAGGCATCAGCCGTAAGACAAGGGCTTGCCGTTGCCGAGACAGATCCTTCGCGGTGCTAAGACAGGCCGGCGACGACGGCCACAAGACTTGCGGGATAATGCTCCAGGGGTTGGAGCGTTTTGCTCCAAGCCTTGGAGCGTTCGTTAAGGAGCTGGTTTGGAGCGGTCGGAGCACCCCTTCAGGTGCAGGCAGCGGTTCTTCGCATGAAAAAACAGCTGCCATGTGATTGTTTTTGGCTTTTTCTTGACAAATAGGTCCTAAATAGTGACAGCAAAACCCGCGAAAGTGACAGTATTGAAACAATATAAACTATTAAGTTACAGTCTGATACAATGAAAAAGTGACAGTGAAGGCAACTTTTAAACATTTCTTATAGTAGCATTCCACATACCAGGCAACTGCTCCCTATCCTTCAAAACAAGTCTCGTTTCATCCCAAAGGGACTCCCTTTTGCGCGAAAGGGACTCCCTTTGGGCTGTGTTCCTTTATTGTATGTCAACAATGGATGATAGGGAAAGATTCTCTTTGACGAAAGAGCGAAGGAAAGCGGCGCATCCGATGTGGGTGCGCCGCTTTAGCAGGAATGAATATGGCTTTTTGCCTGGTTCTCTGCATCACAGCTGAACGGTGACGGGACGGCCGTCGTACTGCACCATCTTGCCCTCGGGGGTCTCGCCTTGCGAGCTACCTTTGGTAGAGCTATCGAGGTGGAGGGCACGGGGAGCGTCCTTGGTGACGAGGACGACGTTGAAACGCCGGCTCTTGAGCATGCCCGGGAACTGGCCCTTGCGCTGGCCGATGGTCAGCGTGCGGGCCTGGTCGTCGTAGCTGATGTCGATAGTAGCATACTGGCCGCGCTCGTAGTTGTAGTTGGTGCCCTCGTCCTCGTAGAGCTGGAACTCGCCGTTCTGCCCGGCGTAGACGTATAGATTGATGAGCTCAGCGGGCTTCTCGTCGCTGTACTGCATGTCGGGGCCGAAGGGGATGATAGCTCCCTCGCGGACGTAGACGGGTATGCGCTCGTATGGAGCGTCGACCACCAGGCGCTGGCCGCCCTGCAGGTGTTCGCCGGTATAGAGGTCATACCATCCGCAGGGGCTGGGGAAGTAGACCTGGCGGTTGCGGGCCTTGTAGTAGCCCACGGGGCAGGCCATGAGCGCGGGGCCGAGCATCCACTGGTTGCCGATGTTGAGCACCTCGGTGTCACGGTCGAAGTCCATCACGAGGGCGCGCATGAGGGTGTAGTCGCGGAAGTGTGCCCATGCGGCCAGCGAGTAGAGATAGGGCATGAGGCGGTAGCGCAGGCGGTCGTAGTAGACGAAAGAGCGGTAGGCGGGATGGTTGTCGGGGGCTATGTTCCAGATTTCGCGCAGCGGCCACTGTCCGTGACTGCGGAAGAGGGGTATGAAGGCTCCGAACTGGTTCCAGCGGGTCTGCAGCTCGCGCCACTCGCGCAGGTCTTCGTTCTCCTGACCCGTGCGGTCGAAGAGCTGCTGCGCGGCAACGTAGCGGTTTTCTACGCAGAAGCCGCCCTGGTCCATGCCCCAGAAGGGAATGCCCGAGAGAGAGTAGTTGAGTCCGGCGGTCATCTGTGCGCGCATGTCTTCCCAGCGTGTGCCGATGTCGCCGCTCCAGGTAGCCGTCGAGTAGCGCTGCTCGCCGGCGAAGCCGCTGCGGGTGAGCAGGAAAACGCGAGGCTCGTTCTTACGGCCCTTCCATACGGAACGCTGGCCGTTGTAGATGGCGTCGGCGTTGACGGTGGAGTAGGCGTTAAAGTACTCGGTAGAGGTGCCCAGTGCGGTGGGGCCGCAGAGGGCCTTGCGGTACCACATGGGCGTGCAGTCGCGCACGTTAGGCTCGGAGGCGTCCATCCACCAGGCGTCGATGCTGCGGTTGTACTTCGAGTAGAGGTTGCGGTCCATCTGCTGCCAGAACATCTTGCGGGCACCGGGGTCGTAGGCATCGTAGAACGAGCCGCGGAAACCCAGCCAGTCGTGAATGTCGTCCTTGACGGCCTGGTGGTACATCCAGCCCTTTGCGTCGAGCGCCTTGTAGTTGTCTACGGTGTCGTAGAACTTCGGCCATACCGAGATCATGAACCGTCCGTGCATCTGGTGAACGGAGTCGAGCATGGCCTGCGGGTTGGGATAGCGTGCGGCCTCAAAGGTGTGGTCGCCCCAGGAGTCGAGCTTCCAGTAGTTCCAGTCCTGCACGATGTTGTC
>CAMNJY010000101.1 GCA_946541745.1 uncultured Prevotellaceae bacterium
GGAATGGACGGTGTATCGACTTGATTCCGATGCATTGGAGAAACTAAGCAAATAAGGAGCATCATTATAAGATGCCTGCAAAATTAATAAATTTCTGCCAATTGGAGGCGAAAAGACACAAAAATATTAAATTTATGTGGATTTCTGAGGCAAATTAAAGGCCTATCTGAACTTCTCGCGGCCGGTCAGTATGCGGATGCGGCGGGCGACGGAGTGGGCTATGAAGCGCCAGTTGCCGTAGCGCATGTTGAGCCAGAACTCTTCCAGCGAATAGCACACTTTTGTCCAGGGGTGGTTCCAGCCCAGCACCTTGTAGCGTCGCTCCTTGTAGGCGACGTTTTCTATGACGTAGCGTGGATGGCGAAGCGGAAAGCTTAGTTCATGGCGCTTCATGGTGAAGATGTGGCGCAGCCGTCGCGGCATGGTGTTGAGATGTGCCGAGAAGTGGGTCGAGTCGGTTGTCATGCCGATGTTGCTGACCAGATTCTTCGCAGGCATGATGGTCAGGCCCGATTGGAGTATCTGGTCTGCCCAGTAGATGGTCTCAAAGTACTCTTTCCCGCTTTGGCTGTGGTCGCGGAACATGCGCAGCATGTCGTGGCGGTAGCCGCGCTGGCGTGCTACGGCTTGTAGCTGCCGCATGGCATAGTCGTCGTTGAGAAACTCGTAGTGGCTGTCCCACCGCTCTGCCACACGGCGCCAGGAGGCCCATCCCCAGATGCTCTGGAAGGAGGTGAAGAAGTAGTCGTCGGGTACGTCGGTCGTCACCTCGTCGGTATTGAAGCCAGCTATCATCGTGACGCGCTCGTCGTGCTCATAGCGGTCGAGCATCTCCTTACAGAAGGTGAAGAACGACTGTGAGGGCACCACGTCATCCTCCAGGATGATGACTTTGTCGGCCAGCGAGAAGGCCCATCGGTGTGAGCGGAAACCCGACGGGTCGCAGCCCAGGTTGTGCTCTTGATAGTTGCGGTGAACGTCGCACTCCCAGTCTATCTGATCGTCGGCCACGATGCGGCGGCAGGCCTCTATGCCGGGCAGGTCGCGCTCGCCCCGGGGGCCGTCCTGGAAGAGGAAGAGGCGCGAGGGGCGTGCCTGGCGCACCTCGTTGAACACCTGCTGGAAGGTGTCGGCACGTGTGAAGAAAAGCATAAGGACGGCTACGTCCGTCTTGGCAGCATGTTTTTTCATGTCGTTTTGACCTTTTAGGCTGCAAAGGTAGAAAATTATTGTGAATAATGAATTATAAATTATATATTTTTCGTAATTTTGCAGCATGAATGTTACCGAACACGATATTTTCCAGCGCACGGAGCTGCTCTTGGGCAGCAACGGGCTGGACCGCCTGGCGGCGCTGCGCGTCATCGTCGTCGGCGTGGGAGGCGTGGGCTCCTGGTGTGCCGAGAGCCTGGTGCGCTCGGGGGTCAGACGGCTGACCATCGCCGACCCCGACCTGGTGTGCGCCTCCAACATCAACCGCCAGCTGATGGCCACTACCGGCACGATAGGTCAGCCGAAGGTGGAGGTGATGCGCCGGCGGCTGCTCAGCATCAACCCTCAGGCCGACATCACGGCGCGCCGTGAGGCCTTTACGGCTGAGACTGCCGACCGCTTCGACCTGGGCAGCTACGACTTTGTGGTCGATGCCATCGACTCGCTGCGCGACAAGGCCCTGCTCATACTCACCGTGTGCCAGCTGCCGTCCACGCGCCTGCTGTCGTCGATGGGCGCCGCGCTGAAGCTGGACCCCAGCCGCATCCGCGTGGCAGAATTCTGGCGGGTAGAGGGCGACCCCCTGGCCAGGGCCTTGAGAAAGCGGTTTAAGCGCGAAGGGCGCTACCCCGCGCGTAAGTTCCGGTGTGTCTACTCTGACGAGCGGCTACAGAACCAAAACCTGTCGCAGACGGACGAGGCGGACGGCGCGACAACGCCCCGTGCCAACGGCACCGTGGCCCACATCACCGCCATCTTTGGCCTTACCCTGGCTTCGTTAGTGGTAAGGTCGGCCGGGTAGAATTTGAAACGTTGAACTATGGGAAAATGGACTATCTTGAAACAGCGCGTTCATGAGCAGTGGCTCTACCGCTATGGCTACCGCCTGGCGGCAGCGCGGCAGCAGCGCTATATAGAGCGCTTGCGGCGCCGGGGCGGCCCCGTGCGCGTGGCGTTTGTGGCACTGAACGTGTCGATGTGGAAATATCAGGGCCTGCACGACCTGCTGCAGGCCGACCCCCGGTTTGAGGTGACGGTAGTACTCTCGCCCGGTATCACCTATAAGCCCGAACAGCGGCTGCGCGACCTGCGGCAGATGCGCCAGTACTTCGCCAGCCGCGGCACGCAGTACGTTGACTGGCCGTTGGAGAGCGACGCACCGGCCATCGACATACGCCGCGAGCTGCAGCCCGACATCGTGTTCTACACCCAGCCCTACCACGGCTCGTACCACGCCCGCCACTGTTTCCTGAACTTCACCGACCGGCTGATAGCCTACTCGCCATACTCCTACCTGCAGGCCCACGACGCTTACAACTATGACAACGTGATGCAGAACGTGGCTTGGAAATGCTACTACGTGAACCACTTCCACATAGACGAGGCCCGCCTGCTGGCCCGCAACCGCGGCGCCAACGCCGTGGCCGTGGGCTATACCAGTGCCGACGACTACCTGCACCACCAGTATCAGGAGGTGTGGCAGCACCCCGGCAGCGGCCGCCGCCGGCTGATATGGGCCCCCCACTGCACGCTGGCCAACAACGGCACGGCCTTCTCGCGGTCGAACTTCCTGATGATGGCCGACGGGATGGTGAGCCTGGCATGCCGCCACAGGGATGACCTGCAGATAGCCTTCAAGCCCCATCCCGGCCTGCTCACCGAGCTATACAAGCACCCCGACTGGGGACCCCGGCGGGCCGACGCGTACTACGACCAGTGGCGCACCATGCCCAACACGCAGCTGGCCGACGGTGACTTCATAGACCTGTTCCAGGGGTCGGACGCCATGGTTCACGACAGCGGCTCGTTTGTCATCGACTACCTCTACTTCAACCACCCCGTGATGTATGTCACCCAGAACATGGAGCGCGCCAAGTCGTTTGTCAACGAGCCGGGGCGCGAGGCTTACAACGCCCACTACGAGGGCTGCACCATGGACGACGTAGAGCGGTTTGCAGACAACGTCGTGCTCCGGGGCCGCGACACCATGGAGGCCGCGCGCCGCGCCTACTACGACAAGTATCTGGCACAGCCCGGCGGGCAGACCACGGCGCGCAACATGTATGACGACATAGTGCAGTCACTTCGTCTGTAATCTGCAGGCAGCGGGCGCATCGCCGCAACTCAGGGTCGATTTTTGCTACGTGATATTTTGGAGGTAAAGAACGCGATGCACTCGTCGAGAATTTTGACGCGCAACAGCCTCATGACTGCATAATAGATCGTTGCCGCCAAGAGGATGCGCGCAGCTAAGAGCAGGGGCAGCGAAGTGAGCTGACGGGTAAGCAGCCACGTAACGGCCATGACTAAGAAAGAAATCAAGGCAAAGCCCAAGATGTCCTTGAGGAATGCCAGCAGTCCATAGCCCGTGAGCCGACTCACAAAGTAGTGCCAGACGAACGTCCATAAAATGTAGATGAACACGTAGGCCCAAACCATGGCGTGGATGCCATAGGGGTAGAGTGCCAGCATGGCTGTCACCAAAAGCGTACACAGACAGAATGTCGCCCAAAAATAGGTACCGCTGTGGCCACGGCTGATGAGCAGATTGGTAAGTACGGAGCTGATGGGTATGAACGCACTGCTGACACAAAGCAACTGCAGCAGGGCAGCGGAGTAAATCCATTTGGGACCAATGGTGAGTACGATGAACTCACGTGCTACCAGGCCGAAACCAAAGAGCATCGGGAACGACAGAAAAGCTGTAAAGCGCACCAGCTTGCGCAAAATGCGAAGCTGTCGCTCCCGCTCGTCAGCAACATTGGTAAATACAGGCTGAGCTACTTGAGCCAAGGTGCCCTGCATGAGGTAACACACCTTGCTGCTCCACTGATAGGCCTGATTGTAGTCGCCTACCTCAGCCTTTGTGAAGTATCGTCCGAGCAAGATGTTCATCACATTGGTATTGACACGCTCCAGAATATTGGTTGCCAGCAGTTTGGAACTGAACCGAAACATCCGGCGAACAGGCTTGAAATCAATGTGCAGCGTGGGCCGCCAGTCGGAAATACACCACAGCAAGAAGCTGTTCATGCCAATATAGACAAGTGTCTGCGTACAAAGTGCCCAGTAGCCACAGCCGGCAAGGGCCATCGCCAGTCCCACCAGGTTGGAGCAGACGGCAGCCGTCATGTTGCACTGTGCCTGTTCCTTCACTTTGAGGTTGCGGAAAAGATAGGCCGACTGTGCCGTTCCCAGACAGGAGAAGACGATGCTAAGGAATGCCACGCGGCAGAGTGCTGTCAGGCTGGGCGTATGGTAAAAGAAGGCTATGAGGGGAGCGGCTATAAACAGAGCCAGGTAGCAGGACACCCCTACCACCAAGTTGAACCAGAAGACGGCGTTATAGTCCTCATGGCGGGGATGCTTAAGGTTGGCGAGCGCGTTACGGAACCCGCTCTCCTGGAGAGCAGTGGCCACCAGCGAGAAAATGGCAATCATAGCCACCATTCCATAGTCCTGACGGGAGAGCAGCCGCCCCAGTACAATGCCGAACACGAGTCCCAACCCCTGTTGCACCACATTGTTAAGCCCGCCCCAAAAGAGGCCGCGCGTTGTCTTGTCTTTCAGTGTCTCCATTGCAATTCTGCCGCAAAGTTACGAATAATTCGTTATTTATGCTTCATAATTCACATATTTTTCTTATCTTTGCACAAAATTGCGAATCACCTATGGATTTACCCACAAAAAAACCACGGTTGGAATGGCTTGACGCCCTGCGAGGCTTTACCATGATACTGGTCGTGGCCAACCACGTCAGCCTGATAGGCTTCGAACAGCATTGGAGGTACTCGTCGTCGTTGTCGTTCCTTATGCTGTTTAGAATGCCACTGTTCTTCTTCGTCAGCGGCTTTCTGGCCTACAAAGCCGCGCAGATATGGAGTCTGCACAACTTAGGACAGCTGCTGTTGAAGAAGCTGCAGGTGCAACTGGTGCCTACGGTTGCGTTCTTCCTACTGTATTGTGCATTGATTTGCCGGAGCTTTACTGACAGTGTGGTGTCGAATCTTCACATTCCGACCAAGGGCGGCTACTGGTTTACCATAGCACTGCTGTGGATGTTTGTGGTTTATTACGTCTTTGCGTATGCTGAAAGCAAGCTGAAACGGCGGTCCTGGATACCCATCGCGCTGCTGTTTGTTGTTTCTCTGTGTCTTTATGAGACGTGTTTCCTGCCAAAGATTTTCCCATGGGCGCAAGGCAGCAGGATGCCGAGGATACAATGGATGGACGACTTCTGCGTGGAGCGGGTAATGATATATTTCCCGTTCTTTGTCTACGGCAATATCGTCCATCGCTACTGGGACAAAGCCCAACGCGTGATGGACAGCCGCTGGTTTTACCCGCTGGTTGTCGTGACGGTCATTCTGTCAGCTGGCGATGTCGTCAAGTGGCACAATCTGAGATTTGAGTGGACCAACCTGCCCTCAACGCTGGCAAAATCCGGATTGCTGACCATTGTCTTCATGTACTTCCGCCATTATGAAAAGTATTTCTCGCGGCTCACTTTTGCGGGCAGTACGCTGCAGTACATCGGACGGCGTACACTCGACATTTACCTCATTCATTTCTTCTTCATGCCTAACATTCCGACCATCGGCATGTTCTTTGATAAGTATCGCCATAATTTCGTACTCGACACCACGCTTTCAGTAGTCATTTCACTGCTGATTATCGGTTTCTGCTGCATAACGTCCAACATACTACGTGTAAGTCCGCTGTTTAAGAAGTGGCTCTTCGGGCGTTCCTGATAGATATTATAACACCAAAATGATAAAGATTGCCTTTGCCGATTTCTGGGACGGTTTTAACCCAGAACGCTTCCCGATGACGGGCTATATACGGGAAATCTGCGATATTGAAATTACCGATATGGGGCATGCGGATTATCTGATATATTCCGTTCATGGTGACAGTCACTGGTTTGCCCCAGACAGCTGTGTGAAGATATTCTACACACGTGAGGACATCGCGCCTGACTTCAACGCGTGTGACTACGCTATAGGCTTTGAGTGGATGACTTATGAAGATCGCTATCTGCGCTCTCCGCTCTACTATCGCTATCCGGATGTCTGCCAGCTGATGGAACAAAAACACCTCATGCCTTTCAACAAGGTCAAAGACGAGAAGACCGACTTTTGCAGCATCACTGTCAGCAATGCCAACCGTGACCCGATGTTCAAGACGGTTTTTGAAGAGCTTTCAAAGTACAAGAAGGTAGATTCCGGCGGCTTGTGGCGTAACAACATCGGTGGGCAGGTGAAGGACAAATTGTCCTTCGACCAGCGGCATAAGTTCTCCATCGTCTGCGAAAACACCTCTCACTCTGGCTATACGACAGAAAAACTGGTGCAGGCGCTTGCCGCTGGCTGTATTCCCATTTACTGGGGAGACCCTCATGTAGCCAAAGTGTTCAACCCCAAGTCGTTCATCAACGTGCTGGACTTCCCGTCAGTCGATAAGGCCATCGCCTTTGTGAAGTGTGTAGACAATGACGACGAGCTGTGGGCAAGCATGGTCAGAGAGCCTGCTCTGGCAGACGAATACTATTCTGA
The DNA here is from genome assembly GCA_946541745.1 of uncultured Prevotellaceae bacterium. Lineage (GTDB taxonomy): Bacteria > Bacteroidota > Bacteroidia > Bacteroidales > Bacteroidaceae > Prevotella. The sequence continues at coordinate 6,768 of CAMNJY010000101.1, forward strand.
AAGGCAACAGACGAAACTGTTGAAGCAGTTCTTGGCCCACATCTTTACCACACCGCTTGAGGAAGCCTATCGCAGGAACCGTCTGATGTGGGGACGCTTCTATATCGAGGACCGGCGGAAACAGGTGAGGAGTTTGTCGTTCACGTTGCAGAAGAAATACCATAAACTGGCTTGGCAGGCCAAGCAGCGAGTTAGAAAGCTGATGCTGACAACCGCGAAACGGTAAGTTGCTGTTTCCCGGGCTACGAGTTGCCCCGATATTGCAGGAGTGCTTTCAGACGGGCACTGTCGAAAGAGCCGCTGCTGTCTGCGACAATCCACTCCTGAGTCGACGGGTACGGATGCCAGAAATTTGGCGGACAGACCTTGATGCCGTGGCTGAGGAGTGCGGGCTTGTAGGAAAAAGAACTCTTGCTCGTGATGAGGAGGTCGGCATGTACAAGATGCTCAAACGACTTATAGGCAGACATGTCCATGCACCAGTGCAGATTGGCAAAGTGCCAGAACTCCTTGAAGTCATCGGGAGTACCTTGTGAGAAGAAATATATGTGAACGGGGCGGGCTACAGAAACCCCGTCCAGTACGTTTTCGAGTACCCGCTCGAAATAGTCGTTGGCTAAGTATCTGGCTTTGAGATCTGGATGGCTCAGGTCGGTTAATATATCTCCACGCCTGACATGTATTGCAATATTGAAGTGCTCTTTCGTGTAAACGAGGCCGTTGTCACGTGTCTTGTCAGCTGCATAGAATTTGCTCTGCATGACATCCTGTAGTTTGGGCAAATCATAGTAGAACTGGTCTTGCTCAGCAACGAAGACTATCCTTTGCCCCGCATAAGACTTTACAATCTTGCTGTTGAGGGCTGCCTCGCTCTCATTATCGTGCCTGATGAGGGGCAACCGGCGTGTACGCCACCCTTTGGCCAGCAGTTCGTCGAGGGATGTCTCTCCGGCACCGAATGCCAGCAAATTGTCCCACTCCTTATCGGCAAAAGGGATATATGCAAACTTTATACCGTAAACTTGGGCATAGTGACATCCTCCGGCCCAATTAGACACCTGATGGCCAATACCGGCAGCGGCATTGGGACGTGAGCAATGGTAGAGTCCGGAAAGGTCGGTCTCTCCGGACTTCCCATGTAGCCTGTAGTGCCAATAGGAAGGATATAGCCAGTATCGCCACGACAGCGAATCAATGGTTCTGACAAATTTCCCGCGTAATCTTCTCTTTATCTTTTCCTTAGTTATGTGCCACATGGTTGCATGTATTCTACTTTAACGTCCATCTTGCGGGGCAAATGTACGACAAAATTTCCAAACACCCAAATATTTTGCTCTCTAAGGTGTCCTTATTCAGTTTTATTTGGTAACTTTTGGATAAAATCGCAAATTTGAATATCAGTTTCTTATTCTGCGATTTGTTTCTTGCCATTTACAATATGGATGCCTTTTGCAGGCTTCTGTGCCAGCCTTCTGCCGTTCAGGTCATAGATGCGGGCGGGGGTGGGCTCAGTGGTCCATGTCTCGCTGATGCCCGTCACGGTATTGTAGTTGACGGCTGTCAGCCAGTTCTGTATCAGCGATGCCCGGCGAGCGTGGCTGGAGTGGTTGATCCAGAGATTCTCGCTGAAGTACTTACCGTCTGGCACCAGCCGCTTGCTGTCGGCTACGACACCGCTGATGCCGCTGCTGGCACTCGACACGATCAGGCCGACGTGCTTGCCTGCCATCTGGCCTCCGTAGTTGAAGAGATAGGTCTGCATCGGAGCAGCCATCTGACTCCACCAGAGGGGCGTAACGATGATGACTGCATCATAGTCGCTCAGCGATGTGGTCACGGGGTCGATAGCCGGATAGCTGCTCGCATCGTTAGGATTCGCCTTGATAGCATTGAGCAGTTGCGTACCGAGGGCATAGCCGTTGGCCTCGTACTTCAGTCCCTTCTCGGCCGGCTGAATCTCCATCACGTCGGCCTCTATCTGGCTGGTCAGTGTGTTCACAATCTCTCGGCTGTTGTTCGTATAGCTGTAGTACACTACGAGCGTCTTTGCCGATGCACTTGCTCTCAACAGCGTAAGTATCGTGCATATCATCACGATAAAATTCCTTTTCATATTGGTGCGGTTATTATTTGTTCTTACTTGCAGCCACCCAGATGGGTTCCTCGTTCATCACGGGTTTGTTCACGGCCATCACGCCTGAGAGGTTGTGCGGCACGTAAGGCTCCTCCAGATAGCGGATGTCGTCGGCGGTCAGGTGAACGTCGAGCGCCTTTACGGCGCCCTCGATGTGGTGCAGCTTTGTGGCTCCAACGATGGGCGACTCTACCTTCGTCAGCAGCCAGGCCAGCGCAATCTGCGTCATCTCCACACCGTAGCGGTCGGCCAGTTCCACCACGCGCTCCACGATGCGGTTGTCCTG
>CAMNJY010000102.1 GCA_946541745.1 uncultured Prevotellaceae bacterium
GCGGGAAGAAGAGCACCTCCTGTATGAACGTCTTGCCCGTCATGAGCATCACCAGACGGTCGATGCCGATGCCGATGCCGCTGGTGGGGGGCATGCCGTACTGCAGGGCGCGCAGGAAGTCCTGGTCGATGATCATGGCCTCGTCGTCGCCCTTGTCGGCCAGTCGCATCTGCTCCTTGAAGCGCTCCTCCTGGTCAATGGGGTCGTTGAGCTCAGAGTAGGCGTTGGCCAGCTCCTTGCCGTTGACCATCAGCTCAAAGCGCTCGGTCAGTCCGGGCTTGGAGCGGTGCATCTTGGTCAGGGGCGACATCTCCACCGGGTAGTCGGTGATGAAGGTGGGCTGAATGAAGGTGCCCTCGCAGAACTCGCCAAACAGTTCGTCGATGAGCTTGCCCTTGCCCATGGTCTCGTCTACCTCCATGCCTTTCTTGAGGCAGAACTCCCGGATCTCGTCTTCCGATTTGCCGTCGCAGTCGAATCCCGTCTTCTCCTTGATGGCGTCGAGGATGGGCAGTCGGCGGTAGGGGGCCTTGAACGATACCATCTGGCCGTCAATCTCACGCTCGGGTTTGCCATTGACGGCTATGCACACCGTCTCCAGAAGTTTCTCGGTGAACGACATCATCCAGTTGTAATCCTTGTATTGCACGTAGAGTTCCATGCAGGTGAACTCCGGGTTGTGGTTGCGGTCCATGCCTTCGTTGCGGAAGTTCTTGCCTATCTCGTACACTCCCTCGAATCCGCCTACAATGAGGCGCTTCAGGTAGAGCTCGGTGGCTATGCGCATGTACATGTCCTGGTCGAGGGCATTGAAGTGGGTGGTAAAGGGGCGGGCTGATGCACCACCGGCAATGGACTGGAGGGTGGGGGTTTCTACTTCAGTATATCCGGCCTCGTCCAGTACCTTTCTTATTGTGCGTATGACGGTGGCACGCTGCAGGAAGGTGTCCTTCACGCCGTCGTTCACCACCAGGTCAACGTATCGCTGGCGGTAGCGCAGCTCGGGGTCGTCGAACTTGTCGTAGGCCACGCCGTCCTTGTATTTCACGATGGGCAGCGGCTTGAGGCTCTTCGACAGCAGTGTCAGCTCGCGGGCGTGGACAGAAATCTCGCCGGTCTGGGTGCGGAACACTGTGCCGCGCACGCCGATGAAGTCGCCAATGTCAAGAAGTTTCTTGAACACGACGTTGTATAAATCCTTGTTCTCCCCGGGGCAGATGTCGTCGCGGGTGACATACACCTGAATGCGGCCCTTTGAGTCCTGCAGCTCTACGAATGAGGCTTTGCCCATCACGCGGCGGCTCATCATGCGGCCTGCTATCGACACCTCCCGGGCCGGGGCATCGTCGTCGAAGCCGGCCAGAATGTCGGTTGAAAAAGCATTGGTCTTATACTCTGCGGCGGGGTAGGGGTTGATACCCATCTGGCGCAGCTGGTCAAGCGACTGGCGTCGCAGGATTTCTTGTTCGCTAAGTTCTAAAATGTTCATTTTTATATCCAGATATATGTGCTATTGTGGGTGCAAAGTTACGAAAATATCCCGAAAAAAACTACTTTTGCATAAATATTTGCTAAAAAAAATGCAAAACATTTGGATGTATAGGAAAATATGCTTATTTTTGTGGCTTGATAACCATATAGACATCTAATAAATGGAACAGACAGTTAAGAAAAAGGTAGTCGGCGTTGACATCAGTTTTGAGGAAACCACCTTCGCCATCGTCGACGTGCGTGGAAACATTCTTGCGAAAGACAGCTTCCTGACACATGACTATCTTGATATCAACGCCTTCGTCACCGCACTGGCTGAGCGCATTGTGGGGCTGGTAGAGCTGAACGGCGGTTACGAGTCCGTACGCTCTGTGGGCATCAGCACTCCCAGTGCCAATTATCTCACAGGGTGTATCGTCAATGCGCCCAACATGCCGTGGAAGGGCGTCATCCCCCTGTCGGCCATGCTGCGCGACCAGTTGGGGCTGGCCGTGGCCGTTGCCAACAACTCCCACGTCGTAGCCCTCGGCGAGCAGGCCTTCGGCGTGGCCCACGGCATGCGCGACTTCATTGCCGTCACCTTAGGCTCGGGCATGGGCAGCTGCATCATCAGCGACGGCGAGGTCAACTTAGGCTTCAACGGGCATGCCGGCGAGATAGGCCACACCTGCGTCAACCTGCATGGCCGTCTCTGCGGATGCGGCAACACGGGTTGCCTCGAAGCCTACACCGCTGCCAAGGGCATTGTCTGCACCGCCAGGGAACTGATGGCAGAGAGCAGCGGGCCGTCGCTCATGCGGCAGATAGAGAGGCTGACCCCGAAGCGCATCTATGAGTGCTGTGAGCAGGGCGACGCGATGGCCATCGAGGTCTTCCGCCGTACGGGCGAGATTTTGGGTCTTGGCCTGGCCAACTACGCCTCGTTGGTCAATCCGGAGGCCATCGTCTTCACCGGCGGCATTGTGCGTGCCGGCCACTGGCTGCTCGACCCCGCCAAGCAGTCGTTTGAGGAACACGTGTTCCACAACATACAGGGCAAGGTGAAGTTCCTCACCTCCGACCTGAGCGAGAGCGAGCGTAACGTGCTGGGTGCCAGCGTGCTGGCCTGGAAGGTGAAGGAGTACTCGCTGTTTAAGGAGTAAACAAGGACTAACTACTATCATAGGCAAATGGAAGAGATAGACCAAATAAAAACACACGTCGTTGGCGTAGACATACGCGAGTGGCGTACCACCTATGCTGTGGTCAACGTCAGGGGCGAGATTCTGGCCCAGGACCATTTCTGCACGGCCGACTACGACGAGGTGACAGACTTCGTGAAGGCTTTGAGCGAGAAAATCATTGCGCTGGTGGAAGAGAACGGCGGCCATGAGAAAGTGCGTTCCGTAGGCATCAGTGCGCCCAGCGGCAATTTTCTGACGGGATGTATCGAGAACGCCGCCAACCTGAAGTGGAAGGGCGTGGTGCCCCTGGCCGCCATGCTGCGCGACCAGTTGGGGCTGGCCGTGGCCGTAGCCAACGATGCCCATATCACCGCCCTTGGCGAGAAAGCCTACGGCAGTGCCCACGGCATGAAGGACTTCATCGTCGTGAGCATCAGTCACGGCGGACTGGGCAGCTGCATCTTTACCAACGGACTGCCCCACCTGGGTGTAAACGGCTTTGCCGGCGAGGTGGGCCATACCTGCGTCGAGGTTGACGGCCGTCCCTGCGGCTGCGGGCGCAGGGGGTGCCTGGAAACCTACGTGTCCGACAAGGGGCTGGTGAAGACCGCCGAGGAGCTTATCTCCAAGAGCAGCGAGCCCACGCTGCTCGGCGAGCTTGACGAGCTGAACGTGCGGACGATTACCGACTGCTGCGACAAGGGCGACCGCCTGGCCATAGAAACCTTCCGGCAGGTGGGCAACATGCTGGGTATAGGGCTGGCCAACTATGCCTCGGTCATCAATCCCGAGGCCTTTGTGCTGACGGGCGACATGATGGCTGCCGGTAAGTGGCTGCTGAAGCCCATGCGCGAGTCGTTCGAGCGTCATGTGTTCCACAACATCAGGGGCAAGGTGCGCATCCTCGTTTCCATCCTCAAGGAGGGCGAGCGCGACGTGCTCGGTGCCAGTGCGCTGGCCTGGGACGTGAAAGAGTATTCATTATTTAAATAATTTAACGGGAGTTAGACGAGACTTATGAAAGAGCATAGTATCAAGACGCGCGTTGTAGGCGTGGACATCAGCAACGAGCACACTACTTACGCCATTGTCGACATTCGTGGCAACATCCTGGCAGAAGAGACGTTCGACACGTCACAGTTTGAAACCGTTGACCAGTTTGTGGGTGAGCTCAGCGAGCGCATCGTTGCTCTGGTCGAGGCCAACGGCGGTTATGAGACCATCCGTTCCATAGGCGTGAGCGCGCCCAGCGCCAGTTCTACGACGGGCTACATCGAGAACGCCGCCAACCTGTCGTGGAAGGGCTCGGTGCCCCTGGCCGTCATGCTGCGCGAGCGTGTGGGCCTGGCCGTAGGGCTGTCCAACGATGCCCATGTGTCGGCCCTGGGCGAGTTCACCTTCGGCAGTGCTCACGGCATGAAGAACTTCATCGTCGTCAGCCTCGGCGTGGGTGTGGGCAGCTGCTTCTTCTCTGACGGGCAGGAGCATCATGGCAGCATAGGCTATGCCGGCGAGTTCGGCCATACCTGCGTGCAGGACGGCGGGCGCCTCTGCGGCTGCGGCCATCGCGGGTGTCTGGAAACCTATGTGGGTGCCAAGGGTATCGTCAAGACGGCCCTCGACATGATGGCCGCCAGCGACGAGCCCTCGCTCATGCGCTCGTTGAAGAAACTGTCGCCGCGCACCATCTTTGAGTGCTGTGAGAAGGGCGACGCCATGGCCATCGAGGTCTACCGCCAAACGGGCTACATGCTGGGCATCGGCCTGGCCAACTACGCCTCGGTTGTCGACCCAGAGGCCATTATCCTCACCGGCGGCATAGCCCATGCCGGCAAGTGGCTGGTAGATCCGGCCTACGAGTCGTTTGAGGCCCATGTCTTCGGCAACATGAGGGGCAAGGTCAAGCTGCTGGTCTCCGAACTCGACGACAACGAGCGCGACGTGCTCGGTGCCAGTGTGCTGGCATGGAGCGTACCTGAATATTCACTGTTCAAGTAAGGCATGAACGTAGACAGCATCAACGACATTATCAACGCTAAGCCTAACCTGAGTACCGCCCTCGGCATGGAGTTCCTGTCCACGCCCGAGGACGATACGTGTATGGCCCGTATGCGTGTTGACGAGCGCAACCGCCAGCCCTTCGGCTTCCTCAGTGGTGGTGCCTCGCTGGCCTTGGCCGAGAATGTGGCGGGTGTAGGCTCGTCGGCCCTCTGTCCGGGCTGCGCCTGCGTGGGCATAGAGGTCAGCGGCAGCCACGTGAAGGCTGTCGTCGAGGGCGACACCGTGACGGCCTGTGCCCGTCTGTTGCACCGGGGGACGACGCTGCACGTATGGAACGTCGACATTCGCGACACGGCGGGCGACCTCATTTCCAGCGTCCGCGTCACCAACTACGTGATAAGACACAAGAAGTAAAAAAAATACTATGTCAGCCTTTGCACTTTACCGCCTGCCCCATGCCGACCACTATGTGCGGCTTGAGGGCACTTCGCGCCAGCTACTGTCCTGCAACCAGCTGAACGGTGTCAGCGGCTTTGTGGTAGCCCCCTTCGAGGTACGGCCAGACCAGCCTATCGTCGTCATCAGCCCCGACGCCGTCTGGAATGAAGAATTAAGAGTGAAGAATGAAGAATCAACTGCCTTGGCTTTACCCTTTGAGACGGCGGTAGCAAATTCTTCATTAAGAGACGCTTCGTTCAGCAACTATGCCATCGATTTTGCCAACTTCCATGCCCAGCTGCGGTTGGGCGTGTTCCGCAAGATAGTGCTGGCCCGCTGTGTCCGCGAGCCGCTGCCTGCCGGCACCTCGCCTGAGCAGCTGTTCCTGAGGGCCTGCCAGCTCTATCCGCGCATGTTCGTCGCCCTGGTCTATACGCCCCAGAGCGGCATGTGGCTGACGGCGACACCTGAGATACTGCTGCAGGGGCACGGCCACGACTGGCGCACTATAGCCCTGGCGGGTACCATGCGGCTCGAGGGTGAGCAGCTTTCCGGTGAGGGCGAAAACGTCACCTGGAGCACGAAGAACATCGAGGAGCAGCGCATCGTGGCTACCTATATTGCCGAGTGCCTGGAGCAGTTCAGCAGCGATTTCCGCGAGGAAGGGCCGCGCACCGTCCGGGCTGCCAACCTGGTTCACCTGCGCAGCGACTTCATTTTCAAGCTACCCGACACCGACCGCCTCGGCAGTCTGCTGTATGCCCTTCATCCCACGCCCGCCGTCTGCGGACTGCCTAAGCGTGAGGCCTTCCGGTTCATAACCCGCAACGAGCACACGCCGCGCTGCTACTACAGCGGTTTCGTAGGCATGCTCGACCCCCAGGCCGACACCCACCTCTATGTGGCCCTGCGCTGCATGAGCATCGGCGCCGACCATTGCCGCCTCTACGCCGGCGGCGGTCTCCTGAAAGACAGCCAGCTGGAGCAGGAGTGGCAGGAGACCGAGGCGAAGCTCGAAACCATGCGACGGTTGATTTGTTGACTTTGAACTTTGAAAAAAAGGAAACCTGAATTGTAAATAGTAAATAGTCAAATAGGAAATATAATAAGGTGTATAGCAGTAAGGAAAGTGTCAACCAGCTCACGGCTCTGCTCGTGGCTTACGGCGTAGGCCATGCCGTAGTGTGTCCGGGCAGCCGCAATGCCCCCATCGTCCACAACCTCAGCGAGTGTGACGGCATAACGTGCCATGCTGTCACCGACGAACGGTCGGCAGGTTTCTACGCCCTCGGCATGGCCCAGGCCCTCCATCAGCCCGTGGCTGTCTGCGTCACCAGCGGCACAGCCCTGCTCAACCTGGCTCCCGCCGTTGCCGAAGCCTGGTATCAGCACCTGCCGCTCATCGTCATCAGTGCCGACCGCCCCACGGCCTGGATAGGCCAGCTCGACGGCCAGACGCTGCCGCAGCAGGGGGCCCTCGGCTGCTTTGTCCGCACAGCGGTTACACTGCCCGAGGACAACCTGTGGCACTGCAACCGCCTCCTCAACGAGGCCCTCCTGGCCGCTACCGACGACGACAATCCCCGCCCCGTCCACATCAATGTGCCTATCAGCGAGCCGCTGTTCACGTTCGGCGTGGCCCGCCTGCCAGCGGTCAGACAGATGGTACGCGTGTCGCCGCCCCGCGACTATGGCTGCCTGAATATGGCTTTCGTCGACGGACTGCTGGCCGCCCAGCGTCCCATGATAGTGTTTGGACAGACCAGCGCGCACAATTTCGAAGGTGTCGGCGTCAGTTTCCTGTTCAGTCATGTCATCGTGCTCCACGAGGCCACCTCGGCCTTCCCCAGCGTCAGCCATTTCGACGAGGTGCTGTCGGACGAGGAAGGAGGAGCGGGGAACGGGGAGCGGCTGCTGCCTCCTGACTTCATCATCTACGTCGGCGACGTCATTGTCAGCAAGCGCCTGCGCCGTTTCCTGCGCCGCGACGACCAGGCTCAGACGTGGCGCATCAGTGCGTCGGGCGACGTTGAGGACACGTTCCAGAACCTGCGCGGCATCATTGTCGGCGACCCTGAGATGGTGCTTCAGTCGCTGAGCCACAAGCTGAGCCGCCGTCCGTTCCATGCCACCCACTATCGGCGGCAGTGGCTGGCCGCCCTGACGCGCGCCGCCCAGTGGGCCGCCGACTACCAGCCCCCCTATTCCCAGATGGCTGCTGTCCGCCTTTTTGAGCAAAAATACTCAAAAATTTCGCAGAGCGAAGCGACCCAAGCGTCGGGCGCAAAGTTCAACGTTCACTACGCTAACAGCACCGCCATCCGTTTGGCCAATATCTACGCCCGCCACCACGTATGGTGCAACCGGGGCGTCAACGGCATCGAGGGCTCGCTATCAACCGCTGCGGGCTTCTCGCTGGTTACGGGCGGGCGGGTGTTCTGCGTCATCGGCGACCTCAGCTTCTTCTACGACCAGAACGCCCTGTGGAACCACGAGCTGCGCTCCAACCTGCGCATACTGCTGCTCAACAACAGGCGCGGGGGCATCTTCAACCTTCTGCCCGGTCTGGAGCAAAGCCCGGCCCGCGACAGCTATGTGGCTGCCGCCCATGGTGCTCATGCCGAGGGTGTCTGCCTGCAGAACAATGTGGCCTACTTCCGTGCTGACAGCATGGATCAGTTAGGGCCCGCCCTCGACAACCTTTTCTCTATGGAGTCCACCCGCCCCGTGCTCTTGGAGGTGGTCACCGATGCTGCCGACGATGCCCGAGCCTACACGGCCTACTACCGGCACTAAGGCACAGCCTCCACCTCGTCGCTCGCCCCTCCATCCTCGTTCCCGGTTAGGAAGTCGTTGGCCAGGGCCCGGCCCTCAGCCCCCTGGCTGTACCTCGTGGCCAGAAACGCCTCGTAGGTCTTCTTCGACTCCTTCTTGCGCCCCAGGCGGTCCAGCGCCCAGGCTTTGTAGATGGTGTAGCGGCCTACCTGGCGGTCTACGTAGTTGGTGTCTACCCCGGGCCGCTGCTCGTATTCTATCAGCAGGTCGCCGAAGTTGCTGGTGTAGTAGAGGGCCGGCTCGTAGTGGCGCGCCTTCACGCAGTAGTAGGCTATGTTCACCAGGCCCGCTATGGCGTCCTTGTAAGCCTCGTCGCTGTGGTATTTCTCTATGTTCTGGCGGTGCTTCTCGTAAGCCCTGTAGAAGCCTATGCGCGTGTCCTCCTCGCTCATGCCCGTGCTCACCTGGCACAGGCCGACGTAGATGAGCAGGTTGATGTAGTCGCTCGTGCTGTCGCGTCGGAGCTGCTCCAGACGTGCCACTACGGGCTGTGCCATGGCCAGTGCGCCCTCGTAGTCGCCCTCAAGGCAGAGCAGGTTGGCCAGGCGGCTGGCCGACTTGGCGTAGTAGTCGGCGTCGTCAGGTACTGTCGAGTTGACGGCCTCCTCCATCGACGTGCGCCAGTAGGCGGCCGCCTCCTGCTTGCGTTTCGTGCGGTCGCAGGCATAGCCCCGCCAGTAGTTGGCACGGGCTGCCGTCATCTGGCCGCTCTTTTCCAGACTGTCGGCCAGCGCTGCCAGCCGTCTGTAGTCCTTCTGCCTGTAGGCGGCCTCCACGAGCTGTGTGGCCTCGCCGCTGCGGGTTTTCTTCTCACCGCAGCCGCCCGCCAGCACCATCATTGCGCCGATGGCCATGGTTAGTGCCCAGTGTCTTTTCTGCTTCATCATCTTCCTTCTTCTTTTTATGCTGGTTTTGGTATCATTTTGCAAATATAGCAATTTTGCTTCAATATCGAGCCGTTTTCCCCTTATTCTTATAGAAGTTTAAGAAAATAGTTGCCCGACAGCATGTGAGGTGATAGTGTACATAATCTGTACATAATAGATGGCATTTGGAAATAAAAAGAGGGCTATTGAGGCCCTCTTGGTGATGGTTGCGGAAGGTGAGGGATTCAAACCCCCGATACCCGAAAGGGGTATACCGGATT
>CAMNJY010000103.1 GCA_946541745.1 uncultured Prevotellaceae bacterium
CCGAGAGCCGCTACGACGAGGACCACCAGAAATCCCCCCGCCGCATCATATACGGCTCGGAAAACCGACACGACCTGGACGCATGGAAGGCCGTGCGCGACAAGGAGCACATCTTCGGACAGTTCCTCTGGACGGGCATCGACTACTTAGGCGAGAGCGGCGTGTGGCCGGCCCGTGGCTCCACAGCCGGGCTGCTCGACCTGGCCGGACAGCGCAAGCCCCTCGGCTGGTACCGGGCCGCGCTGTGGAGCGAACGGCCTACCTGCTACATAGGCACGGCGCCTCATGGCAACCGCCCCTCGCCCTACGCTGCCGACAACTGGAACTACCAGCCGGGGCAGCGGGTGATGGTCATGTGCTACACCAACGCGAAGTCGGCCCGCCTGCTGCTCAACGGGCAACCGGTGAATGCGCAGTTTCAGCGTGACGAGCGGAGCGACATCCTCTACTGCGACATCGACTACCAGCCGGGCACCCTGCGCTGCGAGGCCGACAACGGTGCGGTCTATGAGGTCAAGACCAGCGGACAGCCGTGTGCCCTGAGGGTGACTACCGACAGCCTGATGCACGTCTTTGTGGAGGCTGTCGATGCCGACGGCAACCTGGTCAGGTCGGCCGACGCGGAGGTGATGGTGATGGTGCGCGGCGGGCGGCTGCTGGGCCTGGAGAACGGCAATCCCGTCAACAATCACGCACCCCGTCGCGCTCCTGACTATCGGCCGCAGAGCAGTCTGCGACTCTACGGCGGACGGCTCGTGGGCTACATAGAGCCGCAAAAGGGGGAGAAGGTCACGGTGCGTGCCTCTACCCCGCTGTTGCAGCCGGCCGAAGTCTCATTCTGATAGTGGCTGCTACTTGCACAACCGTATCTCGCTGATACGCGGCGTCTGCCGCCCCTGTCCGGCAGCGAGTGTGAGGGTCATTGTGCCCTGCACTCCGGCAGGCAGTTCAAGGGTGGCCGTGCCGCTGCGGTCGAGGCGTACCGTGCCGAGCGAGTTCCCGTCGAGGCTGACGGCGATGGCCTCGCGGTCGGCAAAGCCTTTCAGGCGCAAGGTCCGGGCACCGTCGGTTTTCAGCCGGTAGCTGAACTGGCTGCGGGTGCGCCGCCAGTGGATACCCTCGTCAGAGCCGTTCCAGGAACCGTTGCCGCTGAAGAAATGGTCGCTCTCCGACTGCTGTTCACCGCAGTACACCTTGTCTACCGTCTGTGCCTCCAGCTCCATCTTGGCCTTCTCCTCGGCGGCTATCTCCTGCTGCTTGGTGGCCCACTCAGCCTTGCTGTAGAGCGGGAAGTAGATCTGGTAGCGACACTCGTAGAGCTTGTAGAACGGTTCCAGCGTCATGCCCTCGAACTGGGGCAGCGTCAGCCCCGTCAGGCGGAACGTCAGCGGCTTGCCCTCTACGGGTTGCAGATGGGTGAGCACGTCGCCGGCCGACCCTATGATGGCCGGCATCTGGTTCTGAGGAATCTTCGGGCCGTTGGCGATGTGGCCGCCACGGCTGTCGTCGGCGTACATGCCGTCCTGCCGGTCGGTGCCGGTCTTGGCGGCCAGCACGATGGGGCCGTAGAGGAATGAGTACTGCGGCTTGCCGTCGGGGGTGGTGGTGGCCGTCAGGTGCATCGGCATCTCCACGTGCAGCTTGTCGCCGTCGCTCCATTTACGTGTCACCACTAAGTAGCCTCCCTCGGCCTGTGGAGTCACGGCGGTGCCGTTCACTGTCACCTTCATACCTGTTGTCCACCAGGGCTGACGAATCTTGACGGCAAACCTGCGCGCCTTCTCCAGCTTCAGCGTCAGGTCGGTTGTCGGCTCCTGCGGGAAACGGTTCTCCTGGGTGACGGTCAGGTCGCCCCATGTCAGCGTGGAGGGTATGAACAGGTTGACGATGAGGTCCTGGCCCTGGTAGGCGTAGATCATCTCGCCGTAGCGGGCGGGGTTCTCTATGCCGGTGCCCACGCAGCACCACATTGAAGTCTGCGGCTGTGAGTACACGCGGTAGTGGCCGGAGCGCATGGGGGTGAAGTAGACGAAACCGCCCTGGACGGGGTTGAATATCGACAAGATGTGGTTGTAGAGCGTGCGCTCGTAGTAGTCTATATAGTTCTTGTCGGCACTGGTCTGGTAGAGCATCTTCGTCAGTCGCAGCATGTTGTTGCTGTTACAGCTCTCGGGGCCTTGCTCCGAGGCCAGCAGCTCGGTGAAGTCGTCCTTGGGGTGGAAATGCTCACGCACGGAGTGGGCGCCGATAGACACGCTGCGCTCCTGGGTGACCATCTGCCAGAAGAAGCGCGCCGCCTCGTTCCAGTCCTCCAGGCCCTCTACGTCGGCTATGCGCTTGAATCCCACTACCTTAGGTATCTGTGTGTTGGCATGCTTGCCCGTCAGGTTGTCCTCGCCCTTCAGCAGGGGCTGCAGCATGCGCTGGTCGCTGAACTGGTGGGCCAGCCTCAGGTATTTGCTGTCCTTGGCTATGTCGGCCACGTCGGCAAAGGTCTCGTTCAGTCCGCCCTGCTCCGAGGCCAGCATCTGCTGTATCTGCTCGTCGCTCAGGGCCGACACCTCGCTGATCATCCAGTCGGCCAGATGGATCAGCATCTGGCGGGCATCCATCCTTCCGGCCACCACGCAGGCATCGCGCAGGCCGGCATAGGTCTTATGGATGTTGTAGAGCGGCACCCACCGGTCGTTCAGGCTGAATGAGGCGGCGCGGATATTGCCCTCGGCCAGTTCCTTCCACATCTTACGCCCGTTGGGCACGCCACACAGGTAGCCGTCGCCGGCGGCATTCTGGCAGCGGAGCAGCTCGCTGAGGAAGTAGTCCAGCCGCGCCCCTATCTCGCTGTTGCCCGTGGCGGCGTACATGAAACTCAGGGCCGACAGGTAGTGGCCGCCGATGTGGCCGTCCAGTCCTGTGTTCTCCCAGTTGGTATAGTTGTCGGCCTTGGGCTTCAGCCCAGCCTCCTTCATGTAGGGCGCCAGGAGCCGGTCGGGGTCGAGCCCTAAGAGATAGTGGATGTCCATCTGCTGGTTTTTCAGAAACTGGCTGTCGCCCAGACGGACGCTGCTGATGGGGAAAGTCTCTACACGAGTGGGCAGCTGGGCCGACGCTGTCAGGGCTGCTGCTAAGGCCATGGTGGCAAAAAGTCTTTTCATTTTGTCTGTATTATGGTATAAATTTGTTGCAAAATAACGAAAAAGCATTCAGATATGCAAATTTATTGCTAACTTTGCAACAAAAACAATAAGTTATGAGAAAACATCTTGTACTTTTTCTGCTTTGTATGGTTGGCTTGACGGCCAGTGGCCAGAGCCACCGCCTGTGGTATAAAGCGCCAGCTACCCACTGGCTTGAAGCCCTGCCCGTAGGCAACTCCCACCTCGGCGCCATGGTCTATGGCGGCACCGAAACGGAGGAAATCCAGATCAACGAGGAGACATTCTGGAGCGGCCAGCCCCACAACAACAACTCCACGCAGTCGCTGGCAGCACTGCCTGAGGTGCGGCGGCTCATTTTCGAAGGTCGTGAGCGGGAGGCCGCCCACCTTCTCGACAAGTATTTCGTACCCGGCCCCCACGGCATGCGCTTCCTGCCCCTCGGCAGTCTGAAACTCTCGCTGGGCCATAAGGGCGTGCAGAAGTATGAGCGGGCGCTGAACCTCGGCGACGCCACCGCCACCACCTCATATATATATGACGGTGTGCGCTATGAGCGCACCGTCTTTGCCTCGCAGGCCGACAACGTGATAGTAGTGCGGCTGAAGGCTTCGAAGAAGGGCGAACTGGAGTTTGGCCTTGGTTTCACCACGCAGCTGGAGAAGAAAGTGTTTACCGTTTCCGAGCATGAGGGCATCAGTGGCACCGTCAATGAGCTGGCCGCCGTCGTTGACGGCGTGGAGCAGGAGGGCATCAAGGCCGGCCTGAAGGCCGAGTGCCGTGTGCTGGTCGAGACTGACGGTGAAGTGAAACGCGGCGTTGACAAGCTGAGTGTCGACGACGCCACCACCGCCACGCTCTATATCACCGCCGCCACCAACTTTGTGGACTACAAAGACGTCAGCGGCAATCCCGTGAGGAAGAACAACCTGACGCTGGCCGGCGTCAAGGGCAAGCCATACAAGCAACTGCTGGCCGACCACATAAAGAAGTATCAGGAGCAGTACAACCGCGTCAGCCTGACGCTGCCTAAGAATGCCGACTCCACCCTGCCCACCGACGAGCGTCTGAAAGCCTTTGAGCAGAGCGCCGGTACAATCGGAAAAGGACAGTCCCCCGACCTCGACATGGTGGCCCTGATGATGCAGTACGGCCGCTACCTGCTCATCTCGTCGAGCCAGCCCGGCGGTCAGCCCGCCAACCTGCAGGGCGTGTGGAACGACAAGATGAACGCCCCCTGGGACTCGAAATACACCATCAACATCAATGCCGAGATGAACTACTGGCCCGCCCTCGTGGGCAATCTCGCCGAGACGCAGCAGCCGCTGTTCTCCATGATTGGCGACCTCAGCGAGACCGGTGCCAAGACCGCCCGGCAGATGTACGGATGCCGCGGATGGGTGGCCCATCACAATACCGACCTCTGGCGCATAGCCGGCCCCGTCGACGGCACACCCTGGGGCATGTTTCCCACGGGCGGCGCCTGGCTCACCACCCACCTGTGGCAGCACTACCTCTTTACCGGCGACCGTCAGTTCCTGAGCCAGTGGTATCCGGTGATGAAGGGAGCCGCCGACTTCCTGTTGGACTATATGCAGACTTACCCCTCAGCCGGCGAGGTGAAACAGGCTGCCGGGTGGCTCATGACCGTACCCACCGTGTCGCCCGAGCACGGCCCGCTCGGCAAGGGTACCAACGTCACCGCCGGCTCTACGATGGACAACCAGATATGTTTCGACGTGCTGTCACAGACGCTGCAGGCGGCCGAAATCCTGGGCAAAGACTCGTCGTACATCTCAGCGCTCAAATTCCAGCTGGCTAATCTGCCGCCTATGCAGATAGGCCGCTACGGACAACTGCAGGAGTGGCTCATCGATGCCGACGACCCCAAGGACGAGCACCGCCATATCTCGCATCTCTACGGCCTGTACCCCTCAAACCAGATTTCGCCCTACAGCCACCCCGACCTCTTCACCGCCGCCAACAACACCCTGAACCAGCGCGGCGACATGGCTACGGGCTGGAGCCTGGGGTGGAAGACCAACTTCTGGGCCCGCATGCTCGACGGCAACCATGCTTTCCAGATTATCAAGAACATGCTGCACTTGCTGCCCGACGACTCAAAGATGCGCCAATACCCGCAGGGCCGCACCTATCCTAACCTGTTCGATGCCCATCCGCCTTTCCAGATTGACGGCAATTTCGGCGTCTCGGCCGGTATCTGCGAAATGCTGCTGCAGAGCCACGACGGGGCCATCCACCTCCTGCCCGCCCTGCCCGACGACTGGACCGAGGGACAGGTCAGCGGCCTGCGTGCCCGTGGCGGCTTTATTGTTGACGAGCAGTGGAGCGACGCAAAACTTCGCTCCGCAGTGGTACGCTCCACCGTCGGCGGCACCCTGCGCCTGCGCTCCTACGTCCCCCTACGGCTGGCTAAGGCACCGAAGGGCGTCGCCATGCAGACCGCCGAGGGCGCATGTCCCAACCCGCTCTTCGCCCCTGCCGCCATCCGCCAGCCCCTGCACTCGCCTGAGCTGAAGGACTTCCAGACGTTACCTCTCCGCCCCGTCTACGAATACGACCTCGTGACCATGCCCGGCCAGAGCTACCGCATCGAGGCGCAATAGTTTAATGAATAGTTCAGACAAATAAAACGGAATAAGTCATCATTCGTAAACCATCAACATGAGAAAACTCATCACCATCATGCTTGCCCTGACGCTGACCGTTCAGACCGCAGGCGCTAAAGAGAAAAAGGATTCGGACAAGCCGAATACCGAACTGACCAAACAGCAGAAGAAAGAAAGGAAAAAGAGGCAGGGCCTGTTCAAAGCCAAAAAGCTGTACACGCTGACCAGCAAGCGCGGCAGTCTGGTATTGAACAGCGCCGGCACGGGGCTCGACTCAGACAAGAACCGCCCAGACGCCCCCGACAGCACGCGACAGTTTGCCATCGTCTACTACGACGGCGAGCTCTATCTCTACAGTCCTGCCGTGAAGAAGTTTCTGCTGGCCGACGGCAGTTTCGGCAAGCATCAGGGAGCAAAGCTCACCTTCGACAAGGCGAAGGCCGACGGGAAATACCAATTCATGATTTCCACCGTGGCCGACAAGGGTGAGAAGTGGTACGTCAACATGAACGACAAGCATGCCGTCGTCATCAACAACCATTCCACAGCCGACGACGGCAACCGCTGGCTGATAGAGCCCGTAGGGAAATTCAAGCCTAAGGAGGCACTGGAAACGGTGAAGACGCCGGCGCCGAAGGCCGAGCCAAAGCCCTCAGTGCGGCGCCCTGGACTGTTCAACGTGACAAAGGTAGAGAACGACTGGTTCTTCGAGATTCCCGACTCGCTCATCGGCCGCGACTTCCTCACTACGACGCGCTACACCTCGACGCCCGCCGGCAGCGGTCAGTTCGGCGGCGAGTTGCTCAACGAGCAGACCGTCTATTTCCAGCCCGGCGTGAACAACCATTTGCTTATGCGTGTACGCCTGTTCGTCAACGTGAGCGACTCCACACAGGCCATCAACAAAGCCATCACCGTGTCGAACGAGAACCCCATCATTGCCTCGTTCAAGATAGAGAGCCACAAGGACAGCCTGTATAAGATAAAGATGAACGACTTCCTCGGCGAGGACAATCCCACGACGGGACTCAGCCGCTCGACCAAGAGCCGATTCTCCATCTCCGGCCTGATAGGCAATCTCTCATACGTGGAGGACATCAAGTCGTTCCCGCTGAACACCGAGGTGCGCATGGTGAAGACCTATAACTCCACCGGCAGCCTGGCCAGCGCACGCAGCACCGGCAAGGTTACCGTCGGCGTCAACCTCTCGTTCGTGCTGCTGCCCGCCAATCCCATGAAGCCCCGCTACTACGACCCGCGTGTGGGATTCTTCACCCACGGCTACAACAGCTATGACGACCAGCAGCAGCGTGTCGACTATAAGGCCTTCATCAGCCGCTGGCGGTTAGAGCCCAAACCGGAGGATGTCGACAAGATGCGCCGAGGCGAGCTGGTAGAGCCCCAGAAGCCCATCGTCTACTACATTGACCCCGCCACGCCCAAGCAGTGGCGCCCCTATCTCATCGCCGGTGTCAACGACTGGCAGAAAGCCTTCGAGCGCGCAGGCTTCAAGAACGCCATACGCGCCGAGGAATGGCCTGAGGGCAACGACAGCGTCATGTCGATGGAGGACGCCCGCTACAGCGTCATCCGCTATCTGGCCTCGCCCATCGCCAATGCCTACGGCCCCCACGTCAGCGACCCCCGCACGGGCGAGATCCTGGAGAGCCACATCTGCTGGTACCACAACGTCATGTCGCTCGTACACGACTGGTACATGGTGCAGGCCAGCTCCATCGACGAGGCCGCCCGCAAGATGCACTACGACGAAAAACTCATGGGGCAGCTCATACGCTTCGTCTCCAGCCATGAGGTAGGCCACACCTTAGGCCTCCGCCATAACTTTGGCTCGTCGAGCACCGTTCCCGTAGAGAAGCTGCGCGACAAGGCCTGGGTAGCCGAGCACGGCCACACCCCCAGCATCATGGACTACGCACGCTTCAACTATGTGGCACAGCCCGAAGATGGCATGTCGCAGAAGGAAATCTTCCCACGCATCAACGACTACGACTGCTGGGCCATAGAGTGGGGCTATACGCCCATGCCCGATGCTCAGACACCCGACGACGACTACAAGGCCCTGCAGGCACTGTTCCTGAAGGAGAACGTTGCCCAGAACCCGCGACTGTGGTGGGGCGACGGCGAGAGCAGCAACGACGACCCGCGCCGGCAGACCGAGGACCTGGGCGACGATGCCGTCAAGGCCAGCGAATACGGCATCAAGAACCTGAAGCGTGAACTGCTGCAGCTGCCAGAGTGGACCTTCGACGAGAAAGACATCTACAACCAGAACCTGCAGACGATGTACGAAGAAATCCGCTCACAGTTCATGCGCTACTGCTTCCACGTCATCAACAACATCGGCGGGCAGCTGCAGAACTTCCGCACCAACACCGAACAGGGCGACGTCTATCGGCCGCAGCCCCGCAAGAAGCAGCTCGACGCCCTGAAGTTTGTGGAGCGTAACATCATGAACGAACCCACTTGGCTGCGCACCATGCCATACGTCAAGCGTCTCACCGCCACGCCCGAAAGGCTCACTCAGACGCTGGCCCAGATAGGCGTGTCAAGCCTCATTGGGCGCTCGCTCAACCTAAACGACCTGTACAAGGCCGATGAATACTTTGCCGACCTCACACGGCTCATCATGAAGGACGTGGCTCAGCCCAACCTCTCGCCCTACCGTCAGACGCTGCAGCGCGAGTACGTCAGAGGCCTCACTGGCCGGCTCAATACTGAACGCATACGCCCCTACGTCCTCCAGACGCTCAAGCAGCTGCAGCGCCGACTGGCCGGAGTCTCAACCGCCCATGCCCAGGCGCTGAAGGACACCATCGACCGTGCGCTGGTCATCAGATAGACGATGATAAAACGTGGTCCCTTTTGGTAAAAACGTAGTCCCTTTCGGTAAAAAAGGAGTCCCTTTTGCCGCAAAGGGTCTGCCTTTGTGAACCATCGGCCAATGCCGCAAGACACTTTTCTATTTGTCTCATAACGTCTCTGCACAGCCTATAGAATGGTTAATGCAAAAACTCGCGTCCCTCGCGTCCCTCGAGTCCACTGGCAGACAGCTGCTTTGGACTCGAGGGACGCGAGGCACGCGAGAATTGTTTTAACCCAAATCGGTCGTTAGAATTACACAGCTACAAAATGTCAGTAAAACATGCCA
>CAMNJY010000104.1 GCA_946541745.1 uncultured Prevotellaceae bacterium
GGAGGCGGGGGCAGCTGGGGAGAGGGGGGCGGCAGCGAGGGTGGGGGAGGGAAGGGCCTGGAAATTCTGGTCTACGGGGATGGCACCGCTGGGCAGGGGGACGAGGCCGGCGGCTTCCAGGTTCAGGCCGTCGGTGTTGGGACGGCGGCCGGTGGCCATGAGGATGAGGTCGGCGTCGATGTCGTCGAGCGACTGGACGGCGGTCTTCATGCGGAACTTGATGCCGCGCTTCTCCAACAGCTTGCGCAGGCGCTTGGCAATGTCGGCGTCGAGCATGGGGAGACACTCCTTCAGGTATTCTATCACCGTCACCTCAGAGCCGAAGCGGTGGAACGCCGAGGCAAACTCCATACCTATGACCCCGGCGCCGATGATGCACAGCCGGCGGGGCAGCTGCTCCTGCCGCAACAGCTGGGTGGAGGTCACCACGCGGGGATGGTCAACGCCCGCCACCGGCAGCAGCCTGGGGCGGCTGCCGGTGGCGATGATGAGGTGGCGGGCGGTGAAAACGTCGCCGGCGGGCGTTTCCACGGTGTGGCTGTCTGCCAGGCGGGCATGGGCTCGGACGAGGGTGATGTTGGGGTGGCTCAATATCTGCTCCACCCCGGCACGCAGCTGCGGCACTACGGTCAGCATGCGCTCGCGGGCCTCCTGCAAGGTGGCGGCGTGGACGTAGGTCTTGGTGGGTATGCAGCCTACGTTGAGGCACGTGCCGCCACAGTCGCCCTCCTCGAAGAGGGTCACCTTCAGCCCCAGCTTGGCGGCATGCTCGGCGGCGCGATAGCCTCCAGGCCCCGCACCGATGACGATAAGGTCGGAATGAGTCATTGTACTTTGTACTTTGAACTTTGAACGTGGAACACTGAGCTTTGAGGTTTAGGACTCTGCCTGCAGTTGGCGGTAGGTCACTACGGGATGCTTGGCGGCCAGCACGTCGTCAACCCTGCCGATGGGGGTCAGGTGGGGGGCCGACTTCACCGTTTCGGGCTCGCTCCTGGCCTCGTCGGCTATGCGGCGCATCACCGCTATGAAACCGTCGATGGTCTGGCGCGACTCGTTCTCGGTAGGCTCTATCATGAGGCTTTCGTGGAACAGCAGGGGGAAGTAGATGGTGGGGGCGTGGTAGCCGTAGTCCAGCAACCGCTTGGCCACATCCATGGTGGTGACGCCCGTCGACTTGTCTTTCAGTCCGTCGAAGACAAACTCGTGGCAGCACATCGTGTCTATAGGCAGTTCATAGACATCCTTGAGCGACTCCTTGATGTAGTTGGCATTGAGGGTAGCCAGCGGCCCCACTTCCCTGAGGTGCTCGCGACCGAGAGAAAGGATGTAGGCGTAGGCCCGCATCAGGACGGCGAAATTGCCATGCCAGGGCGACACCTCGGGGAAGAACTGCTGCAGCCCCTCGCGCACGCCCACCGGCCCGGCACCCGGTCCGCCGCCGCCATGGGGCGTGGAGAAGGTCTTGTGCAGGTTGATGTGCATGACGTCGAAGCCCATGTCGCCAGGTCGGCAGACGCCGAGCATGGGGTTCAGGTTGGCACCGTCGTAGTACATCAGTCCGCCGCAGCCGTGAATCATCCGGGCTATCTCGGGGATATGGGTTTCAAAGAGTCCCAGCGTGTTGGGGTTGGTCATCATCATGGCCGCAATGGTGTCGCCATGCTGGTCGACGATTGCCTGGAGGGCATCCACATCGACGGTGCCGTCGGCCGACGACTTCACCTCAATGATTTCAAGCCCGCAGACGGCAGCCGACGCAGGGTTGGTGCCGTGGGCGGAGTCGGGCACGACGACCTTGCGGCGCTGCCAGTCGCCCCGCGCGCGGTGGTAGTTGTCGATGGTCATCAGTCCCGTCAGCTCGCCGTGGGCACCGGCGTATGGCTTGAAGGTGAAGTGGGCCAGCCCCGTCAGTTCGCAGAGCGAGCGCTCCAGCAGGGTCACCACGGCCATGGCGCCTTTTACCGTGCTGGCAGGCTGCAGGGGGTGCAGGTTCTGGAATTGGGGCAGGGCGGCCACCTCCTCGTTGAGCTTGGGGTTGTACTTCATGGTACACGACCCGAGGGGGTAGAAGCCGTTGTCGACGCCAAAGTTGTTGTTGGAGAGGTTCGTATAGTGGCGCACCACCGTCATCTCGTCACACTCAGGCAGGGCGGCGTCCTCCTTGCGGCGCATGTCCTGTGGCACGGCGTAGGGGCCAAAGTGGTTGCGGGGCAGGCTGTAGCCGCGGCGTCCCTCCTGCGACAGTTCAAATATCAGGTTTCCGTATAATTGGTTGTTCATAGGGCAATAGTGATAATAAGGCTCATGGGACTAAGGCGACGAGGCGGTCGATTTCCTCCTTGGTGCGCTTCTCGGTGACGGCGAAGATGAACCCGTCGCCACAGCGCACGCCCCCGAGGAAGCCGGCATCGAGAAACCGCTGGTAGAGGGCATCGGCATCGCCGTCGTATCTGACGTAGAACTCGTTGAAGAAAGGCTGCTGATAGACCAGCGCGAAGCGGCCTGTGGCCGTGAGCCGGTCGCACAGGTAGTGGGCACCGGCATAGCTCAGCTCGGCCGCCTCCTTCAGTCCCTGACGGCCCATTAGCGACATGTAGACGGTGACGAAGAGGGCCATGAGCGACTGGTTGGAGCAGATGTTCGACGTGGCCTTCTGCCGGCGGATATGCTGCTCGCGGGCCTGGAGCGTCAGCACGAAGGCCCGCTGGCCGCGGTTGTCGCGGGTCATGCCGACGATGCGGCCCGGCATCTTGCGGATGAGCTTCTCCGTGCAGCACAGATAGCCCACGTAAGGGCCGCCGAACTGCATCGGTATGCCCAGCGACTGACCGTCGCCCACGGCAATGTCGGCCCCCCATTCGCCGGGTGTCTTCAGCACGGCAAGGTCGGCCGCCACGCTGTCGATGATGAACAGTGACTTCGCCTCGTGGCAGGCCTCGGCAAAGCCCGTGAAGTCTTCCACGATGCCGTAGCGGTTGGGCTGCTGCACCATGACGCCGGCCACGCCACCCTGGGCAAGCAGTGCCGACAGGCCCTCCCTTGAGGTGACACCGTCCTGGGCGGGTATCGTCTCGAGGGTGATGCCCTTATGCAGGGCGTATGTGTCCAGCACGCGGCGGGTGGCGGTGCTGAGCGTCTCGGAAACCAGCACGCGGCCGGCCTTCTTGGCGGCGGCCACGGCCATCATCATGGCCTCGGCCGCCGCCGTAGTGCCGTCGTACATGGAGGCGTTCGAGACGTCCATGCCCGTAAGCGTGGCCATCATCGACTGGTACTCAAAGATGTAGTGGAGCGTGCCCTGCGAGATTTCGGCCTGATAGGGGGTGTAGCTGGTCAGGAACTCTGAGCGCGCCAGCAGGTAAGTCACCACCGAGGGCGTGTAGTGGTCGTAGACGCCACAACCGGCAAAGCAGGTGAGCTGGCGGTTCTGCGAGCCGAGCTGCTCAAACAGCTGGCGCACCTCCTGCTCGCTCATCTCCGAGGGCAGCCGGTAGTCGCCCCGGAAGCGTATCTGCTCTGGTATCTGAGGGTATAAGGCGTCGATGGAATCGATGCCCACTCTTGCGAGCATGGCCTGCAGGTCGGCGTCGGTGTGGGGAAAATACTTGTACATGGACGGCTGTCGGTTTTACGCTTTGTTACAGAACTCCTCGTAAGCCTTGGCGTCCATCAGGCTGTCTAACTCTGACGGATTGCTCAGCTCCACCTTGATAATCCAGTTGCTGTATGCATCCTGGTTGATGAGCTCCGGCTGGTCGTCCAAGACCTGGTTCACCTCGGCCACCGTGCCGCTGACGGGCGACATAAGGTCGGAGGCGGCCTTGACGCTCTCCACGGCCCCGAACACCTCGCCGGCCTCCACCTCGTCGTCCACGTCGGGCATGTCGACATAGACCACGTTGCCGAGCGCGCTTTGCGCATAGTCGGTGATACCGACGAAACCAAAGTTACCTTCTACCCTTACATATTCGTGCGACTCCGAGTAGTAGAGTCCTTCCAATACTTTTGCCATAGTTGTTGTTTACGATTTGCGATTAACTGATTGTTGATTGCCGATTGATTACTTTTTATAGTTCTTGGCGTAGAACTGCTTCCTGACCACCGTGCCGGGGAACGTCTTCTTGCGAATCTGTATCAGCACGTCGGTGCCGAGGGCCGCATAGGCGGTATCGACGAGGGCCATGCAGACGCTCTTGTCGGTAGACGGCGCGTGGTAGCCGGTGGTCACTTCGCCTATGGGCTGGCCGTCGGCCGACAGCACGGTGTAACCGTGGCGGGGGATGGCCTTGTCGTGCAGCTCGATGCCCACCAGCCTGCGGGCCGTGCCCTCCGTCTTCTGCTTGAGCAGGGCCTCGCGGCCAATGAAGTCGGGCTTGCCGAACTTGACAAACATGGTAAGGCCGGCCATCACCGGCGATATCTGCTCCGACAACTCGTCGCCATAGAGCGGCAGTCCCACCTCGAAGCGCAAGGTGTCGCGGCAGCCCAGACCGCAGGGCTGCACGCCGGCAGCGATGAGCTTGTCCCAGCACTCGCGGATGAAGTCGTGAGAGCCGTAGATCTCAAACCCGTCCTCGCCGGTGTAGCCCGTCCGGCTGAGGATGACAGTCCCACCCGCGGCCCCCGAGGGGGCTTCTATGGTTTTTGCGGTGTAGAACGTCAGCTCCTTGCATGGGAGTCCGAGGACCGCCTCGACGATGTGCTCCGCCTCCGGCCCCTGGACGGCCAGCTGGCCGTAGTGGTCAGAGCGGTTTTGCAGGTCGATGTCAAAGCCTTCGGCATGCTGCTGCATCCAGGCCCAGTCCTTGTCGATGTTGGCGGCGTTGATGACGAGGAAGAAGTCTTGCTCGCCCGTCTTGTAGACCAGCAGGTCGTCCACGGTGCCACCGTCTTCGTAGCACATCATGCCGTAAAGAATTTTTCCAACGGCCATCCCCGTGGCGTCGTTGGTAAAGATGTGGTTGACATAGCGTTCCGCCTCCCGGCCGCTCACAGTGACCTCGCCCATGTGAGAGACGTCGAACAGACCGGCGTGCTCACGGACGGCCTGGTGCTCCTTCAGGATGCCGCTCTGATAAATCAGGGGCATGTCGAAGCCGCCAAACTCCACCATCATCGCGCCCAGCGCCAGGTGCTTGTCGTGCAGGCAGGTGCGCCTCACTTTCTTTTCCAGTTCTTGTTTGATTGCCATAATTTATATTCGGTTGAAAGTTTTTTCGTTATTTCGTTATTTCGGTATTTTGCTGTGACGGCGTGACGAAGTGACGGTTTTACGGGTCAATATAGGCCTGCTCCAGCAACTCGATGGCGGCTACGTCCTGCCCGGTGAGCTGGCGCTGGCCCTCGCAGAGGGTCTGGCGGATGAGGGCCTTCAGCTCGGCGATGGAAAGCGACGTGTAGTCCTTCAGCAGCGCTATGCGCTGGCGCACGCTCTCCACCCCCTTGCGCTGCAGCTTCTCGCGGCTGGGGGTGATGGCGTTGAGCATGTGGGCCATCTGGGTGTCGTAGAGCATGGTGGAGTGGATGACGGTGCGCCGCCCTGTCAGGTAGCAGGCCGTGCCGCACACCTTGCGGCCGTCAACCAGTATGTCGTTGTGAGAAGTGCCTGCGGCATTGATTCCCAACCGGCGCAACACCAGCAACACCATGCCCACAAAGCGGTTGAAGGCAAAGCCGGCATTGGTCTCCGACGATATGAACGACAGCATGATGTTGCCCTTGTCGGCATAGACGCAGCCCCCTCCGCTCTTGCGGCGGTAAACCTCTATGCCGTGGCGGCGGCAGTAGTCGAAGTTGACCTCGTTGCCGGCCACCTGATTGCGGCCGTAGATGACGGTCGGCTCCACCTGCCATGCGAAGAAGCACTCGGGCTCGTCGGTCTGGCGAGCCATATATTCCTCCATGGCCAGATAAAAAGCAAGCCGGCGCTGCCGGTCGTCAGGCAACACTATGTATTTCATGCGGTCGGTTAGTAATAATCCGACTGCAAATATATGAAGTTTTTATGTAATCTACAAGTTTTTTTCAAAGAATTTTAGCCCCGCCTCCAACATTTCCAGTTTCGGCATGGCGTAATCCGCCTCACGGGCAATGGTTATGGAGCGCGTATTAAAATAGGAAAACCATATTTCATGGCTTGTTTTTCGTTTTTGCGTGCTAAGTTTAGAAATTATTTTGAAAATATAATTCATAATTCATAATTATTTTATAATTTTGCACCCAAATGGAAAAACAATTAACAGATTCGCCCCACGCTACCGGCGCGACGCAAGAGTTAGGAATACTGAAAAGCATCAACTACCCGTCAGACCTCCGGCAGTTGCCTATCGACGATTTGCCGAAAGTCTGCGACGAGCTTCGGCGCGACATTGTCGAAGAGCTTTCGGTGAATCCAGGACATCTGGCCTCAAGCCTCGGCGTGGTGGAACTGACGGTAGCCCTGCACTACGTCTTCAACACGCCTGACGACCGCATCGTTTGGGACGTGGGCCATCAGGCCTATGGCCACAAGATACTGACGGGCCGCCGCGAGCAGTTCTCCACCAACCGCAAGCTGGGCGGGCTGCGGCCCTTCCCCTCGCCCCAGGAGAGCGAGTACGACACCTTTGCCTGCGGCCACGCCTCAAACTCCATATCGGCGGCCCTCGGCATGGCGGTGGCCAACAGCGGCCAGCGCCACGTGGTGGCCGTCATCGGCGACGGAGCCATGTCGGGCGGCCTGGCTTTCGAGGGGCTCAACAACGTGTCGTCGTCGCCCAACGACCTGCTCATCATCCTCAACGACAACAACATGTCGATAGACCGCTCCGTGGGCGGCATGAAGCACTACCTGCTGAGCCTGAGCACCAACGAGACCTACAACGCCCTGCGCTTCAAGGCGGCCCGATGGCTCCACGGCCGGGGCATGCTCAACGACGACCGCCGCAAGGGCATCATACGCCTGTCGAACGCCATCAAGAGTGCCATCTCGCATCAGCAGAACATCTTTGAGGGCATGAACATACGCTACTTCGGCCCCTTCGACGGCCACAACGTCAAGGAGCTGGTACGCATACTCAGGCAGATGAAGAACATGAGCGGTCCAAAGCTGCTACACCTGCACACCCAGAAGGGCCACGGCTACGCCCCCGCCGAGCGCGACGTCACCACATGGCACGCCCCGGGCAAGTTCAACCCCGAGACGGGCGAGCGCATCGTCAACGACGATCCTGCCCAGCCGCAGAAGTTCCAGAAGGTCTTTGGCTACACCCTCCTGGAGCTGGCCGAGCAGAACCCCAAGATAGTCGGCGTCACGCCGGCCATGCCTACGGGCTGCTCCATGAACATCATGATGAAGCAGATGCCCCACCGGACGTTCGACGTAGGCATAGCCGAGGGGCATGCCGTCACCTTCTCAGGCGGCATGGCCAAGGACGGGCTTATACCCTTCTGCAACATATACAGCGCCTTTGCCCAGCGGGCCTACGACAACATCATCCACGACGTGGCGCTGTTGGGGCTGCACGTGGTGTTCTGCTTCGACAGGGCCGGGCTCGTGGGCGAGGACGGCCCCACCCACCACGGGGCTTTCGACCTGGCCGCCCTGCGCCCCGTGCCCAACCTGACCATCTCGGCACCCATGGACGAGCATGAGCTGCGGCGGCTGATGTACACGGCCCAGCTGCCCGGCAAGGGGCCTTTCGTCATACGCTATCCCCGTGGCGGCGGCGTGCTGAAAGACTGGCGCTGCCCATTGGAGGAAATCAAGGTGGGCACCGGCCGCCGTCTGCGCGACGGCGACGACGTGGCCGTACTCAGCATCGGCGCCATCGGCAACTTAGCCCTGCAGGCCGCCGAGCAATGCTCGGCCCGCCATGTGCAGTGTGCCATGTACGACATGCGCTTCCTGAAGCCGCTCGACGAGCAGATACTGCACGAGGTGGGCCGTAAGTTCAGCCGCGTCGTCACCGTCGAGAACGGCGTGCGCAACGGCGGGCTGGGCTCTGCCGTTATGGAGTGGCTTGGCGACCACGGCTACAGCGTCAGGGTGACACGCTTAGGGCTGCCTGACGACCACTTCGTGGAGCACGGCACCGTGGCCCAGCTGCAGCACCTCTGCGGCATCGACGTCGAAGGTATCAAGGCCGCCATACTGGAGACTATTGATAATTGAAGATTGTAGATTGAAGATTGAAAATTGAAATAGCATGAAGATAGTCATTGCCGGAGCCGGGGCCGTGGGCACCCACCTGTCGAAACTGCTGTCGCGCGAGCACCAGGACTGCGTGCTCATAGACGACAGCGAAGAGCGGCTGGAAGGCGTCGCCGAGTACGACGTCATGACCTACAACGCCCAGCCCACCAGCATCAGCGCGCTGAAAGATGCCGGAGCGGGCAATGCCGACCTCTTCGTTGGCGTCACCACCGAGGAGACCACCAACATAGCCGCCTGTGTCATCGCCCACGGCTTAGGAGCCAGGAAGACCGTAGCCCGCATCGACAACTTCGAGTACCTGAAGCCGCAGAACCTGAAGTTCTTTCAGGACATGGGCATCGACTCGATGGTCTATCCCGAAGTGCTCGCCGCCACCGACATCACCAACGGGCTGAAGATGTCGTGGGTGCGCCAGCGGGTGGACATCCACGGCGGGGCCCTGGTGCTGCTGGGCATCAAGCTGCGCAAGGGCTGCGAAATACTGAACCAGCCGCTGAAAGACCTCTGCGGCCCCGAAGACCCTTACCACGTGGTGGCCATCAAGCGCGACGGCGAGACCCTCATCCCCGGCGGTCTGGACACGCTGCAGCTCAACGACCTGACCTACTTCATGACCACCCGCGAATACATACCCTACATCCGCAAGATTGTGGGCAAGGAGCACTATACCGACGTGAAGAACGTCATCATCATGGGCGGCGG
>CAMNJY010000105.1 GCA_946541745.1 uncultured Prevotellaceae bacterium
TTCGAGCCCTCACAGGCAGCCGGTATCGCCATCATCGGCGGTGCCGACGGTCCCACGGCCATCTTCCTCTCCAGCAAGCTTGCTCCTAACCTCATGGGTGCCATCGCCGTGTGCGCCTATAGCTACATGGCCCTCGTGCCGCTGATCCAGCCGCCCATCATGCGCCTGCTGACCACTGAGAAGGAGCGCACCATCAAGATGAAGCCGGGTCGCGAGGTGAGCCAGACGGAACGCATCCTCTTCCCCATCATCGGCTTGCTGCTGACCACGTTCATCGTGCCCTCGGGCCTCCCCCTGCTCGGTATGCTCTTCTTCGGCAACCTGCTGAAGGAGTCGGGCAAGACCACCCGCCTGGCCAAGACGGCCGGTGCCGCTCTGAACGACATCGTCGTGATGCTGCTGGGACTCACCGTGGGCTGCTCTACCCAGGCCTCAGAGTTCCTGACGATGAACACCGTGTTCATCTTCGTCGTCGGAGCCTTCGCCTTCGCCATCGCCACGGCCTCAGGTGTCTGCTTCGTCAAGCTGATGAACCTGTTCCTGCCTCATGACAAGAAGCTGAACCCGCTGATTGGCAATGCCGGCGTGAGCGCCGTGCCGATGGCTGCCCGCATCTCCAACAACTTAGGACTGGAGTACGACCGCCACAACTTCCTGCTCATGCACGCCATGGGTCCCAACGTGGCCGGTGTCATAGGTTCCGCCGTCGCTGCTGGTGCCCTGTTAGGCTTCTTGTCGTAAGGTCTAAGCTGCAACTTTAAAGATTTTTAACCATCAATTAAATTACTAATCTAACTTTTTTCATAATTTTGCAGGCATAAACTAACAAGGAAGAAAATGACTGATGTCATACTATCAAGTTTTATCAGTCTGTTTGCACTGTTCGGCAAGGAGGAGCAAGTAGACGAGGAACGGGCAAAGTCCATGCTCGTCAGCTATCTCAGGCGCCATTTCGGTATCAGGAACATTGACATATACGTGGACCTGTACAGCGACATGCGCGGCGCCTATGAGATGACGCCTGAGCTGGACAGCGTGAAAGTGGCCGACGACATTTGTACCAACCTGCATGGCAAGATTCAAACCAAAGAGGAAGCCCTGCTACTGTTGCGACTTATGGAGTTCTGCGGCTCGGAAGGGGTACACAAAGACGACCGGCTGTTCAAAACCATGGCCGTCAAGTTCAATATCCCCGATGAGCAGTATCAGGACTTCCTCGACTTTATAGACAGCCGACAGACCAAGCATGTACTGCTGCACCATTCTGACAACTTTGAGGGGTGCCTGAAGACGTTGCTTGACCCCGTGTCGGGTGAACTCATTTTTACCTACACGGGCAGCGATACGGTGCTTCTGAACGACGTGCCCGTACTCTCAGGGGCTTATCAGGCGTGGCTGCAGAGCAGTGTCCTCAAGGGTAGCAACGGCAAGCCGCTCTACTACTCTACCGTCATCGATACCTACAACCGGATCAACGGGCACGGCGAGGACAAGGTGCAGAGCGTGGAGTTCTGCGGTCGCGACATCAACTTCCGCTTCCCAAACAGCGACAATGGCATGCACGACCTGAGCTTTACCCTGCACAACGGTGAACTGCTGGCCATCATGGGCGGCTCAGGAACCGGTAAGACCACCCTGCTGTCACTGCTCAACGGCTCGCTGCGCCCCCAGCAGGGCAGTATCACGATTAACGGCCACGACATCTCGGAGCCGGCTGCCAAAGACCTGATAGGCTTTGTGCCGCAGGACGACCTGCTGATAGAAGAGCTGACCGTCTACCAGAATCTGTGGTTTACGGCCAAGCTCTGCTTCGAGGGCATGCCCGATAAGGACATTGACCGCCGCGTCATGAAGACCCTCAAGGACCTGGGGCTCGATGCGGCTAAAGACCTGAAAGTAGGGTCGGCCATCAACAAATATATCTCGGGCGGACAGCGCAAGCGACTGAACATTGCCCTTGAGCTGATACGTGAGCCGGCGGTACTGTTCCTCGATGAGCCCACGTCGGGCCTGTCGTCGGCCGATACCGAGAAGGTTGTCAACCTGCTGAAGGAGCAGACGCTCAAGGGTAAGCTCATTGTGGTGAACATCCACCAGCCGTCGAGCGATGTCTACAAACTCTTCGACCGTCTGTGGCTGCTCGACAGGGGTGGCTATCCCGTGTTTGACGGCAACCCCATCGACGCCATCACCTATTTTAAGGAGGCCGCCAACTATGCCGATGCAGAGACGAGTGCCTGCCCCACGTGCGGCAATGTCAACCCGGAGGTCGTGCTGAACATCATCGACGAGAAAGCACTGACCAACAGCGGCGAACTGTCCGACGAGCGCAAGACCACGCCTCAGGAATGGCACGAACTGTATCTCAAGCACCGTGACAAGATGGAGACACCGGCTGTCAGCGATGTGCCCCCCTCAGACCAAAGGAAACCGGGACGGCTGAAGCAGTTTGCCATCTTCCTGCACCGCAACGTCAAGACCAAGATTACCAACGTCCAGTACCTGTGCATCGCCCTGTTGGAAGCCCCCGTGCTGGCAATGGTCTGCGCATACCTTACCCGTTACGCTCCGCCAGAGGGCTATACCGTCATGGACAACAAGAACCTGGTGAGCTACTTCTTCATGGCCGTTATCGTGGCCACGTTTATTGGCATGAGCGGTAGTGCTGAGGAAATCATCAAGGACCGGGCACTGCTGAAGCGGGAGAGTTTCCTCAACCTGTCATACAGCAGTTACATCTGGTCGAAAATCGTATTCATGGCGGGTGTCTCGCTTTTGCAGACGTTGCTGTTCATCATCGTCGGCAATACTATTATGGGACTTCATGGCCTCTTCGCCGAGTGGTGGCTCATATTGTTTGTCACGGCCCTGCTGTCCAATTTGGTGGGACTGTTGCTGTCGCAGTGTCTGAACTCGGTGGTGGCTATCTACATCAGCATCCCCATGCTGCTGATCCCCCAGATTCTGCTGTGCGGCCTGGTGGTCAGTTTCTCTGACCTGACACCCAAGAGCACCACGGGCAACGTGCCGCTCATTGGCGACATTATTCCCTCGCGGTGGGCCTACGAGGCACTGGCCGTCACCTCGTTTACCGACAACCCCTACACGGCGCCGCTCTTTGAGTATGACAAGGAGAAATATGAAACCCAGTTCTACAACGTAGGCTACCTCTACGAGCTACAGTCGCAGCTGGAGACGATGAAGGGCGAGCAGAAACGGGGCAAAGAGGTGGACCCCGTCCACCTGAAGGTCATCCACAACAACCTGCCCCTCATCACTGAGTTTTGCGGCATGAAGCCCTATAATGGCGACGACTCCTACGAGTCGCTCCGCGATTACATGCAGGAGGCCGAGCAGATACTGAGCAAGCGCAGCAACAAAATCACGCTGAAGGCCGATGCCATGATGTCGGCCATGATTCGCGAGCAAGGCAAGGAAGCTGTTCTGGCAATGAAGCGCCAACACTTCAACACTAAGCTGGAAGACTGCGTGATAGGTGCCGACCAGAAACGCATGGTCGACGTTGTTGACGGGTATCTCGTGCCGCGCACCGGTCTCGTCTACCTGACACCGCAGAGCACCATAGGACGGGCTCCGTTCTACAGCAGTGAGAAGGTTGTGGGGCCATACCATATCAAGACGCTCTGGTTCAACATGACCGTCATGCTGCTGATGAGCGTCGTGGTGGCGCTGCTGCTCTTCACTGACTGTCCTGGCCGCTTCATCAGGAAAGATAACCAGTAACCCCGAAAGCGTAAGAAAGCAATAACACTTAATTCATTAATAACTAAAAAACAGTACTACATGAAGAAATTATCATTCTTTGCAATTGCATTTGCAACAGTGCTTTTTGCTGCTTGTGGCGGCAACAAGACTACTCAGCCCGCTGAAGAGACTGACACCCTGAAGAGTTTCGAACAGCAGCAAATTGAGTCTGCTATCAAGATGCACCTGGACAGCATCTCGTCTGAAATCGGTAAACTGAAGCACCCCGACTTTGTACAGAGCGGTGCTGACGGCACCATCAAGCTGAGCAAGGAAGAGAAGCAGGTGAAACCCGACTACCTGCTGTCGCCGGCAGTGGCTGACAATGCCAGCACGCTGTCAGAGAAGTACCGCACGCTGAGTGCTCTCGGCATCGACAAGCGCGTGGCTGCCCTTTATGAACTGCCTACTGAAGACTATGAAAAAGCCTGCACCAAGCTCCTGGCTGAAATCAACGACCCATCGTTCAAGCAACTCGATGATGCTACGACCCTCTTTGAGACCACAAGCAAGCTCTATGAGGCAATGGAAACTAACGGTCGTATCAACTACTTCTGGCAGATGGCTGCTTCTTCCCTCGTTGAGGAGCTCTACGTGGCCAACCAGAATACAGACAAGTTCCTCGGCTCTCTCAACGACGAGGCTGCCGCCAACATCACTTTCCGCATTGTGCTGGTGCTCGACGCCTTAGACCGTCTCACGCAGTATGACCCCGACATCCAGCCCGTGGCTGCCGCCGTCGCTCCGCTGAGCGTACTCAATGCTACTACGGTTGACGAGCTGAAGGCACAGCTGGCTGACGCCAAGGACAAGATCAGCGCTGCCCGTGAGGCCCTGCTCAAGTAGTTTGCGGACCACATAGAGATATTATGACGAGGCGCTTCCCACATCCTGGAGGCGCCTCGTTTCTGTGCTTTATGTAAAAAAAATCCTATATTTCTTGTGAAAGAAGTTTTTTTTGTTTATCTTTGCATGCGATAAGAAACATTACTTCTGTATGAAACAAGAAGACGTTAAACAAGGCAATAGTATTGTCCTGCCTAATGATATAGCTACGATACCTCAATTGAGCGAATTCGTTGAAACCACCTGCGAGACTGCCGGGGTGGACGATATGGCTATGACCATGAGTCTCAATCTGGCACTGGAAGAGGCTGTAGTCAACGTGATGGACTATGCCTACCCCGCTGGTACCAAGGGCGAGGTAACTATAGAGGCCTTTGACGAGGGAACTTGTCTGAAGTTTGTCATCAGTGACCATGGTACGCCCTTTGACCCAACCCAGAAAGCTGACATCGATACGACGTTGCCTGCTGAAAAGCGCTCCATAGGCGGGCTGGGTATCCATCTGGTACGCCAAATCATGGACACCGTCAGCTACTGCTACGTTGACGGCCAGAACATATTGACCCTCATCAAGAAGAAATAGAAACAATCAATACATTAATTTTAAAAAGAAAAACTATGATTTTTAACATTAAAGAGCAAGATGGCGGTATGTTCGCTGCACTCAGTGGACGATTAGATACACCGGCAGCCGTCAAGGCACAACAGGAAATCACACCGCTATTGGAAAACGCAGACAAGACCATCACTATCGACTGTACTGATTTGGAGTACATCAGTAGTTCTGGTCTGCGGTTGTTCCTCACCATCCGCAAGGAAACAGCGTCCAAGGGCGGTAAGGTAGTCATCAAGAACATTAACGACGAAATCAAGAAGGTGTTTATGATGACCGGATTCTTCAACCTCTTTGAAATAGTCTAAGTACTGATGAACAACTCAGGACTTGACTTACATTGCAGCATGCTGCTCGAAGAATATTGGGAAAAACTCCCAATATTCGAGCAGTTGCGGCAGGTGGTCATGAAGAAGCTGAGTGAAATCATCTCCGAGAGTGGCATCGAGCTGAACAGCATGGAGTCGCGTGTCAAGAGTGAAGCGAGCCTCATAGGTAAGCTGGAGCTCAAGGGCCACAAATATGCTACACTGTACGACATCACCGACATCTTTGGAGCCCGTCTCATCACGTTCTACAACGAGGATGTGGACCGCATCGCCTCCATCGCCGAGACCATCTTCGACATTGACTGGCCCAACTCCGTGGACAAGCGCAAGACGCACCAGTTCAGTAGTTTCGGCTATAACTCGCTGCACTATATCTGCCGTATCCCGCAAACACTTTATCACGACCCACAGTACCCCGAGCTGAACGAGATACGCTTCGAACTGCAGATGCGCACCGCCTTGCAGCACGTCTGGTCGTTCATCCAGCACGACATAGGCTACAAGACCGATATCGAGACACCTATAGAATACCATCGCAGCTTGAGCCGCCTCTCGGGGTTGCTGGAACTGGCCGACATCGAGTTCAGCCGCATCAGCAACGAAATCACCAATTACCGGCGCAGGATGCAAAGTCTCGTTGACAGCGGCAAACTGGAAGAAATACCACTCAACGGCGACACCTTCCGCTCCTACCTTTCCAAGCAGCCTTTCCAGAAGCTCAACCGGCGCATAGCCGCCATCACCAAGGCCGAGCTGCACCCTACGACGGCTATGCCTTACCTGGGCGCTCTGTTCATGCTGGACATGAAAACCCTGGCTGACGTGGAACGCCTCATCAGGGAGGAGTCAGAGGATGCCTACCAGCTGGCACTCTACCAGTTAGGGTCTACCGACATTGACATCCTCGCCGACACCGTCGGCCTGCAGAGTGTTTGTGTTGTCAGAATATTGAAGAGAGGGGGCGGACAGGCCGGCCTCAAACAGCTCTTTGAAACGATCTATGGACCGTCGTCGCAGAGCGACGTGCTGGCCGATATTGTCATGAAACAGGCCAGTCGACTGTCGTTTATGAACGAGAAAAACTGAAAATAACATTTTTCTTGAAAATAATTGGCAAAAGATTTGGCCAATCCAAATTTTTGTCGTACCTTTGCACCCGCAAACGAAAGGAAAGCAGTGACACAATGGTGCCTTAGCTCAGTTGGTAGAGCATCGGACTGAAAATCCGTGTGTCCCCGGTTCGATTCCTGGAGGTACCACTCCTCCTTTCATTGGTTCCCGCGTAAGACTTACGTCCCAAGCGGGAATTTTTTTTTGCTCTCTTTTTTGCCTTTTTGTGTTAAATTTTGTTCAGTTTTATGGCCGTCTCGATTTTTATCGTTAACTTTGGACGCTAATTTGGGTTATTATGCCCTGTTGCCACCTGAGCGACTAAGAACAAAAATAAATATATAAATGCACTTCAAATGGAATTACGAACCACCAACATCCGACAGAACCGCGGCGGCTAAAGAGCTGGCAGAGAAGATTGGCATGAGTCCAATCCTGGCCGACCTGCTCATACAGCGCGGCATCAAGACGGAATCGGCGGCCAAACGCTTCTTCCGGCCGATGCTCAACGAACTGATTGACCCCTTCCTCATGAACGACATGGACGTGGCGGTCGACAGGCTGAATGATGCCATGGGACGCAAGGAGCGCATCATGGTCTATGGCGACTACGATGTGGACGGATGTACGGCGGTAGCACTGGTCTACAAGTTCCTGCAGCAGTTCTATTCCAACATTGAATACTATATACCCGACCGCTACGAAGAGGGGTATGGTATCAGCAAGAAAGGATTGGACTACGCTGCCTCAAAGGACGTAAAACTTATCATCGTGCTCGACTGCGGTATCAAGGCGGTCGAGGAAATCAGCTATGCCAAGTCCCTTGGCATAGACTTCATCATCTGCGACCATCACGTGCCCGACGAGGAGCTGCCTGAGGCCGTGGCTATTCTCAACCCCAAGCGCGAGGACTCCACCTATCCCTTCAAGCACCTCTGCGGCTGCGGCGTGGGTTTCAAGTTCATGCAGGCCTTTGCCAAGAACAACGGCATACCCTTCTCACGCCTCATCCCCCTGTTGGACTTCTGTGCCGTCGCCATTGCCGCTGACATCGTGTCGATGACGGGCGAGAACCGCATCCTGGCGTTCCATGGGCTGAAGCAACTCAACCAGAGTCCGTCGGTGGGCCTGAAGGCCATCATCGAAATCTGCGGACTTACGGGCCGTGAGCTCACCATGACCGACATCGTGTTCAAGATAGGACCGCGCATCAATGCCTCGGGGCGCATGCAGAACGGCACCGAGGCCGTTGACCTGTTAGTGGAGAAAGATTTCGGTCGGGCACTCGCCGAGGCTACCCACATCAACGAGTACAACGAGCAGCGCAAGGATGTTGACAAGCAGATGACCGAGGAGGCCAACCTCATCATCGAGAAGCTGGAGAGCCAGAAGCACCACAACTCCATAGTGCTCTACGACGAGAACTGGAAGAAGGGCGTCGTGGGCATTGTGGCTTCGCGCATGACCGAACTCTACTTCCGCCCCACGGTGGTGCTGACCCGCAGTGGCGACCTCGCCACCGGCTCGGCCCGCTCCGTAGCCGGCTACGACATCTACGACGCCGTCAAGTCGTGTCGCGACATCCTCGAGAACTTCGGTGGCCATACCTACGCCGTGGGACTCTCGTTGCGCATAGAGAACATCCCCGAGTTCCGCCGCCGCTTCCAGCAGTATGTCAACGAGCATATACTGCCCGAGCAGACCGAGGCCACACTCGACATCGAGGAGAAGGTAGACTTCAAGGACATCACCAAGAAGCTGCACAACGACCTGAAGAAGTTCGCACCCCACGGTCCCGACAACCCCAAGCCGCTGTTCTGTACCAGCAACGTCTACGACTACGGCACGAGCAAGGTGGTGGGTCGGCAGCAGGAGCATATCAAGCTGGAGCTGGTAGATTCCAAGTCGTCGAACGTCATGAACGGCATTGCCTTCGGTCAGAGCAAGGCTGCCCGGTACATCAAGTCAAAGCGCTCGTTCGACATCGTCTATACCATCGAGGAGAACATCTACAAGCGCAGCGAGGTGCAGCTGCAGATAGAGGACA
>CAMNJY010000106.1 GCA_946541745.1 uncultured Prevotellaceae bacterium
AGGGGCCGGGGGTGGGCTACCCAATCACTGCCAGCACGTCGCTCTGGCGCATCATGAGGTACTTCGTGCCCTCAAACTCCAGCTCGGTGCCGCTATACTTGCCGTAGAGCACCTCGTCGCCCTCCTTGAGGATCATCTGCTCGTCCTTCGTACCCTGACCGACGGCCTTGATGGTGCCGTGAAGGGGTTTCTCCTTGGCGGTGTCAGGAATGATGATACCACCGATTTTTTCTTCTGCCGGTGCGGGCAATACCAGCACGCGGTCTGCTAATGGTTTGATGTTCATAATTCTTGTTGTTTTAATGTTTGAAACTTGTCTGCCATCCATTATGCTAAAACCGTGCCAAAACGTCATGACTGACATTTTGGCACGGCAAAAACTTTTCCTGTCTTGTTACAGCTTGACAGTCTTCTTGCGCACTTTCGACTCGTTGTGCAGGCGGTTGAGGGCCGTCACGACGTAGGTGTACTTCTGTTTGCCGTCGGCGTAGGGCAGGGGGTAGAAGGTGTTGGGCGTGACGGCTACTATCTTCGTGGCGTCGTCGATGTTCACCTTCTCGCCTTTGTTAAATCGGTAGACCACATAGCTGACAGCCTTTTTCTGCCACGTCTTGCCCTTGGGCGCCGTCCAGAAGAGCATGTAGCCGTCGCTGGTCCACACGGGTTTCAGTGAGCGTACTTTCTTGGTGGTCTTCTTGTCTATGAAGCTCATGTCGGGCTGCAGTGCCGGTGTGCGCCAGTAGTTGTTGCGGAGCAGGGTGCCGTAGTTACCCACGTTGTCGACGGCGGCCTTGGCATACCACAATACGGTGCCCTTGACGTTTTCCATCTCCCGGTGCAGCTGGTACTTGGCCGGCTGCTGATGCTGTGACGGGTTGCGGGGGTCGGTGGCCTTGACCGTGCGCTCCACGTCTTCGCCGATGTAGAGCGGCCGCTTCGAGGCGTAGTGGTTCCACCAGCGTATGAGTGTGTCGTAGTCGGCCGCCTTGTGGCCTATCTCCCAGTACAGCTGCGGCACGCAGTAGTCCATCCATCCGTTGTTCATCCACAGCAGCACGTCGGCGTACAGGTCGTCGTAGTTCTGCAGGCCGTTGGTGTTGCTGCCTATGCTGTTGCTGCGCTTGTTGCGGTAGATGCCGAAGGGCGAAATGCCTACCTTGACCCAGGGCTTGGCCTCGTGGACGGTCTTGTAAAACTGCTCTATGAAGAGGTTGACGTTGTAGCGTCGCCAGTCGCCGCGGTCTCTGATGCCGTTGTTGTACATCCGGTATTGCTCCTCGTCGGGTATCTGCTGCCCGGCGGCGGGGTAGGGGTAGAAGTAGTCGTCCATGTGGATGCCGTCCACGTCGTAGCGGGTGACGATGTCGCGTGCCACCTCGCAGATGTAGTCGCGGTTCTCGGGGATGCCGGGGTTCAGGATGGTCAGCCCGTCATACTCAAAGCAGTTCTGCGGCTTGCGTATCTTGATGTGGTTGGGAGCCAGCAGCGTGGTCGTCTTGGTGCGTGCGCGGTAGGGGTTGATCCAGGCGTGCAGCTCCATGCCCCGCCTGTGGCACTCCTCTATCATCCACTGCAGGGGGTCCCAGTAGGGCGACGGTGCCTGTCCCTGCCGTCCGGTCAGGAAGCGGCTCCAGGGCTCTATCTGGCTCTCATAGAGGGCGTCGCACTCCGGGCGCACCTGGAAGATGATGGCGTTGACACCGTCGCGCCGCAGCTCGTCGAGTTGGTAGCTGAGGGTCTGCTGCATCTTCTGCGTACCCATGCCTTGGAACTGTCCGTTCACACACTGTATCCACGCGCCGCGAAACTCCCTCTTGGGCTGTGCCATGACGCCGGCGGCCACCAGTGCCGCCATCATTATCAGTACTATTCTTTTCATCTCTTACAGATAGTTATAGATTTCTTTCGTCCAGTCCTGGCCGTTGGCCGGACAGTAGGTGCTGATGCCCATCTTGCTGGCGGCGGCCACGTTGCGCGGCCCGTCGTCGAGGAAGAGTACCTCAGCGGGGCTGACGTGCTCGGCCGTGAGCACCCGATGGAAGAACTCCGTCGAGGGCTTCATCACGCCCATCTCGTAGCTCAGGTAGCAGGCGTCCATGTAGTAGTCTATGCTGTGGCCCTGGCCGTCGAAGTCGGTGGAGCGCACCCACGACATCATGAAGGGGTTGGTGTTTGACAGCAGCACCAGCCGGTAGCCCTCCTGTCGCAGCTTCAGCAGCACGTCGATGTTGCGCTGGGGCAGCTCCTTGGCATAGCCCAGCCACGCATGGCGGCATTCGCCCCACGTGAGGTCGCGCCCGGCCAGCAGCCCGGCCTCCTGGCGGAACTGTTCGTCCGTGATGCGGCCTTCCTCCAGCTGTCCGAAGATACCGCCCTGGGTGTAGGCGTTCAGCCGCTGGTCGGCGTCGGCGATGCCCAGTTGCTGGAAACGTCGTATGGCCTCTGGCTGGTCGAGCGTGATGATAACGCCGCCGAGGTCGAAGATGATGGTTCTTATCATTTCTTTATTTAAAGTAGTTGGGTTTCTGGCGGCGGGCCTCGTCGATGGTCAGCAGTCGCTGCTGCTCCTGGCTGTAGTCCTGCCGCAGGTGTTCATATTTCTCTTGTAGTTCGTCGGCCACGGCCTGGCTGTCGCTCATCAGGCGGGCGGCCACCAGGGGGTTCTGCGAGGCGTCCTTCATCCAGACCACGGGCCCGCCGTAGACGGGGGCTATCTTCAGCGCCACGTGCAGCTCGCTGGTAGTGGCTCCTCCTATCATGATGGGTATGTCCAGCCCGGCGCGCTGCAGTTCCCGGGCCACGTTGACCATTTCCTCCAGGCTGGGCGTGATGAGGCCCGAGAGTCCTATCATGTCTACATGTTCCTCTACGGCCTTGCGTACTATCTGTTCGGCGGGCACCATGACCCCCATGTCGATGACCTCGTAGCCGTTGCAGGCCATCACTACGCTGACGATGTTCTTGCCGATGTCGTGAACGTCGCCCTTGACGGTAGCCAGCAGTATCCTGCCGGCCTTTGCGCCATTGCCCGTGTGGCCGGCCTCTATAGACGGCTGTAGTATGGCCACCGCCTGCTTCATGGTGCGGGCGGTCTTTACCACTTGTGGCAGAAACATCTTTCCCTCGCCAAAGCGGCGCCCTACCTCGTTCATGCCGGCCATGAGCGGACCTTCAATGATGTCCACCGCCCGTGGGTATTTCTCCATGGCCTCCTGCAGGTCGGCCTCCAGGTGGTCGCCTATGCCCTTGATGAGTGCCTCCATGAGGCGCAGCTCCACCTCCTGCCCCTCCCTGACGGGAGGGGAGTCGTTGCCTTGAGCGTCCCGCCCCTCCGGGGACGAAGCCGTCACTCCCCTCCCTTCAGGGAGGGGCTTTGGGAGGGTCTGCTGGCTCAGTTCTACCAGGCGGTCGGCGGCGTGGGGACGGCGGTTCAGCACCACGTCCTCGATGACTGTCAGCCGGTCCTGGGGAATGTCGTCGTAGGCCACCTTGGCGGCGGGGTTGACGATACCGAAGTCCATGCCTTGCCCGATGGCGTGGTATAGGAACACGGCGTGCATGGCCTCGCGTATGTAGTTGTTGCCGCGGAATGCGAACGACAGGTTGCTCACGCCGCCGCTGACATGGGCCCCCGGCAGGTGACGGCGAATCCAGCCCGTGGCGCGTATGAAGTCCAGGGCGTAGGCGTCGTGCTCGTCCATGCCGGTAGCTATGGTCAGTACGTTGGGGTCGAAGATGATGTCGTAGGGGTTCATGCCCACCACCTCGGTCAGCAGGCGGTAAGCCCGCCGGGCTATCTCTATGCGCCGCTCATAGGTGGTGGCCTGGCCCTGCTCGTCGAAGCACATCACCACTACGGCGGCGCCGTAGCGCCGGCAGTCGCGGGCATGCTGCAGGAAAACGTCCTCGCCCTCCTTCAGCGAGATACTGTTGACTATTGGCTTGCCCTGCACGCACTGCAGGCCGGCGGTGATGACATCCCACTTCGACGAGTCGATCATCACCGGCACGCGAGCTATGTCAGGCTCCGAGGCTATCAGGTTGAGAAAGTTCACCATCTCTGCCTTTGCGTCTATCAGGCTATCGTCCATGTTGACGTCTATCACCATCGCGCCGTCCTGCACCTGCTTGCGGGCTATGGCCACGGCCTCGTCGTACTGCCGCTCCTTGATGAGCCTCAGAAACTTGCGCGATCCGGCCACGTTGCACCGCTCGCCGACGTTGGTGAACGTTGAGCGTGCAGCGTCCAGCAGTTCCAGTCCCGACAGCCACAGGGCTTGCGGCTTCGGGGCAGGCCTGCGGGGCGCCTTGCCCTCTGCCAGCGGCACGTAGCGGCTGATAAACTCGTCGGTGGTGCCGCAGCAGCCGCCGACGATGTTGACCAGCCCTTCGTCTATGAGCTCGCCTATCTGCGGCGCCATGGTCTCTGCCGTCTCGTCGTAGAGGCCCAGCGCGTTGGGCAGTCCCGCGTTGGGGTAGCACGTTATATAATAAGGTGCGCTCTTGGCCAGCTCGCGCAGGTAGGGTTTCATCTGCCGGGCACCGAACGAGCAGTTCAGGCCGACGGAGAAGATGGGGTAGGTCGATATGCTGGCCAGGAAAGCGCCTAAGGTCTGGCCCGACAGCGTGCGTCCTGCCAGGTCGCTGATGGTGACAGAGAGCATGATGGGCAGTTTCACGCCGCGCCGCTGCATGGCGGTCATGGCGGCATCGACGGCGCACTTGGCGTTCAGCGTGTCAAAGATGGTCTCTATGAGCAGCGCGTCAACGCCACCCTCTATCAGCGCGTCCATCTGTTCCACATAGGCCTCCCGCAGCTGACTGTAGGTCAGGTCGCGCCGGGCGGGGTTGCTCACGTCGGGCGACATGGAGCACGTCTTGTTCGTGGGGCCTATGCTGCCCGCCACGAAGCGCGGCTTCTCGGGAGTGGAAAACTCGTCGGCAGCCCGGCGGGCCAGCCGTGCGCCTTCCAGGGCCATTTCGCGGGCGTAGCGCTGCATGAAATAGTCGGCCTGCGATATGCGCTGCGAGCTGAAGGTGTTGGTCTCTATGATGTCGGCACCGGCCTTGAGGTAGCGGCGGTGAATGTCGAGCACCACGTCGGGCCGTGTCAGGCACAGCAGGTCGTTGTTGCCCGTCATGCGTCCGTGAAACTCGTGGACGGTGTCTCTGAAGTCCTCCTCCGTCAGGTGGTACGTCTGGATCATCGTGCCCATGGCACCGTCCAGAATCAGTATCCGCTGCCTGACTGCGTCGTTAAGTCTGCTCATTTGTATATTTTCATGGCGCGGTCCATCTCGCGCCGGTCTTCTTTCTCCTTCAGCGTCTGCCGCTTGTCGTAGGCTTTCTTACCCTTACACAGGGCGATGTCCATCTTGGCATGCCCCTTCTCGTCGAGAAACACCAGCAGCGGCACGATGGTGTAGCCCGTCTGCTTCGTGGCGCTCTCCAGCCGCTGTATCTCCCTCCTGGTCAGCAGCAGCTTGCGGTCGCGCTTCTGCTCGTGGTTGTTGTACGACCCGTAGAAGTAGGGCGACACCGACATGCCGCGCACCCACATCTCGCCATTGATGATTAGGCAATAGGCATCTACCAGGCTGGCCTTGCCGGCCCTGATAGACTTGATCTCGGTGCCCGTCAGCACGATGCCGGCGGTCAGCGTCTCTATAAAGAAATACTCAAACGAGGCTTTCTTGTTGCGTATGTTGACAGGACTTTTCTTCCTGATTTCCTCTTCCAGCTTGTTCACCTTTTTATTTACGATTTACGTACTTTCGATTTTCAATCTTCAATGCTACCGAAGTGCTCTATGTGTTCGTCTACGTAGTGGGCTATCATCGCCGTCCACTCCTCCTCATGCTCAACGAATTGGTCGTCCAGGTCGTCGAAGTCGGGCATCTGCTCAAACAGGGCCATAAACTCCTCCTCGCTCAGTTCGCGCTCTATTGTGTCGCGGTGCTTCAGCCACAGTGTGTGGGCGTCG
This sequence comes from uncultured Prevotellaceae bacterium, assembly GCA_946541745.1. Lineage (GTDB taxonomy): Bacteria > Bacteroidota > Bacteroidia > Bacteroidales > Bacteroidaceae > Prevotella. The sequence continues at coordinate 5,984 of CAMNJY010000106.1, forward strand.
TACACCAGTTTCGACAGTTCGCGCAGCCCCCACAGCCTGACGGCTTTGGCAAACGGATTCTTGAATATAAACGGGCCGTAGCCGTTGTGTATCAGCTGGACGAAGCCGCCGTCCATCACCTCTTCGTGCAGCACGTCCCATGCCAGCAGCGTCACCTGGTCGGCGTTCAGGCTGCCCATAGTCTCAACCGTCAGTTGTCCCCCGATGGCACCCTTGATAGCGTCGACGAACACCCTGACAAAGGCGTCCATGCCGTCCTCTGCCGCCAGCCGCAAATCAGCGTCTTTTATCTTCACTTCTGTCATAGTGGGTGCAAAGATAGTGTTTTTTTTACAGAATAACGAATGATTGGCCTTAAATTGCAATTTTTTTATAAACAGCCTAAGGCTCTTTCTTTTAGGAAAGTGTTCTCATGCCACGTCCTTTGCACATCATAGCAAAAAGGTAACTATTCGGCGAATCCCTCTTTAGATGCGCTTCGTGCAGAAATCAAACAAAATTGACCACTTCGGCATCGGCGGGCAGCCACTTCACGGAGTCCAGCTCGGTGGCCCTGAGCCAGCAGGCGGCTTCGTGCTCAAGCAGCACGGGGTGGCCGGCCTCGATGTGACAGAGGTAGCAGTACATCGTCAGGTGGAACTTCGGGTAGTCCCACTCCACGGTCCGCAGCAGTCTGTCGACGGTGATGCTCGTCGCCAGCTCCTCGCGGATTTCGCGTTTCAAGGCCTGCTCGGGTGTCTCGCCCGGCTCCATCTTGCCGCCGGGGAACTCCCACCAGTCTTTCCACTCGCCATATCCGCGCTGAGTGGCAAAGATACGGCCTTCGTCGTCACGAATGATCGCTGCAACAACTTCTATACTTTTCATTTCGGCTGCAAAGGTACTAAAAATCGGCGAGAAACCGTTGTCTTACCGCTGAAATCTTTCTCTTTCAACAGACTGACACGGATTTACACGGTACGGAGCCACATTGTTTATATGCGCACGTGCGCCCGTACGATCGCGCGTGAATTTTTAATTTTTGCCTACACTGCCTACACCGACGCCTAACCGTCTGATATTCAAGTGTATAAGTGGTGTAGGATGCGGTGTAGGAGGTGTAGGATGACCCCTGAAAAACGTCCAAAAAGCTGGTTTCGGACAATTTGAGAGTGCTTTTTTGCTGCTGGTTCGGCAACAACAAGAAGGTCGCCTACTGCCAGAAAAGTACCTGCTTGGCAAACGCTCCAGGGGTTGGAGTAAAACGCTCCAACCCCTGGAGCAATTTGTTAAGTAGTTGGTTTTGTCCGATAGCTATGCCTTTCTGTTGCAGTTAAGCCATAGGCGTATCGTCAGGCTTTCTTCCCCCCCAAAAAACGTACTTTCAGATTGTCCAAGGCCCGTTTTTGGCCGTTTTTTGGGGTCATCCTACACCACCTACACCGCATCATACACCACTTAACTTGTTGAAAGACCGGCAGTTAGGCGGCTGGTGTAGGAGTGTAGGCAAAAATTAAAAACTTTTTCAGTAAGCGATGATAAAAATTGTAGGCGAATAGCAAAAAAACAGACCGCCAATAGTGGCAAATGGCAAAAAAATTTGAAAATACTTGATACAAATATTTTGCCATAAACAAAATTATTCGTAACTTTGCAGCACCTAAACAATACAACTAAAACAATATGGAAATCATCATCGGACTTCTTATCATTGCCATTGGCGCCTTCTGCCAAAGCTCGTGCTATGTACCCATCAACAAGATCAAGGACTGGTCGTGGGAGAGTTACTGGATTGTGCAGGGCGTGTTCGCCTGGCTGGTGCTGCCGTTCCTCGGCGCCCTGCTGGCCGTGCCTGAGGGGCAGTCGCTCTTCGGGCTGTTTGCACAGACCCCGTCGTTCAACCTGTGGATGACCATCTTCTTCGGCGTGCTCTGGGGCGTGGGCGGCCTTACCTTCGGCCTCTCCATGCGCTATCTCGGCGTGGCCCTCGGCCAGTCGATAGCCCTTGGCACCTGCGCCGGCCTGGGCACCATCATGGGGCCGGTGCTGTTGAACATCTTCTTCCCCGAGCTCAACGCCCTCGACCGCCTGACCTTCGCCGTCATCCTCGGCGTGGTGGTCACCCTGGTGGGCATCGCCATCATCGGCGTGGCCGGCGCCATGAAGTCGGCAGCCCTCAGCGAGGAGGAGAAGCGCGAGGCCGTCAAGGACTTCAATTTTCCCAAGGGTCTGGCCATCGCCCTGCTGGCAGGCTTCATGAGCGGCTGCTTCAATGTGGGCCTGGAGTTTGGCAAGGACATCAACTTCGGCGACCTGACCGACCCCATGTTCCGTACGCTGCCCGCCACGCTGCTCGTCACCCTGGGTGGGTTTGTGACCAACGCCGTCTACTGCTTCTATCAGAACCAGGCCAACGGCACGTGGGGCGACTACCTGAAGACCGGCGTCTGGGGCAACAACCTGCTGTTCTGCCTGCTGGCCGGTGCGCTGTGGTACTCACAGTTCTTCGGACTCTCCTTAGGCCGCTCGTTCTTTGAGGCCGGCGGCACGATGGACACCCTGTCGTTCTGCATCCTCATGGCACTGAACGTGGTGTTCTCCAACGTCTGGGGTATCATCCTCAAGGAGTGGAAGGGCTGCTCACAGAAGACTATCGCCGTGCTCGTCTGCGGCATCGTGGTGCTTATCGTCTCGTCGTTCCTGCCCCAGCTTATCGGTTAAGACACATATTTTTCTACTT
>CAMNJY010000107.1 GCA_946541745.1 uncultured Prevotellaceae bacterium
ATCCACCTCCTGAGAATCAGGGAGATACGTAGACGTTAGCTGCAATGTGGGTTAGGCGTTAGCGCCTTCGCACTCTTTGGGGACAAAGGTACGAAGATTTGGGGAATTGGCAAAATATCGGTGTGGATATTTAAGGAAAATTGACGTGAAGGTTTGCGGAAATAAAGGAAAAGCGAAAAGATAAGGTAAAAGTGAAAAGTGAATAGTGAAAAATTGGCTACCGCACAGTTTAAGGATTATGCCTCTGGCGTCTGAATGACAACAGAATTGTAATTGCCCTCTACTACATCTTTAATTACCTGGTCGAGGAAGTCATCAGATACGCGTATCTCCTTAATCATAGCTCTTCGAGGTGCTTGATAGCCTGCTCTACCGTCAATTTCGGTGCAGTCTCGGCTTGCTTCATGCTGCGCTTGATGGTCTGGGCCAGTTTGTAGGCCTGCTCCAGTTGCAGCATCCTGTTCCAGCGTCGGGTACTCATGCTGACGGTTATCCGTCGCGATGTTCTCTCTACTATAGCTTCCATAATTGTACTTTTTTACGTTTCTGTGTGCAAAGTTACGATTTAGCGAGAACAAAACAAAGAAAATCTATCTTTTTTTTTGTCGAACGTGAGAAAATTTCGATTGTTTGACGGCGATGACCTTGCCGTTAGTTATGTAGAGGCCGGGCTTGGTGGGGTGGGGGACTTTTTGGCCCTGAAGGTTGTAGGTTCTTGCCTTGCAAGCGTCCTTCGGCCGAGCGGAACGTTCGTCGTGGATGCTGGTGGTCTCAAGGTACTGGTCAACGTCTTCCACGAAGTTGATGTCGAGAATGTCGCTTTGGCCCGTGGCTGAGGTCAGCCCGAAGATGGTCTGGCCCTGACAGATGTCGGGACGGTCGCCGCTGAAGTTGGTGTAGAGACCGCTGCGGGTCATGTCCCAGGCTATGAGTTGCTGGCGCCGGCCGTCGATGGTCACTGTGCGGACGATGGTCGGTGCCACCTGCGAACCCTTGTTGGTGCCGTTGAGCCACCAGAGGTAGCTGTCGCCGCTGCCGGTCCTCAGGTTTGTTCCGCGCACGACTAAAAAGACCTGCGACTTGTCGATGGTGTAGTCTGTGCGGCTGTAGTCGAGCGCCAGTGCCACGTTGTTCTGGCCTGTGGCCCTGACGTGGATGACGTTCTTGCCGGTGTCGTAGGTGATGTTCGATGCCGCCACGCGGTTAGGGTCGCCGGTGGTCCAGTCGGCCGCGCGGAACCTGTAGCGGTCGGGATTCTCCTCGTAGCCGCTGACCAGCCTCATGTAGTACAGCCCGGGCATCATCGTCGTCGCTGAGGCCGTCAGTCTGACGGTGAACGCGGCCTTGGCCTGGCCTTGTGCGTCGACGGCCACCGAGGCGGGCAGGGGGTACTCCACGTTGTAGAAGCCGTTCAGGGTGGCGCCCTTCACCGTCTCGGGGATAGTGATGTCGGCTATCTTCACGCCGTCGACGGTCAGCGTGCCCCGGCGGCCTTTGTCGGCTGTGGTGAAGCGCAGCATGACGGCCAGGCTGTCCCTGATGCCGTCGCGGTTGCTGAGTGTGTACTCCACGTAGCCGTTGGCGCGGGCATCGCGGTAGGCTTCGCCGCTGTAGTTGCCGGTGGAGGAGTCGCCGGAGTGCCTGCCCTCGTGGCCGGCCTCGCTCTGCTGTTCGCCGGGAACCACGAAGTCGAGCGTGCGCCGCTGTAGCTGTTCGGCCCTCAGCTCGTCGGCAGCCATGCTGCTGTTGCGGAAGTTCTCCTCCGTCTGCTGGTACCAGTAGCAGGCGTAGCGGTCGTGGTGAATCTGGTAAAACGGCTCCAGGGTGAGCGTCGTCCACTGATAGGCGTCAACGCCCGGGCGCGACACGTCGATGGTGAACGTCAGCTCCGGCCCGTCGGTCTTTGTGATGCGGCTCAGCACGTTCCGGCGGTTGCCGATGAGCAGCGGGGCCGTGGTCAAATTCTTCGCCGAGGCCATTGAGCCTGGGGCGTGGTCCATGCGGCCGGCACCGGCATACTCGTTCTGCAGTTTCTCGCCGTCGGAGGTGCGTGCGGCCAGCAGGATGGGACCGTACTTAAAGGCGATGTAGTCCTCGTAGCCCGGGCACTCCTCATAGCGCAGCTCTGCCGGCATGTGAACATCGACGACGTCGCCCGCCGCCCACTGGCGGTTCAGCATGACGTAGCCCTTCTGTTCGTCGGCGTTCAGCAGCTGCTCGCCGTTGACGGCGACCGAGAACCCGCTTGCCGACCATGAGGGGTGGCGCACGGCGATGGTGTAGTTGCCGGCTTTCCCGACGGTAATCTTGCTGTCCATCTGCGAGGGGAAGCCGGTTTCCTGGGTGACGGCAAAGTCGTCACTCACGAGGGAAGACGGGGTGAAGAGGTTGACGTAGAGGGTGTGGCTGGCGTCGTGGGTGTAGATGAAGTGGCCATACTTGGAGTGGTTCTCCATGCCCGTGCCCACACAGCACCACATGCCCTCGTTCACCGTCGAGTAGATGCGGTAGCCCTGGGGCCTGAGTGTGGTGAAGTAGACGTAGCCGCCCGTCGTGGGGTCTTGGGTGGAGAGGATGTGATTCCACATCGTACCCTCGTAGAAGTCGGCGTAGCGGGCATCGCCGGTACGGTCGGCCAGCATCTCCGTGAGCTTCAGCATGTTGTTGGAGTTGCACGACTCCGGGCCGTCCAGATGGTCGATGTAGCGGTTGGCGTTGGCGCGGGCCAGAAAGTGCTCGCCCACCGAATTGCCGCCTATGCAGACGGTGCGGTTCCGGGCCACGTCGGTCCAGAAGTTCTCGGCGGCCTTGCGGTAGGTTGTCGCCGTGGGGTCGAGCTCGCCGATGCGCTCAAAGCCTATGTACTTGGGCACCTGCGTGTTGGCGTGCTTGCCGTCGAGGAAGGTGGTGTTCAGGGTCTGCATGTTGTTGATCATGTCCTTGTGCGAGTATTTCTTGGCGGCCGTCAGGTATTTCTTGTCGCCGAAGAGCTGGTACGCGTCGAGCAGGCTTTCGTTCATGCCGCCGTGCTCGCAGCCGAGGAACGCCTGGAAGTCGCTCTCCGACACCTTTGCCACGAGGTTGACACTCCAGTCGCACAGTTTGCGGAACACGTCGCGCGCCTGTTCGCTGCCGCCGTAGACGTAGGCGTCGCGCAGGCCGGCCAGTATCTTGTGCTGCACGTAGAAGGGCACCCACCCCCAGTTGTCGCGAATCTTCGACAGGTCGCCGCCGTAGAGGGCGCGCCACGAGTCGTTGATGGGTTGTCCGCCAATGAAGCCATAGAGACCGCCCTTGTCGTCGTCCCACTGGTCTTGGCAGTCTTTCATGACCCCTACCATGTAGTCCATGCGCTCCTTGAGCTGCCGGCGCTGCGCGTCATTGTGGGAGGCGGCGTAGGCCAGTGCCAGGGCCGACAGGTAGTGGCCGCCGACGTGGCCGCTCAGGTCGAAACCGGCATCGCCGCCCCAGTTTCTGAAGTTGGGGTGCCTGGTGAGCCACTGGTAGTAGCGGCTGCCGGGGTCAGTGGTCTGTGCCAGGCCCGCCTGCCTGACGTAGGGTGTCAGCAGCCGGTCGGTGTCATACTGCAAGAGCAGCTCAATGTTCTTGTCCATGGCCCTCAGCAGGGGGCCGCCGGTCAGTGTCACCTGCTGTAAGTCAAAGTGCTTCGGGTAGAGCAGACTCTGCGCCTGCATACCCAAAGCACTTGTGACCAACAAGGTGACGAAGGTTAGTCTCTTCATCGTCGTCTTGTAGCTTCTATGGTTCTTGGTGGTTGCTTATTTCTTGATCTTGTAGAGGCGGAACGACATGGCGGGCACGTTGTCGGTGAGCACGGCGCTCTTCTTGCCGCCCTCCACCTTGGCCGTGCCGGCCTTCGGCGTGATCTTCTCCGGCTGGTCCAGCGTGTTCTCGTCGTCCATAGAGCCGTTGTGGCTCAGTGTCAGCGTCGTGGCGGTGCGCTCGCCCTTGATGCCCTGCAGGTTGATGCTCACGGGCTGGGCCTGCTTCGAGGTGTTCACCACTTTAATAATGACCTCGCCGGTCTGCTTGTCGAACACCGAGCTGGCGAAGAGGCCGTCCTGGCCCTCCTGGCCGGCCACGGGTTTGCCGTCCATGGTCAGGGCGAGCACGTTGGTGCCCTTGTTCATGGCGAACATCTGCTGCACGTAGTAGCTCACCGACTTGAACGAGCGCAGGTTGTCGTACCAGATGGCATCGGGGCGCCACTGCCAGCCCTCCACATGGGCGAAGAGCGGGGCGTAGGTGGCCATGTGTACCAGGTCGGCATTGCGCTCAATGCCCGTCATGTGGGCAGCCTCGTAGAGCGAGGTCTCGAAGTGGTTCCACTTCTTGCCCCGGCCGTGGCAGGCATACTCGCCGGCAAACACGCGGGGACCCTTGCGGTCGTAGGAGTCGTAGCGCAGGCCGTGGCTCAGGAACCACTGCTCGTTGCGGTAGTAGTGCTCGTCGTAGAGGTCTACCTTCAGCTCCTTCATGCGGGGCTGCAACAGGTCGAAGTCCCAGCCCTCACTGTTGGGGCCGGTGGTGCCTATGAGCTTCAGGGTGGGGTACTTCTTGCGCAGGGCGTCGTTGAACTTCTTCAGGCGCTCGGTGAACACGGGGCCGTAGCCGCCGTGCTGTTCGTCGTAGTCCCACTGCTCGTTGCCCACGCCGAGATACTTCAGGTTGAACGGCGCGGGGTGGCCCATGTCGGCACGCACCTTACCCCACTTGGTGGTGACGTCGCCGTTGGCAAACTCCACCAGGTCGAGCGCATCCTGGATATAGCTGTCCAGCTGGTCTACGGGCACGTGAACACCGGCCTTCGTCGGATCGGGGTTCTGGAACTGGCAGCTCAGTCCGCACGAGATGACCGGCAGCGGCTCGCAGCCGAAGTCCTCGCAGAGCTGGAAGAACTCAAAGAAGCCCAGGCCGTAAGACTGGTAGTAGTCGGGGAAGAAGCGGTGGCCGAAGGTGTAGTGCCAGCGGTTCTCGTTGAGCGGACGGTTTTCTACCGGGCCTACCGAGTTTTTCCACTGGTAGCGGCTCTCCAGGTCGGTACCCTCGACAATGCAGCCGCCGGGGAACCGGAACACGCCGGGGTGCATGTCGGCCAGGGCCTGGGCCAGGTCGCGGCGCATGCCGTTCTCGCGGCCCTTCCATGTGTCGGTGGGGAACAGCGAGATGTGCTCCACGTCGGTCACGGCCTTCTTGCCGCCGAGGAAGATGCGCAGGGCGCCCTTAGGCTCGGTGCGGGGCGACTTCAGCTCGGCGGTGTATTTCTTCCACTCCTTGCCGCTGACGTTGACGCGCACGGTGGCAAAGCGCTGGTCCTCGCCCATGGTGTCGTTGTCCACCAGGCTTACCTCAAGGGTCGACGAGCCGCCCTCCGGGCAGCGGGCCCAGACCGAGAAGCGGTAGGTGGCGTCCTGCTTGGTGGCGATGCCGAAGAAGCCCTCGTTCTCAAGGCCCGTGAACTTGTCGTTGTGGCCGGAGTAGCTCAGGCGCACATAATGGGGATTGCGCTCGAAGGGACCGTCGGCGCGCACCTCGAACTTGCCGAAGGCGCGCCAGCCCATCAGGCGCTGGGGAAACTCAAAGGAGCGGTTCTTCACCATCTCGGCATACAGACCGCCGTCGGCTGCATAGTTGATGTCCTCAAAGAAAATGCCGTACATCGTAGACTGTACGGGAGCGCCTAACTTGGCGGTCTTGACGTCCATCACATGGCTCTGGGCAGAGGCGCTGAGCGCGGCTGTCATGGCCATGGCGCATGTAAAGTTTTTCAGTGTCATTGATAATTAGTTTTGGGTGTTAATAGTTTATTTGGTGCAAATTTAGTTAAAAAAATTTGATAATGCAAGGTTTTTCAACTAAAACTTGTAATTTTGTAACGAAAATTTGTATTCAACGCATTTTTTAACTTAACCTATAGGAACGATGAAAACTATTTTGGTGGCAGAAGACAATGACAGTAACTATATCTTGATGACCTATATCCTGAAGCGTTACTACAACTTCATGCGGGCCAGGAATGGTCAGGAAGCCGTAGACTTGACGGACAAAGGTGGCATAGACCTGGTGCTGATGGACGTGAAGATGCCCGTCATGGACGGGCTGGAGGCTACGGCCATCATCAAGGAGAGGCATCCCGACTTGCCCATCATTGCCCTGACGGCCAATGCCTTTGAGAGCGACCGCCAGCTGGCTATGCAGGCCGGGTGCGACGACTTCCTGTCGAAACCCGTCAGCAGCGAGAAGTGCCTGGCTGCGATTGATAAGATGATAGGTAAGTAGAGCGTTTACAGGTTCCAGAGCCATTTGACGTTCTCAACGGACATCGTCTCTACTTCCTCCTCAGTGTTGTCAGGCAGGTTGCAGAAGAAGTCGATGCCTGTGCGCCGTTCCAGTTCGCGGATGTTGATGACGTAGTTGCTCAGAGGGTCGTTCTTGTGGTTTTCATTCAGGTGCTCAGCCCAGAAGGCCAGGGCCTTGTAGCCCGTCTTCTGCTTGCGTAGCAGGGCCATGAAGAAGTAGCGCGGCACGGGGATAAACCCTTGCCGGGCGGTGGCCGAATGTTGGCTGTTGCTGATGTATTCTATGATGTTTTCAGCACTGTCTATCGTGCCTCCCTTTACTATATATAAGGTATCGCCCGTAGCGGTGGGCCACCAGCTTTTCGTCACTTTGTTCTCCATCGAGAGCCAGAGGCCGGCGTTGAACGCATTGCGCTGAGGCTGCATGTTGGTCAGGAAGAAGGTCTGGCGGTTGGCCTCCCTCGAGTATTTCCGGTCGGCGTTGGGGCAGATGTGGCCGTGGTCGTAGCCCGACTGCCAGAAGGGGTCTATGGGTTCGCCCGCGTCGTTGGTCACGTAGTTGGCATCGTGGTTGGGCATGTCTTCGTCATACAGGTAGCCGTCCACAACGCGGTTGTTGCTGCCGCCCCGGTTGCCGGCGTGCAACTGGTAGCACGACCAGCGCTGCGACCGTTTGTCGCAGTCCCACTCCACGCTGTAGTTGATGCCAAAGCGGTCGTTGGTGGTGTGGATGATGACGATGCTGCGGCCACCCTTCACACGTGGGAACTCCAGGCGCTGCAGGGCCGGCTCGCGGCTGGCGTCGTTGCGGTTGGCGTTGTATTCCGCGACAGTGCTGTCATCGTCGTCACTGCTACAGGAGGCGGCGAAGAAGGCGGTAATGGCGAGGGGTAGGCATATTCTGAGCAGCTGCTTCATCTTGGATTGATTGTATTAGGTTGCGAAGTTACGCACTTTTTCCCGTTCTCCCAAACTTTTTGCTGTCTTTGTTGGTGGTGTCCCGCGTTTTTTGTATTTTTGTCAGCCAAACGCAGAACGTATGGAGGAGAAACGAGCCAAAAACCCATTTGCCAGCCAGACCGTGCCGTCGATGAAGCGGCGCAGCTACAGTCACGACTATACCGGCCAGTGCTTCTATCTGGTGACGATGGCCGTGGAGGGGCGGCGGCCGCTGCTGGGCAGCGTCGTGGGTAGGGGCGATGCCGCTGAGGGCACCGCCGATGCCCCGCATGTGGAACTTTCGCCGCTGGGACTGGCGGTGTGCAGGGAGTGGACGGGCATCAGCGGCTATTACCCCCAGGTGGCAGTGATAGCGCAGCAGGTGATGCCCGACCATTTCCACGGCATACTCTACTTCCGCGAGAAGACGGAGCTCCACCTGGGGCACGTTATCCGCGGCTTCAAGGCGGGCTGTAACCGGGCGTACCGGGAGTTGGTTGCGACAGAGTCGCAACACACGAGGGAAGGGGAGGGGAAGGCCGGGGGCGGCTCCTCCCTGGTGGCCGGGGGCGGCTCCCTGGTGGCCGGGGGCGGCTCCCGGCCTGTTGCCGCCCCTTCCTCGTGTGCTGCGACTCCGACGCAGAAAAAGCGGGGCCTGCTATGGGAGGACGGCTATAACGACCGCATCCTGCATAACTATAGCACACTGGAGAAATGGAAGGCCTATCTGCACGACAACCCACGCCGCCTCTTAGTGAAACGTGAGCACCCGGACCTGTTCCGCGTTCAGCATAACCTCGTGTATGCGGGCATGACGTTCTCGGCCATCGGCAACCGTTTCCTGCTTGACCGTCCGCTAAAGGTGCAGGTGCAGTGCTCGCGGTCGATAACGCCTGTGGCTTTGTCGGAGATGATACAGCAGATGCTGGCTCTTGGCACCGGCGGGGCGGTCTTTGTGTCGCCTTGTATCTCGAAGGGCGAGCAGGCGGTGATGCGCGAGGTGTTTGCGGCGGGGTTTCCCGTGGTCTATCTGCAGGAGAACGGGCTTACCGACCTTGCCAAGCCGGGCGGTAGGCGTTTCGATGCCTGTGCCAGCGGGCAGATGCTGATTCTGGCGCCGTGGGCGCACCATAATGGGCGTATTGCCATTACCCGCGACAAGTGCCTGCTGCTGAACGAAATGGCGCGGCGCATTTGCGAGTAGGGGGGCAGCGACAAAGTCGCCGCACACGAGGAAGGGGCGGCGGACGGGCGCGGCTGCAGTGGCGGACGGGCGTGGCTGCAGCGGATGACGGGCGTGGCTGCAGTGGCGGACGGGCGTGGCTGCAGTGGCGGACGGGTGCGGGGCGGCGGACGGGTGTGGCTGCAGTGGCGGACGGGCGCGGCTGCAGTGGCGGACGGGCGCGGCTGCAGTGGCGGACGGGCGTGGCTGCAGTG
>CAMNJY010000108.1 GCA_946541745.1 uncultured Prevotellaceae bacterium
CCGCGAGTACACTCAAGCTATGGACATGGCCAAGATCAAAGTGGAGCAGTTGGAGGAAACTAAAGCAGATTAGGCACATTGCAGCTATATTTTAATCTTGGGCTATTCTGTTAAACTTGCAAGGAATTGCCCGAACCGAAAAACCGCAAGAAATAAAAACTTATCATTATGAGTTACGATTTGATGGTACTTGACAAGCGCAAGCGCTTTAAGGATAAAGACCATTTCTTAGAGTGGTATGATGCTTTAACCGAATGGTCTGAGAACATTGACTATAATGACTACCGACACGCAACTCCCAACTTGCAGAGTTGGTTTCTTGAAATGAAAGCTATTGTACCTCCGCTCAATGGCGAGTTTGCGCCATCAGATGATGAATTAGGGAGTGGCAAGTTTCAAGAGGCAGATTACTGTATTGCAAAAGAGGCCATCTATGTAGCTTTCGCATGGTCGGATGCGGGAGAGGTTCATACATTAGTTTCTGACCTTGCAAAGAAAAATGATTTGGCATTCTTCGATATAAGCGCGAATCAAGTGATTTATCCCGACGGATTCGTTTTGGATTTGGCTGACAAAAAGAGGAAACCTTCGTTCTTGGACAGACTAAAGGGCTTCCTGCATATTTAAAATATCAACCGGCCTCCTTTTCTGCAAAATGTGAAACTATAGAGGCAATTCGTGTAACGATACAGGGCTTCATAGTTTCTCGTTCCTCGAAACCACGAAGCCCTGTATCGTTACTCCTCGATATGCGATAGGGAGTGGGCAAAGGCGGTAACAAAGTTGGTGAGCATCTCGGTGGGGTAATACCTGAAGTACTTGGCCGAGCGGCGTATATGCCATAGCATGGCCGAGGGGTTGGAGGTGTGTACGAAAATGTTCTTGCCTTGCGAGAAATACCACTCCTCGGCATGGGAGTTCTTCTGACGGTATAGTTCACGCAACTGGCGGTCCATCTGCTCGTCGCCGACGGGCTGCATGAAGGGCAGTTCGTCGGCACTGAAGTGGAACAGCTTCACCAGCATGAGTGCGGCCAACTGGGCCATTGGGGACAGCTGGAGTTGGTCAATCCATTTCTTTAGTCGAAGAAAGTCGACACGACGGCCTGACTGGCGTAGGAAGACCCCGAACTCGGCCACCCGCTTCACGGGGATGCCGGCATTCATGATGAACCGCACGATGCCTACCAGGTGGAGCAGGGCCGTGCGCGTCTCAGTGTTGGAGTCCTCGGTGTCGAGCATCGCCTGCAGGTGGCGGTTCAGCAGGGGGTTGGTCAGCCGGTCGGGTGCCAGCAGGTCGTTCTCGTCGCCTTTTTCCTGGATGGCGGTTTGGCTCCACTCTTGCATCAGCTTCGGGGGCACCTGTACGGCAAACTGGTCGCGGCAGTTCTGAAGGCCCTGAAACACCTGCGGGGCTATATCGTGCATCATAGCCATCTGGTAGAGCCGGTGCCACTTCCATGCCGACAGCGGCTCTATCTTTTCGTCGGTTTGGAAGATGCCTGCCCGCAGCAGTCTGTATAGGTTACGCTCAATGATGTTCACTTATTTTCTCGATTTCAATTTGTTTTGTCTCGTTATTTCGATATTTCGGATTATCGATATTTCGACTTTTCAGAAAAGTCAAGAGTACCGTCGGGGATAGCGCAGCAGGATGGCCAGCAGTGCCACAATGCCAAGCGTGAAAGGATAATAGAGGTAAGGTAGTATGCTCACCGGATTGAGCGAGGCCAGGCCGGCGGCCATGAGCATCTGGGCACCGTAGGGCAGCAGGCCCTGGGTGAAGCACGAGAAGGTGTCGAGAATGGAGGCACACTTGCGGTTGTCGAGTCCGAAACGGTCGCCTATTTGTTTGGCTATGCCGCCCACGGTGAGGATGGCCACCGTATTGTTAGCCGTACACACATTGACCAGCGACACCAGTGCGGCCACCGACAGTTCGGCTCCGCGCTTGGTGCTGACACGGCGCGTGAGCAAGCGAATGAGGTACTCGATGCCGCCATTGCGGCGGATGGTTTCCAGCAGTCCGCCCGCCATCATGGTGATGATGACAAGCTCGCCCATGTCCACGATGCCGCTGCCCATGGCCCCCATCCACCCGTAGAGGTCATAGCTGCCGTCGAGCAGGCCTATGAGGCCCGTCAGTAAAAGGCCCACGGTAAGTACGGCCATGACGTTCATACCGAGGATAGCGGTGACGAGCACCACCAGATAAGGCAGCACCTTGACGGGCAGGAGGGCACCGACGGCTGCGGGGGAATGGACACCGCTACCCATGACTACGTAGACAACGAAGACCACCAGGGCGGCTGGCACGACGAGGAAGGAGTTAACCCTGAACTTGTCGCTCAGGCGACAGCCCTGTGTCTGGGTGGCGGCGATGGTGGTGTCGGAGATAAACGAGAGGTTGTCGCCAAAGAACGACCCACCCACGACGACCGCCGTCACCAAGGGCACCGAGGCACCCGTCTGAGCCGCCACTCCGGCGGCAATGGGCGTCAGTGCCACAATGGTGCCCACGGAGGTGCCTATGCTCAGCGAGATGAAGCAGGAGGCCAGGAAAAGACCTGCCAGCAGCATCTGGGGCGGCAGCAGCCACAGCGTAAGGCTGACCGTGGCATCGATGCTGCCCATGGCTTTGGCTGTACTGGCAAAGGCGCCGGCAAGAATGAAAATCCATACCATGAGCATCATCTGCTCGGTAGAGGCTCCGCGCGAGAATGTGCCGACACGCTGAGTGAGCGGCAGATGCCGGGTGGTCAGCACGGCGTAGATAGAGGCTACCATGAATGCCACGGTGATAGGCACCTTGTAGAAATCGCCAATCACGATGCTGGTGACCAGGTAGAGAACGACGAACACCGCTAAGGGTGACAATGCCAACAGCCCTTTCTTCACTGGCTACTTGAGTTTGTAGACGACGGCTCCCAAAGCGGGCACACTGACGCGGACGCTGCCATCCTTGGTGAAAGGCAGCTCAACGGTGGGTGCATCGCCCAGCAGGTCGGTCGCGGTGTAACACTTTTCACGCAGCCCCAGGAACTCGAAGGCGTGGGCCGGTACACAGATGGACACGTCGGCGTCAGCCTCGTCGAAATTGGCCACTACCAACAGCAACTGACGCTTGTAGCGGCGCAGGAACATGTACTGGCGGTGACACGAGGGGTTGACGTACATCAGGTCGTAGCTGTCGCCCTGAGTGACAGCAGCTTCGCTGGTGGCTATGTTGAGCACTTTCATATATTGGCCATAGAGCTGCTGTTCGGCATCGGTGAGCTGGTGCTGTGCGGCGCGGCATAGGGTATCGACCGACCAGTAGTCGAAGATGGTGGTACGCCCGTCGTGGCCGCTGAAGCCCTCCTGGTCCATGCCCCGCTCACCATACTCCTGTCCGGCGTAGAGCATGAAGGGATTCTGCTGCAACAGCGTACTGACCACCAGTGCGGGTATGCCACGTCTGCCGTTGGCCGCAAAGAAGTCGCTGGCTATGCGCAGCTCGTCGTGGTTCTCAAGGAAGTAGAGCATGTGCTGGCGTATGTCATCGGTCTGCTGCCAGGCGCCGGTGACGGCATGGGTTGACTGCTGGTGGCGGATGACCTGGAACAGTGTGTCGTACATGCCCACCTTGTCGTACAGATAGTCGAAGCCCGAGGCCAGGTAGCGACGGTACTCAGCGGGGTTGTAGACCTCGCCGATGAACACCAGTTCAGGGTACTGCTGCTTCACCTGACCGGTGGCATAGGCCCAGAACTCTGCCGGCACCATCTCGGCCATGTCGCAGCGAAAACCGTCGATGCCCTTGCTGGCCCAGAACATCAGGATGGCGGTCATCTTCAGCCACGTGTCGGGCACGGGGTCGAAGTGGCCAACCCTACCGGCATAGTAGTCCACACCGTAGCAGAGCTTGACGGTCTCATACCAGTCGTTCTTGCCTGGCGCATTGTGGAAACAGTCGTTGCCGGTAGCTTTAGCCGGCTCCTCTATATACGGCTCTTTCTCACCGTGATAGAGGTCAAAGTATGGAGTAAACCTTTGACCTGGACAGTAGTAGAAATTGTTCTGAGGCGAGAAGCCCATCCCGGGGTTGTCGCCCGCTCCCAGGTCGCTCACGCCGCTCGGTTTGGCGATGCTTTTATACTGCCGTGCCACATGGTTGGGTACAAAGTCGATGATGACCTTCATACCGGCCTTGTGAGTGCGTTCCACCAACTGTTCAAACTCCTGCATGCGGTGCTCAACGTCTTCGGCCAGGTCTGGGTCTATGTCATAGTAGTCGGTGATGGCGTAGGGAGAGCCGGCGCGGCCTTTCACCACGGCGGGGTGCTGGCGGGGAATGCCGTAGGCGCTGTAGTCGGTCATCGTGGCATGGCGCAGCACGCCGGTGTACCAAATATGGCTCACGCCCATCTGCCTGATGTGTCTCAGGACAGCGGGCGTGAAGTCGTTGAGCTTTCCGCAGCCGTTCTCCTCAATCGTGCCATTCTGCTTGCGCGTCGTGTTGCGATTGGTGTAAAGCCGCGTGAAGATCTGATAGATTATTAACTTATTCAATGCCATGAGCGGTGACCTCTTTGTTGATCTTGGCTATCATACCCTGAAGGGCTTTGCCGGGGCCGCACTCGGTGAAGTCGGTGGCACCATCCTGAATCATCGACTGAACGCACTGCGTCCAGCGCACCGAGGAGGTCAGCTGGGCTATCAGGTTCTGCTTGATTTCAGCGGGGTCGGTGTGGGGCTTGCCGTCCACATTCTGATAGACGGGGCACTTCGGTGTCTGGAACTCGGTCTTCTCTATGGCCTGCTGCAGTTCGTCTTTGGCAGGTTGCATCAGGGGCGAGTGGAACGCACCACCCACCTTCAGCGGCAGTGCACGCTTGGCACCGGCGGCCTTCAGCCGGGTGCAGGCTTCGTCGATGGCCTCAATGTTGCCACTGATGACCAGCTGGCCGGGACAGTTATAGTTGGCAGGCACGACGACACCCTTGCCCATCTGCGACACCTCAGCGCAGACCTCCTCGACTTTCTCGTCGGGCAGTGCTATGATGGCGGCCATCGTCGATGGCTGGGCCTCGCAGGCTTTCTGCATAGCCATGGCGCGGGCGTAAACCAGCCTCAGGCCGTCCTCAAACGACAGCGCACCGGCAGCCACCAGGGCCGAGAACTCGCCCAAGGAGTGGCCGGCGGTCATGGCCGGCTGGAAAGCCTCGCCCATGCAAATAGCCGAAATCACAGAGTGGAGAAAGACGGCAGGCTGGGTCACCTTCGTCTGCTTCAGATCCTCGTCGGTGCCGCTGAACATGATGTCGGTGATGCGGTAGCCGAGGATGTCGTTAGCCTTCTCAAACAATTCTTTTGCTTCTGCGTTCGTGTCGTACAGATCCTTGCCCATACCCACGAACTGTGCTCCCTGTCCGGGAAAAACAAATGCTTTCATTTCTACGTTTTATTATTAAAAAAATGTATTTGCGGGTGCAAAGGTACTACATTTTTCCGAAAATTGCAATATCAGCGTGGCAATATCCTCCTTTCAGATGATAAATAAGGTTAAAGTCACGGCCCGATATACCTATTTTTATGTATTATTTTGTAACTTTGCACGTGATTTGAATCACAACCTATTTTTATAATTACTAATATATGCAGTATTCTAACGAAGTCAACAACATGTGCGTTGTTGCAAAAGGTCCTAACCACGGACCCGCCCCCATTCCCGAAGAGGGCAAATGGATTCAGGCAAAAGAGATCAAAGACATCTCAGGTTATACTCACGGCATCGGTTGGTGTGCCCCCCAGCAGGGAGCCTGCAAGCTGAGCCTCAACGTCAAGGACGGCATCATTCAGGAGGCCCTCGTCGAGACCATCGGCTGCACGGGTATGACCCATAGTGCCGCCATGGCCAGCGAGATTCTGCCTGGCAAGACTATCCTCGAGGCCCTGAACACCGACCTCGTTTGCGACGCTATCAACACTGCCATGCGCGAGCTGTTCCTCCAGATTGTCTACGGTCGCACGCAGAGTGCCTTCTCTGAGGGGGGACTCGTCATCGGTGCCGGCTTGGAAGACCTGGGCAAGGGTCTGCGCTCGCAGACCGGTACCCTCTATGGCACTGTGGCCAAGGGCACACGTTACCTGGAACTGACAGAGGGTTACATCACCAAGCAGTTCCTGGACGCTGACAACCAGGTCTGCGGCTACGAGTATGTTCACCTGGGCAAGATGATGGAGGCCATCAAGGACGGTATGGATGCCAACGAGGCCGTGAAGAAGTTTACGGGCAGCTATGGACGCACCACCGCCGAGCAGGGAATTGTAAAGTGTATTGACCCACGTAAAGAATAATAAGGAGGACCAGAACCATGATTAGAAAAGTATCATTCGAGAGCTACGAGCGTCGTATCAACCAGGTACTGGCCGCTCTTAAAGAGAACGGAATCAACAGCATCGAGGAGGCCAATGAGATTTGCGAGAAGGCCGGTGTTGACCCCTACCAGATGTGTGAGGACACCCAGCGTATCTGCTTCGAGAACGCCAAGTGGGCATACGTGTGCGGTGCCGCCATCGCCATCAAGAAGGGCGTGAAGAATGCTGCCGAGGCCGCCGAGGCCATCGGCATCGGCCTGCAGTCGTTCTGCATACCCGGCTCAGTGGCCGACGACCGTAAGGTGGGTCTGGGTCACGGAAACCTGGCCGCCCGTCTGCTGCGCGAGGAAACCGAGTGCTTCGCCTTCCTGGCCGGCCACGAGAGCTTCGCTGCCGCCGAGGGTGCCATCAAGATTGCCGAGAAAGCCAACAAGGTGCGCCAGAAGCCCCTGCGCGTCATCCTCAACGGCCTTGGCAAGGATGCTGCCATGATTATCAGCCGCATCAACGGTTTCACCTATGTACAAACGCAGTTCGACTACTACACCGGCGAGGTGAAGGTCATCAAGGAAGTGCCCTATAGCGACGGTCCCCGCGCCAAGGTGAAGTGCTATGGTGCCGACGACGTCCGCGAGGGTGTAGCCATCCTGTGGAAGGAGAACGTCGATGTGTCTATCACCGGCAACTCTACTAATCCTACCCGCTTCCAGCACCCCGTGGCCGGCACCTATAAGAAGGAGCGCGTGCTCGCTGGCAAGCCCTACTTCTCTGTGGCTTCTGGTGGTGGCACGGGTCGCACCCTGCATCCCGACAACATGGCCGCTGGTCCTGCCAGCTACGGCATGACCGACACCCTGGGCCGCATGCACAGCGATGCTCAGTTTGCAGGCTCCAGCTCAGTGCCCGCCCACGTTGAGATGATGGGCTTCCTCGGCATCGGCAACAACCCCATGGTGGGTGCCACCGTCAGCATCGCCGTCGAAGTGAGCCTCGCCCTGAACGGCAAGTAAAGGGAATCAATCGATACACAGAAACAAAGAGACGCAGAGTTTTTTTACTCTGCGTCTCTTTATTTCTTCAGTCGTAGATCTTGATGTCGTGCAACTGATAGTTGTCGTTCATCACATCCATGATTTCCTCCTCCGTTGACAGGTTGAAGTCGCCGGCAATGGTGTTCTTCAGCGACGCTGCGGCCAACGAGTAGTCCAGTATGCGCTGGTTGTCGTCGGGGAACAAGTTCAGGGCGTGAAGGAAACCGCCGTCAAAGGCATCGCCCACCCCCATGGGGTCTACCACATTGGGGATGTCCACGATACGCGCATTATACATCTGCTCGTCGGCCCACAGCAGGGCCGTCAGCGTGTGGTGGCTGGAGCTTATCTCGTTGCGCATGCCTATCATTATCTTGCGGCAGCGAGGACACAGCAGGCGTATCTCCTCGTACCACTGCCGGTAGTCGTCCAAGGGCATCTGGTAGTCGGGCGTCACGGCCTTGAACGGTATCTTGGGGTGCTCGGTAATAAACTCGTATTCTATGACGTCGCCAAACATCACATCGGCATGCCCCATCATGCGCTTAAGCGTCTCGCGGGGCTGCGCTCCCTCGTAACGCCACAGGTTCTTGCGGTAGTTCAGGTCTATGCTGATGGTCAGCCCCATCTGTTCGGCCACCTCGATAGCCTCGAACGTGGCTTCAGCGGCCGGTTTGGTGATGGCGGCCGTGATGCCCGACACATGGAGCACCTTGGCATCCTTCAATGCCTCGCGCCAGTCTATCATGCCCGGCTCAAGGTAGTAGTAGGCCGACCCGGCACGGTCGTAGGTGACACTGGCATTGCGCAAGCTGGCAGCCTCCTCAAAATAGTAGACACCTACACGCTCGCCACCATATAGTATATAGTGGGTGCCCACACCCAGTTCACGCAGCCTCATAGCACCGGCACGCCCCATCTGTGAGGCCGGCAGCCGCGTGACATACTCTACTTCCTCACCCTGCATGGCCAGTGAAACGGCCACGTTGGCCTCACTACCGCCGTAGTTGCCGCAGAACGTTTTACTCTGTGACAAACGTTTCTTTTCTTCCTTCGAGAAACGGAGCATCAGCTCGCCGAAGGTAACAATCTTATTGCCCATATTCGTTATTTAGTTTTTGAAACCGTCGGCAAAGTTACGAAAAAAGCTTGTAAAAGCGAAGCGGTTTTAGAAGATTAACGCATTTCGACCTAAAATAAAGGCAATCAAGGGAAAAACGAGGAACTTCAAATTGAAGGAGAAAGCAAATTGGGGAGGATTGGTGAAGGAGTTAGGTTTCTTATTCGTAACCCAAT
>CAMNJY010000109.1 GCA_946541745.1 uncultured Prevotellaceae bacterium
TCTGATGGGTCCCGCCACAATGGCTACAAACCACACCTGCCTTCTCGCGTTGCTCCTTTAGGTGACGAATACAGGACTCTTCGTCCGGGAAACGTTTGGTGAACTCTAATAGTTTCATGCTAACCCTTATTTTTCGACAAAGGTACAACTTCTTGGCCACCTGGGCAAATCCACCCAGTTAAATAACACTAAAATGCGGATAATCATATCATCTATATTCATTTTTTGCAAAGGTATAGCATTACTCTCAAAATGAGTTTCTCATTTTGAGAGTAATTGGGAAGTCAAGCAAAAATATTTATGTAGTATGAAAGCCCAGCTCATTGAACATTTAAACACAGTGCACTATGATTCTGACACGCATAAACTCATCAGTGAGGTTCATGAAACCAGCTATCTATGCTATAGTTTACTGTAAAGCACTATAACACAAGCTGTTATCCTATAGCATAGTTTCCACAAACTATGCTATAACTGTGCTATGAACTATGCTATAATTCAACTTTCTCAAGTTGAGGAGTCAGAAGGAGTGAGGGAGTTTGATGGAGTCAGAAGTAAGGAAATGACTAACAACGCCAATAACCTCTGAAGTTTGCAGAGCGCCAAACTAATGACTTCTAACTACATGAGGCCAAAGGCCGATAACTCCTTCTAACTCCTAAAGTTGAGCGAATGCGAAGCTTGAATGCTATAATAGGCGTTTAGCCAGCAGATTGACGCTGCAAAGGTGTGCAGGGTGGCTCGTTTGCGTCATGGCAAGCACGCTTTAGGGGATTAAAGCATAGGGTTGAGACCTTGCGCGTAGGCGCATAACGCCTTGCGGGCCTACGCTAAACACCTTGCGGGCCTACGCAAAACAGTTGTGCCTATGATGTGACTATCGACTTCTAACTCCTCAACTTAAGGAACCTGAATCATAGCATGGTCATAGCATAGTTATAGCATAGTTTCAGTAAACTATGCTATAGGATAAGTACCTGAATATCAACCAAATAAACACCACTATAGCAGGTATAGCATGGTTTCTGAGGTGTTTCAGAGAGGGCGACTATCGCAGCTGACTCATGACTTCGCCCTTTCGGTGACTATCCAGGCACTGAGGAGCACCAGGAGGGCGGCCACGGGCTTGTCCCACGTGAGGCGGTCCTGGCCCAGGGCGATGGCGATGAACGAGGCGACCATGGGCTGGAGGTTGGTGTAGATGCTGACGGTAGTGGCACTGAGGCTCTTCATGGCAAAGGGAATGAGGAAGTAGCCCAGCACGGTGGCGCAAAGCACAATAAAGGCCATCTCGAGAGCACCGTCCCAGGCAAAGGTGGAGACCTGGAAGAGGGGCTGCGTGCCCAGCTCGCCCCACGCTAAGGGAACGGTGACGATGGCCGACACGAGAAACACATACTTCATCTGGGTGACGGGCGAGTACTTCACGGCCACCTTGCGGGTGATGATGAGGTAGACGGCCCAGGTGAGCACGCTAAGTATGGCCAGGATGATGCCCAGCAGGTCGTTGCTGCCTGAGCCCATGGTCTGGCCCATGACCACCATGAGCACTGCGCCGCCGATGCCTAAGAGCACGCCCAGGGTCTTGATGCCGGTAATGCGCTCGCCGATGGTGAGCGCCGCCAGCAGCATCACGGCCACCGGGGTAAGCGTGGCTATGAGCGAGAAGTAGACGGGACTGGTGTAGTTGAGGGCCTCGGCCGTCAGGGTCTGCGAGACGACAAACCCCGTGAGTCCGCCCAGCATGATGACCTGCAGGTCGCGCCGCTCCACTTTTTCGGGCTTCATCAGCGAGGCTATGATCCAGAAGACGACGGCTGCGCCGAGACTGCGCGTAGCCATATAGGTAAGGGGCGACACCCACTGGTCGAGCAGTACCTTGGTCACCGGTACGCCAAGGCCGAAGATGGTGTTGGCCAGCAGGATGGCACCATGGGCCTGCAATTTATCTCTTTCCATGTTTTTGTTGCTTTATTTTATGCTTTAGTAAAAATCGGCTGCAAAGTTACGAAAATATTCATAATTCATCATGCTTAATTCATAACTTTTTTCTAACTTTGCACCCCCAAACTTTTTTTGACTATGCCCGAATACGACAACAACCGCCGTCAGCGCCGTGCTCCTCAGCCCGTTGACAACACCTACGGCCACCTGCAGCCGCAGGCCCTTGAGGTAGAGAAGATAGTGCTGGGCGCCCTGATGATAGACAAGGACGCCTACAGCGTGGTATGCGAAATACTGCACCCCGAGAGTTTCTATGAGCCGCGCAACCAGAAGGTGTACACCGCCATCCGTGACCTGGCCATGGCCGAGAAGCCAGTGGACATCATCACCGTCACCGACCAGCTGGCACGGGCGGGCGAGCTCGACAACGTAGGCGGCCCGGCCTACATCACCGAGCTGTCGGGCAGGGTGGCCTCGTCGGCCAACATAGAGTATCACGCCAACATCATAGCCCAGAAGTTCCTGGCCCGCCAGCTGATATCGTTTGCCAGCGACGTAGAGACGAAAGCCTTCGACGAGACCATCGACGTGGACGAGCTGATGCAGCACGCCGAAGGGGCCCTCTTCGAGCTGTCGCAGAAAAACATGAAGAAGGACTACACCCAGATAGACCCCGTGATAGAACTGGCGCAGAAGACCATCCAGGCCGCCGCGGCCAACAAGGACGGACTGACGGGCGTGCCCACGGGCTATCACAAGCTGGACGACATTACCAGCGGATGGCAGGCCTCCGACCTGGTGATCATAGCCGGGCGCCCGGCCATGGGTAAGACGTCGTTCGCCCTGAGCATGGCCAAGAACATAGCTGCCGACTACAGGGTGCCCATGGCCTTCTTCTCGCTGGAAATGTCGAACGTGCAGCTGGTGAACCGTCTCATATCGAACGCCTGCGAGATCCAGGGTTCGAAGATATTGAACGGACAGCTGCTGCCCGACGAGTGGGAGCGGCTTGACAAGCGGGTGAACACCCTGCTCGGAGCGCCACTCTACGTCGACGACACGCCGGGACTGTCGGTCTTCGAACTGCGTACCAAAGCCCGCCGGCTGGTGCGTGAGCACGGTGTGAAAATCATCATGATAGACTATCTGCAGCTGATGAACGCCAACGGCATGCGCTTCTCCAGCCGCCAGGAGGAGGTGTCGACCATCAGCCGCTCGCTGAAGGGCCTGGCCAAGGAGCTCGACATACCCATCCTGGCCCTGTCGCAGCTGAACCGTGGCGTGGAGAGCCGCGAGGGGCTGGAGGGCAAGCGCCCGCAGCTGTCGGACCTGCGCGAGTCGGGCGCCATAGAGCAGGATGCCGACATGGTGCTCTTTGTTCACCGCCCTGAGTACTACCACATCTTCCAGGACGACAACGGGCGCGACCTTCACGGCATGGCACAGATCATCATAGCCAAGCACCGTAAGGGTGCTACCGGCGACGTGCTGCTGACGTTCCGCGGCGAATTTACGCGCTTTGAGAATCCAGAGGACACGCGCCTTGGCAATAAGAGCAAGGAAAAAGACAACGGCGGAGAAATACTGGGCTCAAAGATTAACGGCGAGGCGGCGGGCACGCCCTTCGTTCCCGGACAGGCCGACCCCTTCGGCGATGCCCCCATGCCCGGCGACGGCCCCCTACCCTTCTGACAGCAACGCAGGAAGCAAAAAAATCCCCACCTTGACGGGCGGGGATTTTTTTTCTTTGTGGGCGTTTTATCATACAATGCCTTGAGCCATCATGGCCTTGGCCACCTTCATGAAGCCGGCCACGTTGGCACCCTTCACGTAGTTGATGTAGCCGTCCTTCTCGGTACCGTACTTCACGCAGTTCTCATGAATATCGTTCATGATGCGCTTCAGGTAGTTGTCTACCTCTTCAGCCGTCCAGCTCAGACGCTCGGAGTTCTGCGACATCTCAAGACCGCTGACCGACACGCCACCGGCGTTGCTGGCCTTACCCGGCGAGTAGAGAATCTTGGCGTCCTGGAATATCTTGATAGCCTCGGGCAGAGAGGGCATGTTGGCACCCTCGGCCACGGCGATGATACCGTTGTTGACCAGAGCCTGAGCCTCCTCGCCGTTGATCTCGTTCTGAGTAGCGCAGGGCAGGGCGATGTCGGCCTTCTCATACCAGGGGCGCTTGCCCTCATGATACTGGGCGGTGGGATACTCCTCGACATACTCCTTGATACGTCCGCGCTCCACGTTCTTCAGTTCCATGATGTAGTCGAGCTTGGCACGGTCGATGCCGTCCGGGTCGTAGATGTAACCGTCGGAGTCGCTCATGGTCATGGGGATGGCACCCAGCTGCAGGCACTTCTCGGCAGCATACTGGGCCACGTTGCCGGCACCCGAAATCAGCACCTTCTTGCCCTTGATGTCAATGCCGCGGGTCTGCAGCATAGAGCAGAGGAAATAAACGGTGCCGTAACCCGTAGCCTCGGGACGGATGAGTGAACCGCCGAAGGGGATGCCCTTACCGGTGAGCACGCCCTGGAACTGGTGGGTCAGTTTCTTATACTGTCCGAAGAGATAGCCCACCTCACGGCCGCCGACACCGATGTCGCCAGCGGGCACGTCCTCGTCGGGACCGATGACGCGGTAGAGTTCGTTCATGAAGGCCTGGCAGAAACGCATCACCTCGGCGTCGCTCTTGCCACGGGGCGAGAAGTCTGAGCCACCCTTGGCACCGCCCATGGGCAGCGTGGTGAGCGAGTTCTTGAAGGTCTGCTCAAAGGCCAGGAACTTCAGAATACCCAGGTTCACACTCTTGTGATAACGCAAGCCGCCTTTGTACGGGCCAATGGCGTTGTTATGCTGAATACGATAGCCCATGTTGGTCTGGACGTTACCCTTGTCGTCGACCCAGGTGATGCGGAACTCGCAAACGCGGTCGGGAATGCACAGACGCTCAATGAGGTTGGCCTTCTCAAACTCGGGGTGCTTGTTGTACTCTTCCTCAATGGTGGGAAGAACCTGGGAAACGGCCTGAATGTACTCAGGCTCATTGGGGAATCTCTTTTTGAGATCTTCAACAACTTGTGCTGCGTTCATAATCTTTTTTCCTTTTTTTGTTGGTTGTTTTACTTATTGAATGCTGTTATGTTTCCGTTTGCGGTTGCAAAATTACATCAAAAATCTGAATTACCAAACATTTTATCAGAAAAAATACAGAAAAACTTTCTTTTTGTTATTATTTTGACATAAATCAATGAAAAGTGACAAAGACAGTCAAGAGTTAGAAGCCATCGGCGTCAAGCATAAGTGGAATGGAGCCATGCCGGACAGAGTGAGTGCAACCGACTATAAACATGAGTTTCACGATGAGACTCAGAGGCGTATTGCTATTTATTCTGGTCGGCCAAGTACATACCGGCGAGAATCAAGAGGGTGCCGACGAGGAAGAAGGGCGTAATCTGCTCGTCGAGGAGCCACCAGGCAAAGATGATGGTGGTGATGGGGTTGAAGTAGACCCAGTTGGTGGCGACGACGGCACCAAGCCGACTGATGACCCAGTTCCAGAGGAGGAAGCAGAGCATTGAGGCGACGACGCCGAGAAACAGCAGGCTCCACAGCACGTCGGGTCGCAGAATGGTGCTGAGCGTCGGGAATCCCGGCACCAGAGCGTAATAAGGCATGATGGTGACGAGACCGTAGAAGAACACCTTGCGGGTGATGAAGAGCGTGGAGTAGCGCTGCAGGGCGGGCTTCATCAGCAGCGAGTAGACGGCCCAGCAGAGACAGGCGGCGAAAGCCAGCAGGTCGCCAAGGGGCGACAGATGGAGCACGAAGTGGCCGTTGAGCACGACGACGGCCATGCCCAGGCAGGCCAACAGCGAGCCTACGGCCTGCATGCGCCCAATGGGCTCGCTCTGACGATAGAACAGGGCGAAGAGGAACATGGCGAAGAGCGGACAGGAGCAGACGATGAGCGACGTGTTGGTGGCAGTGGTATAGAGCATGGCGGCATTCTCGGTGAAGAAATACATGGACCCGCCCGTGACGCCGAGCACCACCATCAGCAGTTCGTCCTTGAGCGAGCTGCTGAGCCACCGGTGCTGGCGCGTCAGCGAGAAGGCCAGCAGCAGGACATAGGCGACAATAAACCGCAGGGTGAATATCTGGGCCGGCGACAGCCCTGCCTGGAGCAGCATCTTCGTAAACACGAAGGTGCTGCCCCAGATGGCTACAACGATAAAGGCCACCAGATGGTAAAACCACTTACCGCCCATCACTTCTTCACTTCAATGTCGCGGCGCACGTTGTCGCGAATCTTCGTGAGGTAAGCCTTCATGCCGTCGGCATCCCTTTGGTCGATAATCTCGAGCAGCTGCTTCAGCTCGGTGCGTATCTGGCTCACCTGGTCGTGGGTGTAGGGGTTGAAGAGTATTTCCTGCAACAGGTAGTCGTCCTCGTTGAGCACGCCCTTGGCAATGCGCATGTGGCGCTTGAAGGTGGTTCCCGGCGCGTCCTGGTGCTTCATGACGGCCGCGAAGACGAAGGTCGAGACGAAGGGAATAGACAGCGAGTAGGCCACCGTGCGGTCGTGCTCGTCGAAGGTGTACTCGTAGATGTTCAGCCCCAAGCGCTGGTAGAGGTCCTTGAAGAAGATGCGCCCCATGTAGTCGCCCTCGCTGATGATGATGGCGTTCTCCTCCGAGAGTTGGTTCAGGTTGGCGAAGGTCGGTCCGAACATGGGGTGCGTTGAGACGTAGCGCATGCCCGACTGCTCGTAGAACTCCTTCAAATCGGTCTTCACCGAGGCTATATCGCTGATGATGCACTCCTTGGGCAGGTAGGGCATCACCTCCTTGAACACGGGGATGGTGTACTTCAGCGTGACGGCGTTGATGAGCAGTTCGGGACGGAAGGTCTGAATCTCCTCGTAGGTGGTAAACCGCTGGCAGTTGTAGGTGAACCGCATGCGGCGCGGGTCGCGCTCGAAGACGGCCACCTCATGGTCGAAACTCAGCAGGTCGATGAAGAAGCTCCCCATCTTGCCTGCGCCCATAACTAATATCTTCATAATAAGCCCACCCCCTACCCCTCCCCAAGGGAGGGGAGTTTGGTTACTGTGGGGGTCTCCTTTTGTTTTATTTATACAATATTTCTTTTACAGTGATTCCACCTCCGGTCTATTCCGGCTCCCCTCCCTTGGGGAGGGGCTGGGGGTGGGCTACTTGTTAATAATCTCTATCTGCTGTCTCACCGACTCCTCATGGATGCTCTCGAAGACCTTGGCCACGAAGTCGGAACCCATGCCGCAGAGCGAGCCCTGGACGCCGCGCTTGGACAGGATCTCGTTGTAGCGCGAGGCCTGCAGCACGGTCATGTTGTGCTCCTTCTTGTAATGGCCTATCTCTCGGCAGACGCGCATGCGCTTGGCCAGGATGTCCATGATTTGGTTGTCCAGTTCGTCAATCTGCTTGCGCAGGCTGGCCAGTCCCTCGGTGGTGGTGTTCTCGTCGCGGATGATAAGCAGCGAGAGGATGTAGTCGAGCACCTCAGGCGTGACCTGCTGCTTGGCGTCGCTCCACGCCTTGTCGGGGTCGCAGTGGCTCTCGACGATGAGTCCGTCGAAGCCCAGGTCCATGGCCTGCTGGCAGAGCGGGGCTATCAGCTCGCGGCGGCCGCCGATGTGGCTGGGGTCGCTGATGATGGGCAGCTCGGGTATGCGGCGGTGCAGCTCGATGGGAATCTGCCACATCGGTGCGTTGCGGTAGATTTTCTGCTCGTAGCTCGAGAAGCCGCGGTGGATGGCGGCTATCCGCTTCACGCCGGCCTGGTTGATGCGCTCCATGGCTCCTATCCACAGCTCGATGTCGGGGTTGACGGGGTTCTTCACGAACACGGGCACGTCGACACCCTGCAGGGCGTCGGCCAG
Organism: uncultured Prevotellaceae bacterium; assembly: GCA_946541745.1. Classification (GTDB taxonomy): domain Bacteria; phylum Bacteroidota; class Bacteroidia; order Bacteroidales; family Bacteroidaceae; genus Prevotella. The sequence continues at coordinate 7,874 of CAMNJY010000109.1, forward strand.
GGCCTGCATGGCGAAGGGGTTGGCGGTGGTGCGGGCGCCTATCCAGAGTATGTCCATGTCATACTTCAGGGCCAGCTCCACGTGCTGCGGCGTGGCCACCTCGGTGGCTATGAGCATGTGGGTCTCCTCCTTCACCTGCTTCATCCAGGGCAGGGCCTTCTCGCCGTTGCCCTCGAAGCCGCCGGGCTTGGTGCGCGGCTTCCATACGCCGGCACGGAAGTTGTGGCAGCCCTTCATGGCCAGTTGCCTTGCGGTTTCCATCACTTGCTCCTCGGTCTCGGCACTGCAGGGGCCGGCAATGACGAAGGGGCGTTCATTGTCACTCGGTAAATTCAGTGGTTGTAAGTCTAATTCCATAAAAGCCTACCCCCAGCCCCTCCCCAAGGGAGGGGAGCCTGGTTGCTGCGGGGGTCTCCATTTATTTTGTTTATACTATGTTATCTATTAACTTATCCACCTCCAAGCCTATAGAGACTCCCCTCCCTTGGGGAGGGGCAGGGGGTGGGCTTCTATCCTTTCCAAAGCCTCTTTTATCTTCTCCTCCTTGGCGCAGAGCGAGATGCGGATGTAGCGGTTGCCGTTAGAGCCGAAGATGAAGCCGGGGGTGATGAAGACGCGAGCCTCGTGGAGCACGTGCTCGGTCAGGTCTTCGACGTTCCCTATGCTGTCGGGAATGCGCCCCCAGAGGAACATGCCCACCTGGCTGCGGTCGTAGGTGCAGCCCAGGGCGTCCATAATCTGCTCGGCATAGCGGCGGCGGCGGGCGTATGTCTCGA